>CAYWPD010000025.1:0-25631 GCA_964460055.1 uncultured Candidatus Bathyarchaeia archaeon
AAGGGACTCTACGACGGCTTCCTCTCAAATCTGATACGAAGCGAATTCAACGAAGAAGATTCGGCGAAGTCCTTCCAAGAGTTCTTCGGCTCCAATCAGACACGCTTCGCGGGGATAGATGGCACCGAGACATGCCGGCCGCTCTTTGACATGGTGATTTTCTTCGGAGGCGCCTACGCGTCCCTAGGAACCGTGGAGATCGCTGACCACGGGCTCAAAGTCGAGTACTCCACGAAAATGATGGACGAGGGAGTAGGCGTCTCAAGTTGCGTTCCAATCTACATTAATGAGGTTCTGGAGATCGATCAAACGCTCATGAGCGTTGGCAGGGGCGGAGAGATATCAACCGACAGGGCTCTTGACGACAAAGGAATCGTCGACAACTCAACCATATCAAACTGGCTGATGACATTTAGCGAGTTCTACCTCGCATACAAGCTCGCAACAGATCAGGAGAAAGGGATTAGGATCATCCTAATGGACCGCTCCCTAGCCTGTGAGCAGAGCGCACTTGTAAGAGAGACATCTCGGAGAACAGCCTGGCCAAACCTCGCTATATACGAGTATGAAGTTGACAGCGTACCTCTAGACACAAATGATCTAGCGTACGCAAGGCACTATATCGAGAGTGAGTCGGCGAGACAGCCAACGCCCCGAGGCGACTACCTCCGCCACGCCCTCCTCCACCTACTTGAGAAGAAAGGCCCAAGAACCCAGAAAGAGATCTGCAGCGACCTTCGAATAGTTGAGCCAGACCGATGCAAAAGGGTTGACAAATTCTTGGCAAACTCGGCAAAAGCTGGTTTTATCCAAGAGAGCGGCCGCAGATACGCCCTGGCCGAACGCTACAAAACGACTTGGCACAGGTTCAGACATCTGGTCATGGAGATCGGTGAGCAACTCTTCGCTCAAGGAGGAGAGAGGCCGAATACCATGAAGATACCTAAGAAAGGTCGCCTCGAATGGCTCACGACAGGCGACCTCGCATTCCTCACACTCGCCTCACTGAACATGTTGGTGGAAGAGTGCTGGAGAAGGAGGATACTCCTAGTGGGTATCACAAAGGACACAACGGCAAGAGACTTCAAGAGACAACTCGTACCTGTCTGCGCGAACAACAAGATTTGGCGCTTCGATGCAGATCTTGAAGCGTTGGCAAACGCTCCAAACACAGACAGAATGCTCCTTCAGGCAATCTCACTCTTTAACCACGAGAAACTGAGAGTTCCATGGACCACGATCGAGTACGACACCGCCTTCAGAACAATCGTACCAGATTATCAGGGACGGTTCGGATATGTCAGTGGCGCCATAGGCAACAGAATAACGCCCGAAAGGTCGTTCGTTAAGAGCTATGTTCAGCTCTGCGAGGCAAGACATGACCCGCAACTGAGAAGCAACGTTCTCTTTGTCGACCGACTAGTCCATCCAGAGTACGACTTCAGAGGAGAAACAACAACAAACCTCTTCCACGAATACGCCGCAACCAAAGAACCCTTGGAATTAGTACTCTTCAGAGACAGACATGTCGAGAACAGGATTCAAGATCTGGTGATGACGATCCTCGGTGCGATGTCTTCTCCAAACATACCTGAGGTGTTCGGACATAACAGATCGCTCTTTATCGCCGATAGCATCGCCAAGTATCACAACCACGAGGCGAGAAAAATCATAGATACAGCGGGACATTGGATAATGAACCGTAAGGACCTGAGAAGGTTCGTCTTCTATATGAGCACCTTCAGGGAAAGGAGGGCTCAGATTGAATCAACAAGAGGACGTATGTAGGAAGTATTTCACCGACTTTGACGGCAGATTCAAAGCCCGTCTAAGCGCCGTTATCCCAACAAGAGGACACGAGATTTCGGAGACTTCAGGAATCTCAGCACGCTACGACTGCAGAATCAAAGTAGAGTATCAGAGAGACCTCATGAAGCTGATAGAGGAAGGTATGCTACTGGCGGTCAAGAACTTCAAGTCAGACGCCCAAATTGAGAGGTACACACTCTTGGAGATCTCCCGCATACATCCTGAGCACTTCGGCCTCGGAGGTCTCTCGGATCGAAGCTACTACCCAATGCAGTTCGAGATCATAGAGCAGTCTGTGGAAGACTGGAGCTCAGACGACAAGTCAACCATGATGGTTCAGATCAGCTCAATTCCGCTGAACTACGACATGTGCGTCGAGACAGGAGAAGAGCCGAGGTACCTGAAAGGGTTCTCCTATCCCATCGTGGCTGAGCAGGTCCACATACTGAACAGGGACACAATCAACCAGATCTACAACAGGAAGATTCTAGAAAAGATGGGCAGAGACTGGAGGAAAATCGAGGCAGAGTTCGAGGCTAGAAAAAGCCCACGCTTGGGAACAGTGAAGATGTTTGAGGGCGAAAGGGAGAAGATACCGATCTACATAGACCTCGAGCGGCTTGTGCGCTATCACTTTGGAATCTTCGCTTTCACCGGCGGCGGAAAGAGCAATCTTCTATCCAACGTGCTTAGAAGAGTCATCTATCACATGCCTGAGACGAAGATCGTCATATTCGACATATCGATGGAGTACCCCTTCCTCCTCCAAGACGTCTTCGCAGATCGTAGCATTAGATCAAAGATTGTTTTGGAGACCAAGGTTGACAACCCCGATCAGCTCTGCAAGTCCATAGTCAAGCCTCGGGATTTCGAGAAAGACGAACGACCGAGGAAGGTCTTTGCGTCGATACTCGAACAGGGAAAGGTCTCGCAATATCTCAGGCCGCGCTTTGTGGTTCCGACCTACGAGGAGGTTCTCGGCCAAATATCGGATCAAAGAAAAGACTCTATGGAGCGGCCACACTACCTTGAAGCAATAGATAGAATCCGTCACGCGGTGATCGACTACGCCACCACGAGAAAATATGCACTCCAGAGGGAAATCGACGAGGACTTTGTGGCCTATCTAGACCAGAGAGCCACCGAGGCAGTCGTGGAGTTCAAGGTTAGCGAAAAGAGCGGCCTATACTCTTGGGCAACGACTCGAGGCACTCTACACGAGACCCTCGCGAGAGCGAAGGACGAGAAACAGAAGGACGGATTTACAACAGAGAAGATTCAAGATCTCATGGAGAACGGGACGCGTCTCGTATGCCTCTCCATAGCGGATCCATACACGATCAAGGAGCTGGCAATAGATCTGAGCCAACGCTTCCTATCCAAGAGGAAGAAGGAGTTTAAAGTCGAACCCTACATTCTCTTCGTCTTTGACGAGGCGCAAGAGTTCATCCCTGCTGCTGACAGAGCGAGAGGAATAGAGAAGGACTGCACCGCAGATATCGAAGTACTCCTGAGACAAGGAAGAAAGTATGGACTCGGCGCCTGCGTCGCAACACAGAGGATCGCATACCTGAACACCAATGCCCTGCAGCAGCTCCACACCTACTTTGTAGGCACACTGCCAAGGCCTTACGATAGAACGGTGGTATCGGGCACCTTCACAATCGACCAGGGAATACTAGAGAAGACCTTAGAGTTCGCTCCGGGAGATTGGCTCCTGTCCAGCTATATAGCGACAGGCATGGAAAACGTACCCATATTCATCAAAGCAGACAACGCAGAAGAAGAGATCGTAAGACGCCTACAGCTTCAATGAAGAAACATGTCTTCCTGCAGGCTGAACGCTGGGTCCGTGTCGCAACTACCTCTTGTATCTCCTCTCGAACTCTGCTCTCGTGCAGATGCTCTTGATGTTCGTCACCCTGTCTATGGCGAGAACTCCCTCGAGATGGTCTATCTCATGCTGTAGAAGCTCGGAGAGATCGTCTTCAGCTTCAACGCTCTTCTCTTCACCGTTATCGTCTTGATATCTCATCTTGATCCTCTTGAACCTTGAGACCTTGAAGAAGATACAAAGGTAGCTGAGGCATGCATCGTATACCTCCATCAGCTCCCGACTCGCCTCAACAATCTCAGGATTGACGAGGAGCCATGGTGTGCCCATATCGATAAGTACGATCCTCTTGAGGACGCCGACCTGCGGAGCTGCAATACCCCTTCCGTATCCTGTGGCCTCCCTCCAATGGTGCAGAATGTCTCTGAGGTCTGTCTTGAGGGCGGCAATACTTGGAGATCTGAGATCCTCCACCAAGCTGCACTTTTCCCGCAGGAGTGGGTTTCCGAGTTGCAGAACTTCTCTTACTGGCATGCCCTACTATTCGACACAGCGGCTCTCCTAAGGCATCTTTGGTCTCGAATCTCTCCCGGATTCTTGGACTGCCTAACACTCTATTGTTGAGGCAACTCGCCTCGACGGCTTTTCTATCAGCTCACTTTGAGCAGTCTCGACTTGATGAGTGCCTCACGTATCGATTTGCTCTCGTCCTCACTGAGGGGCACACTGGGCTTCCTAGCTGGACCAGCGGGGCGCCCGAGCTGTTGAACTATCTCCTTTACAACCGCCGGGAAGTTGCTGGCAACTCCGATCGCCCTCGCGACAGGCAGGACTTGGTAATGAAGTCGCCTCGCCTCCTCGTGATCGCCTTTTCTCACAGCCTCATAGATGGCGACAGCCTCCTTCGGGGCGATGTTGCCGATCGCAACTATGGCTCCAGGCGCACCGAGAGTGAATGAGGGGTAAAGAAGGTCATCGCATCCGGTGAGGATAGCCATCTTGGCGCCTGCAACGCGTATCTCTTCAGTGAACTGGCTCATGTTTCCGCTTGAGTCTTTGATCCCGACAATATTACGCAGTCGTGAGAGCTTGACAAGCATCTGGGAATCGATATTCGTTCCAGTGTGAGCCGGTATATTGTAGACGATAATTGGAAGATCAACGCGCTTCGTTAGCTCCCTATAGTGGTCGATCAGTCCAACGTTGTTCGGTATGACGTAGAATGGGGATACGACCAGAGCTGCATCCGCTCCGGCGTCCTTCGCATCTCTCGTGTAGATTACTGTCTCGTTCGTGCTTGGTGCTCCTGTGCCCGCTATCACCGGGACTCTACTCTTCGCCTCTTCCACGGTTGTCGAGATGAGCCCTTTGCGTTCCTCTCTTGTGAGAGTGGCTCCTTCTCCCGTGCTGCCAGCGCACATCAAGCCACGGACTCCCTGAGCCATCAGAAATCTGAGAGTTTCACGGTATCCGTCTTCGTCAATCTCGTACTTCTGAGTGAAGGGGGTTATGACTGCAGGTATGATTCCTTCGAGTCTGAGCTCGCCGCCCATAACTTACACCGGACCTCATCGAGGGTATCTCATTGCAAAATGTATTTAGGGTGTGAGGATTGCCTCATGAAGGCAACAGGCTTGGAATGGCTAACGGTTAAGGCACGCTCACGTGACATCAGATAGGAGGCTCTCGGGAATCATCTTGACAAAATGAGCGTCTTGAGGCGTACAAGATCGGAGGAGTTTCGACCACTAGAGACATAAACGGAGCAGACATCGATGCTTGGACTGATTGAAGCGATCATTCTGGGATTGATTCAAGGGATTACAGAGTGGCTTCCCGTCTCTAGCTCTGGACACCTCGCAATCATGCAGAAAGTCCTCGGTATCGACAGACCGCTCTTCTTCGATGCTCTGTTGCATGTAGCAACAACTATGGTAGTTGGGCTCCAGTATAGGAAAGACCTCGCCGCAATTCTAAGAGCGGTTGCTAGGCTCGATCTGGACTCAGCCGAGGGGAGACTCGGGATCCTTGTGCTGGCAGGCACTATCCCGACCGCTGTGCTCGGCCTCCTTCTTCGATCATTCTTTGAGTTCTCTTTTGCCAATCTCCCAATCATTGGAGCTGGTTTCTTGTTCTCGGCCTTCCTCCTGCGAGCATCAAAGGACAAGAGCGGCATCGCGAGGCCTGACCTACGTCACGCCCTGCTCATAGGGACCATGCAGGGAATCGCAGTGACACCGGGCGTCTCAAGAAGCGGCACCACGATCTCTACAGGATTGTTGCTCGGGGTCGATAGAATGGAAGCTGCACGCTACTCACTGCTCCTCTTGATACCAGCCTCACTGGGAGCCCTAGTCTTAGAGGCGACGCAAGTCACCGTGACCAGCGTTGTTCCCTCAATCGTCGGCATGATTGTTGCAGCGATGGTCGGATACGCCTCACTCAAACTCCTCCTGAGAGCCGTTAGGACAGGACGGCTGCACTCGTTTATGTACTATTGCATGGGCATTGGAGTCCTCGCCATTTTGTTGTCTTTCACTCTCTGACTATTCGTCGTCACCAGATGGAAGGAAGGTGATCAGTTTTATTAGGCCGCTCGTATCACCAGCCCACCGATGAAGCCAAGCAGCCTAGCGATCTTCTTCTTGTTCATCCTACTCTATCCACAAGTAGTGGTGGCTCTCCAATACGAACCGAAGTCCCTGAATCTCGTCGCCTACAGGGATGGATACGTCCACGTCGAATATAGAGTATCAGTCAATCCAGAGACACCAAGCATCTCACTCGGCCTTATCGGATCTGTGGTCGAGGATCTAATCGTTACAGATGAGAACGACACGCTCCTCGACTATACGATCGATGGCTCTGCCATAGAAATTTCGACGCTGGGAGCCACAGAGACGAGAATCGAGTACTCAACGTCCACTCTAACAAACAAGACGGGTAGGCTGTGGACGGTATCCTTGTTTGCTCCCTGCAACTTCACGATCACTTTGCCAGAGAATGCCACCGTGATCGACCTCAGCGATGCTCCGATCTCGGTGACGACACAAGGAGACCGCCTAGTCATGACGATGAACGCAGGTTCCCAAGAGATCTCCTACTTGATTCAGGTCAGTGAGGCCGGCTCAGCCGCCAGAAGCATCGCCGAAGCGCGTGAGGCGATAAGGCTGGCGGAGGATGAAAGGAGGACGGAGGGATTACAGCAAGCGGAACAACTCCTCTCACAAGCGTTGAACGCATACAACCAGAGCTCCTACACACTGGCAGAGTCGCTGGCGGTCCAAGCAAAAGCCAGAGCAGATCAAGCTTCAACCCCGGCAGTCTCGCCGACATCTCTCTATACTGGTGTAATTCTGGTGGTTATCGTCATAGCTATTCTGCTCTCAGCGGCATTCGTCTTGCAGAAGACAAGGAAGTCACAGCAAGTGACGAAGGAAGAAGCGGTTCTTCATACGGACGATTTACAGGTACTAAACTTCCTACGCGAAGCTGGGCGGCCGGTCACCGAATCTGAGATCAGGGAGAAGTTCAAGGAGTTGCCAAAGACTACTGTCTGGAGGATTGTGAAGAGACTCGAAGAAAGAGGCTTTGTAGAAATCCGGAAGGTCGGAGGCCAAAACCGCGTCTCCTTGAGGTAACACATTCAAGTTTGACCCTTTACATTCAACCAACGCCAAAGACTCTTCTTGACGAAGGCTTAATGATCTGTACAGACGAAGGTGCAGAGAATGGCGGAAGTCGAGATTCTCATAAATGCGATGTATACGCAGGTCGGTCTATACCGAGGACGGCCAATTCTAAGTCTTCGTTGGCCTCAGACTCCCTTGCCCGAAAGCGACGTTTACGATATCTATGGCAGAAGAGTCTTCAATCTGGGGACGTGCAACACCGTACTCATAAGGGGCGACAGGATCGTGCTAGTCGATCCTGGCATTATCCAGCTGGGCCGGTATGGTGCACTTCAGGCTCGCCTTAAGGAACTAGGGCTGTCTCTTGAAGAGATCGACGCGGTTGTGAACACTCACTGCCACTATGACCATGTGGAGAGCAACCATCTCTTCAAAGGAAAGCCGCTATACATCCACCAAAGGGAGATGGAGCACGCGAAGCAGCTGTACTGGCCTGAGTATGCACAAGCTTTCATGGAGATTCTGCAGGTTCAAGAGGTCAAAGACGGGCTTGAGATAGCAGAAGGCGTGAAGGTGATAGAAACCTTTGGACATACACTGGGGAGCATATCAGTGGTAGCCGAAACTGAAAGCGGCCTTGTGGTCATCGCTGGAGACTCGATAAACGTCAAGAGAGACTTCCTAGAAAGGAGGGAACCACAGGTCGTAGTTGCGAACGCGGATCCTGACGAAGCGAGAAGAAGCATAGAGAAGATAGCAGACCTCAAGCCTACACTCATAATTCCTGGGCACGATGCACCGTTCAACCCCTAGACTTTGAGAACGACGACATTAGAATCCGCAATCAGTATTTCTCGCCCCCATCAATCATCGTGCAGAACACAATCAGTTGATTTCACCGAATCCGCTCTGAGGTTGAGAAAAACATAATACTTCTCTGAATTATCCATGTACCTCTGGTGGGGCCGTAGTCTAGCCAGGTATCAGTTGCCTGAGTGACGACGGGCTCCAGAAGCCCATGCTAAGGGTTTACTGACGTTCAGGATGAAGAACTTCAGGAGCTCGGGAAGAAACCCGTAGAAAGCGAAATTGATGTCGCTCTCGGGCACAGGTCAGGAGTTCAATTCTCCTCGGCCCCACCACCCAGAAAATGCCCTACAGAATAGTGAATTCAGTTATTTCGGGCAAATCAATGTAATCGAACGCCAGAGCAGCTTGATCCTATGAAAAGTTTAAAGAAATCTCTCGAAGAAGTGTTCAGGACGGAGAGCTATGTCCACCGAATCTCAGGAATGCGATAGGTGCCACAGAACCAACATCGAAGGGAAAGTCTGCATCTACTGCAAGAAATTCTTCTGCATAGATCACTACTACGAACACATGAAGCACGAGAAGAAACACGAGCTAGTAAGGCAGAGAAGGCTCGACAAGAAGGAAGTGGTCCAGACCTAGATTTCTTTTGGCCCAATCGCTTTCAAAACCATGCGCCAAACTGCAAAGCATATATAGAGTCAACAGTTCCTCACCGAGCATGTGTTTGGGGTCGTCTGCTAGTCTGGTCTAGAACTTGGGACAGGCTACGTGGCTTGGGTGACCTAGTCAAAGATCCCACGTGATCCGGAGTTCAAATCTCCGCGACCCCACCAATATCGGACAGCGACTCTATTTCTGAGCCACGAGTGTCCCATCAACTGCTATTACGGCAACCATTAAATCAACTGCCTCTGAGAATTGATGGAACCGATCATTCTGGCGGTGGGACTGGATGGAAATCTTGGCTGAAGGCAGGGGAGAACTCCTCTCTAGGGTTGATCCCGAGGAACACAGAGAATGGGTACTGAAAGAGAAGAACCGATCTCTCGACGACAAGACCACGACCTTGAGCGAAGCGGTCTCAAAGTACGTCAAAGACGATCTCTACATCGCTTTTGGAGGATTCGGGCACGTGAGGACATCCTTCTGCGCTATCTACGAGATAATAAGACAAGGCAGACGGAACCTCACGATGGCAGCCAAGCCCGGAGTTCATGATGTCGAGATTATGACTGCTGGAGGATGCATCAGCAAAGTTGATCGAGCCTATGCCGGAGGACATGAGGTCAGAGGTCTCTCACCAGCCTTCAGACGCGCTGTGGAAAGTGGAACAATTAGAGTTGTTGAGTGGAGTAATGCTGGATTCGAATGGCGACTCAAAGCTGCCGGGATGGGTCTCCCGTTCATACCTACTCGCACTATGTTAGGTTCAGACACGATGAAGGAAAGTGCGGCAAAGGTAATAGAATGTCCATACACCGGCCGCAGACTCCTAACCGTCCCGGCTTGCTATCCAGATGTCTCCTTCATTCACGTCGATCGGTGCGACAAATTCGGGAACGCCCAGATCGACGGCATTACCATCATGGATTATGATTTGGCTAGAGCTTCAAGGAGACTTGTGCTTACGACTGAGGAGGTTGTTGATGAACGCGTGATCAGGGCAGAGCCTTGGAGGACGATAATTCCGTACTATTTTGTCGACGCAATTGTGGAGATTCCATACGGTGCCCATCCCAGCAACATGCCTCACAGATACTACTTCGATGAAGAACACATCGGTAATTACCTCATCAAAGCTAAGACCACGGAGGGCACAAAGGAATACTTGGATAAGTATATCCACGGCGTCAAGAACTTCGACGAATATCTAGACCTTGTCGGCGGCGTTAAGAAGCTGAGCTACTTGAGAAAGTTGGAGCAGCTGAGGGAGATGCTCAAGGCGCCTTGGATCGAGGGGGCATGATCATGGACATCAAAGACTATTCTCCGACGGAGATGCTGGCTGTTGCAGCTTCGAGACTCCTCAAAGATAAGACAACAGTCTTCTGCGGCACCGGAATTCCGATGGTTGCGGGGCTACTTGCCCAGAAGACTCATGCGCCAAACTTGGTGGTAGTATTTGAGGCGGGGGGAATAGGACCAAAGGTCCCAACGCTCCCCATATCCGTAGGCGACTCGAGGACGTTCCACAGCGCCTTGCTCGCCGGGTCCATGGATGACGTCATGTCCGCAGCACAGCTCGGATTTCTAGATTATGGCTTCATCGGAGGAGCCGAGATAGACAAGTTCGGAAACGTCAACTCGACGTGCATTGGCAGCCATGACAGACCCAAAGTCTGCCTTCCCGGAAGCGGGGGAGGCAACGATGTGGGCTCATTGTGCTGGAAGACCATAATCACGACTCCGCACGAGAAACGCAGACTCGTAGAGAAGGTCCAGTTTGTCACGACTCCCGGATACCTCGATGGGCCTGGAGCCAGAGAGGCGGCAGGTCTTCCGGCCAATACGGGACCATACAGAGTCGTCACCAACCTCGCAATCTTGGGATTCGACGAGTCCACGAAGGTGATGAGACTGTTATCCATGCACCCAGGAGTGACGTTAGAGCAGGTTCGTCAGAATATGGGGTTCGAGCCTCTCATCACGGACAAAATCGAGGAGACGGCTTACCCAACGCAGGAAGAGCTGAACATATTGAGGGCTGAGATCGACCCCTACGGGATCTTCGTCAAGCAGAGACGATGATCAAACCGCTGCGCCATCGCTCAACACCTACCGTGAACCTGAAATCGAAGGAGAGAATGAACCCAAGCGGGGCCTTAGGTGGAGATTCTTGGCTGGTGAACCGCTAGCCGCGATAGTCTCTGCTGGACTCTCGAAGTTCGGCAAGTTGGAAGGAATGTTGTCCAGAGAGATATTCATGCAGGCGTTTCGAGAAGCAGTCGATCGCTGTCCAAACTTGGACCCGCGGAGAGACATCGACTCGATTTACATTGGACAGATGAGCGAGTCCTTTGAGCACCAAAGCCATACTGGCCCGTTGATAGCGGACTATACTGGCCTGCTAGGCAAGTCTGCGTCCCGAATTGAGAGTGCCTGCGCGTCCTCCGGTGCTTCTCTGCGGATAGGAGTTCAGGCTGTCAAATCTGGTATGAGCGATATAGTCTTGGTCGGAGGGGTCGAGAAGATGACCCACCTCGGGATAGCAGACGTGACTGAATACCTTGCCATGCCTTCAGATTACCCGCTCGAACAGCTGAATGGGCTGACCTTTCCTGGGCTCTTCGCCCTAATGGCGACAGCGCACATGCATAGGTACGGCACGACAGAGGAGCAGATGTCACTCGTGGCGGTGAAGAACCACCGGAATGGAGCCAAGAATCCAAAGGCACACATGCAGAAAGAGATCACGCTTGAACAGGCGCTCTCTTCTCGAGTGGTTGCCTGGCCTCTCAAACTCTTTGACTGTTCTTTAGTTTCGGATGGTGCTAGCTGTCTGGTTCTCACAAGGCCGGAGTTGGCCAGAAAGTTCACCGACACACCGGTATACATCGTCGGGTCAGCGCAAGCCAGTGACACCTTGGGACTATACGAGAGGGAAGACCTTGCAGCGTCGCATGCTGCAAGGGTAGCCGCAGAGAAGGCGTACAAGATAGCGCACCTGGAGCCCAAGGACATAGACCTAGCTGAAGTCCACGACTGCTTCACCATTGCAGAGCTAATGGCGTACGAGAGTCTGGGATTCTGCAAACCGGGAGAATCGGGGAAGTTCATTCAAGATGGAAACACGGAGATAGGGGGGAGAATCCCAGTAAACACCAGCGGCGGTCTCAAATCAAAAGGGCACCCTGTCGGAGCAACTGGTACGGCACAGGCTTACGAGATATACCTCCAGCTGATCGGAGCCGCAGAGAAAAGACAGATTGAATCCGCCAGTGTAGGCCTCACGCACAATGTGGGTGGGTCAGCCTCGACTGCAGTGGTCCACATCTACAAAAGGGGTGATTGAGGCTGAGCATCGATTCAAGACTTACGGTCGACGAGTTCTACAGACAGATCGGAAACCATAAGCTCGTTGCGGCGAAGTGTGGAAAGTGTGCCTCAATTACGCTACCTCCGAGGCCGACGTGTCCAAAATGCACCTCCCTACTCTTGGAGCCTATCGAACTCAGGGGCGATGGAACGCTAGTCTCATACACGATAGTTCATATCGCCCCCAAGCTCTTCTCATCTAGGTCGCCTTATCCTATAGGAGTCGTCAAACTTGCAGAAGGCCCGCAGCTGCCAGGCATCATAGAGGGCGTCAGACAAGAGGATCTGTGCATAGGCATGCGCCTTACCATAGGCTATTCGGATGAGAGGTCTGGCAACTGGTCGAATTGGCCCAGATACTTCTTCAGGCAACCGTAGCCAAAGCTTAGAGCAAGAGTCCTAGGTCGGACGCTGATTACTGGTTCTCAGAGTTTGCGAGGGGGCAGCCCAGACAAGCCCCTTTGGAGATGTAACAGCCACGCCACTGACAGAAGTCCTTGAGTTCAAACTCGCAAGTCTGCGTCACTGTGTTCCCAACCGCCTTCCTCAAATTGTTCGACAATTGCCCATCCACGCATCGGCAATTGTTGAGTATTTACGGCTTATAACACTTGTTGCATTAGTATGAAAGGGTTCCAGCGTCTTCATGGCTGATCGCCTTCAATGGATCTTGAGGAATCGAGCCGCGAAGCTAGATGCTATGAGCGAGACTATCATGACGAGAACAAATACCACACTTAGCCCGTAGAGATCACCAAGAGCTCCAGCGATTGGTGGTCCGAAAGCGCTCCCTATCCAGCCTACTGAGATAAGCAGTCCGTAGGCAGCTCCCCTGCTCTCTCCCGCCACTTGCGATGTCGCGGAATAGATGCATGGATAAGTTGCAAACATCGGAAAGCCTGCTACAGCGGTGATCAGCGGCAACAAGTTCCCAGATCCTACAAGGTAGATGGAAAAGGAGACAAGCGTCAACAGGGCCATGAGGGTCGATATTGTTACCCTTGGGCCGAATTTGTCTGTCAAAGAACCTCCTATCAATTCACCTAGAATTCCTAGTGAGACGAGTGCGCCAAGAAATATGGCTGCTGAGGCCTCTGCAACCCCCATCTCAGATAGATAGGTTGGCAAGAAAGAGAGGAAGATCCTGTTTACCAAGCTCAGCAGAACCATGAAGACCAGCTCTGGCGCGATCCTTCTGAGTATTTCGCCGCCTCTCGGCCCTCCCTTTCTCTTTTGATACGAATCGCCTATGGATCCAAGGAAAGCGAATACAACTGAAAATCCCAACACCAGGAACCCCCACGCAAGAAAAACCGCTCGCCATCCAAAAGCCGCTGCGAGAGGGCCTGTCGAAGAAAATGTAGCCAACATTCCGAGATCTCCAGAACCACTTAGAAACCCCAGAGCTCTGCCTCTGTATGCTAGGTCGGAGAGGTATGAGGTCAAAGAGTATCCAAGAGGATGAAAGATGCTGGAACTCACTCCGACGATGCATTGGAATATGAGTAGCTCAAAGAAGTTTGGGGAGCGGGATGTCAGAACGGATCCGACTCCGCAGATGATCAGTCCGAGGACAAGCATGCTCTTTCGGCTCACGCGGTCGGAAAGGTGTCCTGTTGCCGGCTGAGGCGCTGCGGCGAAGAGTACTGATGCACCAACTACAACTCCCGCTTCGGATAGAGTGAGCCCTAAGTCGCGGATCAAGAAAGGCATTGAGACTGCAAGAAGGGCCATCTGGCTGTCTATCAGGAAGTGCGAGAATCCAAGTTGGAGAGCTTCTCTTGAGCCGATCCCGACCATCCTAGTCAAAGATACTTCGCTCTTCTGTGCGTATCCGAGTGACTCCTATCAATGTCGCCAAGATCTTCAAGCTTTCCCATCAGCCGAAGAATGGGGGAAGACAACACGGCCGTCTTGGATGAATCTGAATATTGATCAAACGAGCGAGTTCTACGGATTCAGCTATTAGTCTTTGAGTCTATTGTTCTGTCTGGTGAGCTTGGATGGAGAAGTTCGCATGGGGGGAGATGACTTGGCCGGAGATCAATCAGGCATCAAAAGAAGGGAGAGTGGCTATTCTCCCGGTAGCCACGATTGAAGATCATGGGCCACATCTTCCGGTGGATACGGATGTACTGATAACGAACGAGATCTGTCTGCATACTGGAAAGAAGATTCCGAAAGAAGTCGTTGTCATTCCGCCAGTGATCCACGGCTACAGTCCACACCACATGGACTTTCCAGGATGCATCACCATTGGTGGCAAGACCTTCATTGACTACGTCTTGGACATAACTAAGAGCATCGCCCATCACGGCTTCAGGAAGATACTGATCGTTAATGGCCATGGAAGTAACGTACCGTTCATGGATATCGTGTCAAGGCTTACGATAATAGAACGTCCTAATGTTCAGTGTGCTATGATCTCATGGTGGTCGCTGGGACCTGTGGTGGAGGCCATCAAGAAACATCGCGAATCCGAGTTCCCAGGTGGAATGACCCACGCATGCGAATTAGAGACCTCCCTATATCTTGCTTTGAAGCCTGAACTCGTCGACATGTCGAGAGCCGTCAAGGACATCAGCTTTCCAAAGTCGGAGTACTTCTGGTTCGACCTTGCCAGTGGAGGACGTACGACTCATCCCCCCGCAACAATGATGGAGTACTGGAGCACGCTATCCAAGACCGGAGTAATTGGTGATCCAACAAAGGCTACAGTTGAGAAAGGCAATGCCTTTCTCAAGGCTGCCGTGAAAGGTCTCATAGAGCTCGTCAGAGACCTCAAGGCCAGAGGAATCAGAGAAAGGGTAGATCATCACAGCTAACCTCCTACAATTGGCAGATGAACACACAGATCTCAAGGGCACCAACGCAAAGATGCCCACAACATGGTCGCTGCGAAATGTGAATAGTAGATCCTGCTGGGAAAATCATCGATCGTTCTATGGCCAAATAGTTGGACGCAGCATCGCTAGATAATCTAGCTGAAATTACACGCGTTTCATGAGAATTATCATATAGCCGATCTCTGGAGAAAGCTGGCCTACATCTGTAGGCCTTCTCTGTTTCCATATCTGTTGATGTAGACAAGGTCCTTCAGAGGGAGTCTAGGCCTGGGTTTCGGGACTCTCGAAGGATAACCGACCGTAACCAATGCGACAAGTCTGATGTTTCCGGAGATTCCCAGCGCTGCCTCGGTCTGCTTCTCGCTCTCCTCGTCTGCCAACGGCAGTCCTATCCAGCAGGCGCCAAGTCCAAGTCCGTGGGCCGCGAGTAGCATATTTTCGATAGCTGCCGAGACATCTTGTAGGTAGTTGCTTGTGATCGATGTGTCAGCGCAGACAGCCAGAAGGGTTGGAGCCTCGGCTATGAACTTGAATCTTCTTCCTGTGACCAAACCTTCAATGATTGCTTTCCTCTTCTCTTCAGGGACTTCGGCGAAACGCTTCTGAAGTCCAACGATGTCTCTTCCAAAGGATCTCACCGCTGCTCTAACACAGATTTCCCCTATTCTTGTCTTGGTTCCTTGGTCTTCGACCAAGATGAACCTCCATGGTTGGAAGTTGTCACCAGAAGGTGCCCACCTAGCCGCCTCGAGAATCCGCAGCTGCAGATCTCTCGGGACGGGTTCGGGCTTGTAGTCTCTGATACTGACTCTTGTCGTGATGAGCTCTAATGGATCAAGCTGCAATTCCTCAAACCACCCAGTGAAACGCTTTTCAGATCCACATTGCTCCGCATGTTTTGCTGATGTGACTTCTAGGATTTCTAGTCTCTGTAGCACATTGGCCTCTGCTTGTTGAGTATCAACTAGGATTGCCTTTGCGAGTCTGAGCCTAGGCCTAGTATATCTCGCAACAAGTTCAGAGCCGATCATCTAGGCCTCAGAGAGAATCTGTCTCCGATCCTTTCGAGTTTTCTTCTTCTCTCCATCTCTGATAGAGCGTCGACTAACTGTTGTTCGGGAACCTGCACATTGAACTCCTCCTTGAAACCGGCAATGAGCTCCTCGAGGGTCAAGGGCACGCCCTTGGCTGAAAGGAGTTTTCCCGTCAGATTTCGGAAGTCTTCTACCATATTCCACGGGTAGACGAACCACGTCCACTCTTGAATTAACTCTGCGTAGAAATCGGGGGTGCATATGGCTGTTGGCGCAATATGCTGCATTACCGCGGTCTTCAACGAAAAGGGCTTGAAGTCCAGCAAATACTCCTTCGCAGCCAACATGCTCTTTCCCGTATCAACAATGTCGTCGGCTATCAAAACCGCTCTCCCTTCAATCTTGAAAGGTGTCCTGTATGGTATCGTGGCAACATCCTTGTGTTCTGCTGTGGTGTCCAGCCAGTGTTCCACCTTGAGGCTTACAAGGTCTGGAACACTCAGGAAGTCGGAGAGAAGTCGACCCGGAATGAAACCGCTCCTAGCCAGCGCGATTATTGTCTCAGGCTGAAAGCCTGATCTGACAATTCTGTCCCTCAGAATTCGGCACATCGAAAACACTTTGTCCCAAGTGACTATCTCGCACTTGACTATCATGTGAGACCACGGCAAAATTGGTTTCCGTCGATCTCCTATTAACAAGTTTCCGGTTAGCGCTGACGTTCTCTTACCAGCCGGCTCGCTCCGTTTGGACCGGCAACACAGACGACGTCTGCCATGTCAATGAAAAGGCCTGTCTCAACTACGCCTGGAATCAGTTTCAACGAAATATTGAGTTCTCTGGGTCTTCGGATCACGCCGAAGTCCGCGTCCAGAATATAATTTCCGTTGTCCGTGACGATCGGTCCAAGTTTCGCTGTACCATACCTGAGACAGGGTTTTCCGCCGATCTTCTCAATCTGGTCAGAGACAGGTTTAACGGCGAACGGTATTACTTCTACGGGCAAAGGCTGTCCCTCGCCGATGCGCCTCACCAGTTTCCCTTGATCGATGATTACTATGAACTTCTTTGATCGAGAAGCGACTACCTTCTCTCTCGTTAGAGCGGCGCCCCCTCCTTTGATCAGGTCCAGTTCACGATCTACCTGATCTGCGCCGTCAATGGCTATATCAAGAACAGGATGTTCGTCAAGAGTCGTAAGCGGAACACGGTTTCCTATGGCAACATAATAGGTGTCTTGCGAAGTTGGCACGCCCAGTATCTTGAGTCCTTCTTCCCTGACTCTTCTGCCAATCTCCTCGATTGCAAAAGCCGCTGTGCTGCCACTCCCCAACCCCACAACTTGTCCACTCTTCACGAACTTGACGGCCTCTAGGGCCGCGAGTCTCTTCAACTCGTTGAGCTGGCGGCTCTCCATGTGCTAGGCTTCCGTCTCAATCTGCTCCAGCCTCTCAAGCTCCTTCAAGACCTCGGCCCTGATCTCCTCGACTCTCTCATCCGCCTTGCTCTTAGGAGGACGAGGTTCTTCCTTGGTCTCTGTCGAGGGTTTCCTAGCCCGCTCCTTCGGCCTCTCGTCTCCCTTCTTCAGAGCTTCTGACACTGCCTTCTCGGATTCGGCCTTTGATACGACACCGATTACCTGCCTTATCTCTTCTATCTTCTTGGTCATGTCCCCATATTTCTCTTGGAACGTTCTGATCCACTCGATCTGGCTCTTCTCGAGGTCGTGGAGATCCACGATCATCTGGCTCTTCCTTATCCTCTCGTCCAGTCCTTTCATCTGTTCACCATACTTGGCGACAAGTCTTTCCCTATCGGACTCTGCGAGCTTACCTTGCGACTCCGATTCGTACAGATGTGTCAGGGCGTAGCTCAGTATCTCCTTCTCAATGGTCAGGGCCTTGAGTTCCTGTTGTGCAACATTCGCTTGGTCTTCAGTGATGCTGGTTCTGATTTCGCCGGGCGAAACGGTCGGAGGAAGGATTGTAATCGGAGAGATGGATGCCAACTGGCTCTTGGGTGGTCCTAGCGTCTTCTTTTCCTCTCTTTCCTCTCTGGTTATGGCGTAGACGAATATGGCGAGGATCGCGACCGAGAAACCCAGAAGCCAGATCCAAACCTCAAAATCCACCGGGTCTACCTCGCCAAACCAAATTCGTATTCGGGGAGCTCGATATTTAAGCGTGAAAAAGCAAGGATTTCCACAACTAGTGAATCATCTGCCCTTTCTGAAACAGACCAAACCGTCCCTAGGGTCACACAGTCAAATCCCCTTTCACAGGCTGTTTGATCTCCCCTCGGCCATTGGCTGGCGAGAGCTGTGGACAAAATGCCTTTTCATTCAATACTGGTGGGAAACGCAAAAAGTCGAGGAGAAGTTCCTACTTCGTCTCCCTATACCATTCCTCAGGCGCGGTATCTTTCTCAGGATCGTAGCTTGAGGGCAAGAGCTCCTCTATTCCCAAGATCTCGGTGATGAAGACCTCGACAACGCCCTTCACTGTTGTTCCTTCTGCCAAGTGTCCGCCGACGGTAGGTACGTCCCACGCTCCTCCTATCACATAGTGAATCGCGGGAAACGGCTCCGGCCTACCTTTCACCATTCGCGTATGGATCACGCCACTCATGCTGATCAACATGCTAAAGTTGTTGAAGCTGGCCATCGACTCGTTATGCCAGTTATTCGGATCTCGCGTGTCGGGTGTCCACATGAGCATCGTGGCAGGCTGGAATCCTCCCATGAAGGCGGCGTGGATCTTGCCAAACTTGATGTTCTTGTCTTTGGCGAACTGTTGTATGGCCTTGTAGACATCGGCTCCTGTAGTCATTCTGAGGATGAATTCGCGTCCGCGCCTAGCTTCGACCGCATGGTACTCTGCGGGATGACTCGCGTCTCGCTCCCATTTATCCTTCAATTTGGATCGAAGTCAATACCTCTTGGGAGTCAATAAGATTTGTGAGAAAACCGTGTGTACGAATTCCGCTTGAGGAGGTGGTTGGCCAGAAACATTCCCTCTTCGGCCTAAATGTTCGGTGATCGCCGATGAGAGAAGCTGAGGCCAACACTCTTGCCTTTCTTGAGGGGAGAGTACTGCTGAGAGCGGATAGACCTGCACTCCGCTATAAACGTCTCAAGCGAATCCACTGCTCTCTGCAAGTGCTCGCTCTTGACGAGGATCGCATCCTTCTCAAAGGTAGAGATGGCGAAGATTCCGATCTTAGCCTCAGCTAATATTCTCGTGATCTGAGCCAGATATCCAACGACTGAGAGATCCATAGGTATATCGAATACGATCATTCGGTATGGGGTTTCAACCTTTGCGCCCTCGAAGAAGTTCGAGATGCTCTTCCAAGACATCGCCTGTAGGACCAATGTTATCTCGTCCTTATCGATCGTCCAAGAGAGAAACTCGTCGGCAAACACTCGAAGCCTGTCCAGCGAATTGAGCTTATCTAAGAGAGGCAAACCCACTATCGAGAAATCTACGTCGGGCACATAAAGTCTGGTCTTCGCGAAGAGAGCCAGCAGCTGTCTTGATAGATCGAACGGTCTCATCGAGTGAATCACCTTTACGCTGACGTTTGGATTAACTCGAATCATAAACTAAGTTGGTCATATGTTCTTGGCAAGATCAAGCCTCTCTCAGACTTTCAGGGATTCGAGGCTTCGGTCGCCGAGTCCAACGCCTCCTTGACAGCTTGTCTGATAATATAGCCAGCTTTATGCAGGATAGGTTCCTTGAGTTCGCTATCGATGTCCATGCTTGCGGTGCAAGGATAATTATGGTGGGCATTCGCAACAACCTGCTCAAGTGTCGGAACGTCTGTCGTGTCGCACCACCTTATCCTCTGCGAAACGAACCAAGTACATCCGCAGGGAGCGCTCCTAACGGTCTGCCCATTCGAGATCTTCTTCCTCCAAGTCTCGACCTTGAGCCTTGGGACACCTACTCTATACCCGTCGATAAACAGGTCTATCCATCTATTGCCGGACTTCTCTAAGGAACAGAAGGGCTTGGGAAAGGCCGATCCAACGCCCATCTCATGGAGATCTTCTTCAACCTGTCTTTTCAGGCCGAGGGGGCACCATCGCGGATTCTCGATGGGCACTATCAGGGCCCCTGCCCCAGTCTTCCCGATCCAACTAGGTATTGCAGAGAGGATGTCAACGTGAAGGCCTATTGCCAAGACAAGATCGCACTTCGGCGGATCATCTGGCAGGAGATCCTCCGGACGTTCGATATAGTTCGGAAGAATTTGATCGAACTCCTTTACACCCACTATGTCTGCAGCAAAACCTCCGTATCCTATTCTGCACTCGCTACAAGTCGCGTCGCAGACTCTGCAGAAATTTATTGAGTTCACCAAGTTTCCTATGACGCGATCGGCGAATATGTCCCCTGAAAGGACGTAGAGTCTCAAGGTTTTCAGCCAGTTGTGGCAGAGTTCGTTTGTAGAAGAGTCTTCTTCATTCTTGAGATGTATAGGCTACGAAAGGTCCAACGACGGTCGAATGTCTGCAATCAACTCTCAGATCTTTGTTTCAGAACTGGGTTGAATATCTTGGCCGGCACCCCATTTCTGAAATAGACTCTAGGTAGCAACGGGCTCATCCCCACAGTGATATCGTATTCGGAGACGTTGGCCAGCTCCGCGACTTCTTCGACTGATATCTCCCCGCCATTCGATCTTCCAATCAGAATAACCTCGTCGCTAGGTACTGTATCGGAGTCATTTTCTAGATCGACCAGGAAGTGGTTGGCGGATACGCCTCCCAAAATGCGACATCTCCTCCCGTTCTTCAGAACGGCACCATTCTTGGAGAGAGCCTTTGGATAACCGTCCGAATAGCCGACATGTATTGTGGCGACTTTCATTCTCCTGGGCGCAACGAAGGTTCTATGATAGTATAGAGAATCGCCCTTCTCGATCTCTTTGACGTATTCAACTCTGCCCCTCAAGCTCATGGCTGGTCTAAGATCGACCTTTCTCTCCAGCCGCTCCTTTCTGGAAGGGTAGTATCCGTAGATCATGATTCCAGGCCTGACGATCTCCATATGGGACTCCGGAAACGAGAGGATTGCAGCGCTACTGGCCGCATGTCTCAGAGGGATCTCGATGCCTTCGCTTTTGAGCGAATCATGAATCCGCAGCAGCCTAGCCAATTGGGTGCGGTCGAAGTCCTCCTCTTCCGTGAATGTCGTGAATAGTCCTTCAAGTTCCAGCCCCGGCATCTGCCACAGCTCATTCACGAAGCCTTCGGCCACATCGTACCTGACTCCAACCCTTCCAAGCCCAGTATCCATCTTGACGTGAATTCTGGCCCTGTTCCCAGAAGAGAGGGCAGCCGAGTTGAGAAGTTGGGCATCTCTGAGCTTGAAGACGGACTGCACCACACCCTTCTCGAGAAGTGTTTTGACCTGCGGCTCATAGATAGGTCCCATATTCAGTACGTCACAAGTCACTCCCTCTTCACATAGATCCAAGGCTTCCTCGAACTTAGCGACGGCAAGCCACTCGACTCCCATCTCTTGGAGAAATCTGCCCATTGGCTGTAGCCCATGCCCGTAGGCGTTGGCCTTGACGATGGCCATGATCATCGAGCGCGGTGCTACACGACGGATCTCTGCCAAGTTGTGTTCAATAGCATCGACATCAACAACTACCCACGAAGAGGCGCTCTGAATATCCGCGATCTTCCCAGTCTGGCTGCACTCAGCCTTGTCAACAGTCAATTCGATTCAACTCTATGAGGCAACGATTCCAATTGGGATCATCCTCTATAGACGGGACAACTCATGAATAGTTTTTCGGGTCCTCAGTCCTCCTGGGGCCGTAACTGGTGTAACGTCTAATCGGTTCAAGCTTCATCGAGACTATCAAGATGATCTTGATTAGATAGACACAGTTTCGGTGTTACCGGAAGCGGTCATATGAAGAAGTCTGTCATACGCAGAGCGACCACCAAGGACATTCCATCTATCGTTCATGTCAGCGTGTCATCGGTTGCAGAAGGAGAGACCAAGGGATTTGCACCGCCCTCATGGTCGACGTACTCGACGACTGAAGAACTGGGCAAGGCATGGGCCGAAGAGAATAGGTTGAGAGACGGCTCAGAGATTATTGTGGCCGAAAAGAACGGCAAAGTAATCGGATTCATAGTGTTCAAAGGAGATAGCGCTCACATGTACATCGACAACATCGACATCATCAAAGACGAGCAGAGAAGAGGCGTGGGAAGGGCTCTGGTAGAGTATGTTGAGAACATCGCAGTGACAAACGAATACTTCACAATGAAGACCGATACAACAGAGAATGCCAAAGGCATTCCTTGGAAATCTTACGGCTTTTGGACAAGGCTTGGATACAAGGATACTGGAGAGCGGCTGCCTGCGAAGTGGGGGTTTAAGGTAATCCCGTTCGTCAAGGAACTAGGAAGACCCGAAGGTGAGAAGAACGCATCCACCCAAGACTAGGTCTTTGCATCCGTCAAACCGAGGATGCTCTATCTCTCAGTGCATCCGTCGCCGAATGCTTATCAGGTCACTCAGTAGCGCGTAAGCCGTCTGCCTTACTCTTGGCTCGTTCTCCAAAATTGTCAGTCTTCCCATCGTATCAGTCTCGATCTCCAAGATGCTCGAGGTTCCTGAGACGTTGGCCAGCGGATCTGTGAGAGGAAGCTCCATCGGGGCAACGCGTCCCCTAGGGTGTCTCTGGTTTTTCACACTCTCGCAAACCAACTTTATCCTCCTTCCAACTTGGAGCAACTGCGAAACCTTCGACTCAGTCACACCCCCGATCCCCCTCCTTTCAACCTGCTGCGGGTTCACATCAGCGTCCATGAAGACGTTCATCATAGCAGATACCTTTGCAGCCGAGTCCCATCCATCGATGTCGAGGTAGGGATCTGCCTCTGCGATTCCGAGACGTTGAGCCTTGGACAAGGCGGCTGCGAATCCGACGCCTTTCTCCATCTCTGTCAAGATGAAATTGGTGGTGCTGTTGAGGACTCCCCTGAAGGAGAGGACTTCACTGGCAGGCAGGCAATCTGATACTAAGTTAAAGATCGGAGTTCCATCCATCACAGTCCCTTCGAATCTGAAACAAACATTCCGGGAGTTCGCCAAGTCGCGAAGATCTTGGTAGTGATTTGCTATAGGCCCTTTGTTCGCAGTAATAACGTGCTTTCCGGCTCTGATCGCCGTCTCTATATGAAGCGTGGCAGGCTGCCCTGTAAAGACGTCTAGTGGCGTCAGCTCAAAGACAATATCTGCCGTAGTCCCTCTGATCAGGTCGAGCACATCTGTTCTAGGGGTTTGATCCGGAGAGCTCAGAAGTGCCCCTCGTGACAGCCTCGCTAATATCTCATTGAGGTCTATCCCTTGGTCGCTCGCCAAGACTCCTCTCGTCTTGGTGCATATCAGTACGATCTCTGTTTCAAGGTCGTACTTGTCCCTCAGTATCTCTTTCTTCTCTAGCAGAAGTCTGCCAAACTCCTGCCCCACGTTTCCAAAACCCACGAAGCCCAATGGAAGTCTCATCTTTGCCTTCCCACACAACGCCTTGCCGCTTGTCTATCCACGCGTTGATGCATGCATCACGCGCTTTTCGTCCGTCGGAAGACATAGTAGAATGATGCATGTCATCACTGTGTCTCCACCTAGTGCTATGTCTCCGTAGAAAGAGATGAAGATGCCTGCGAGTGAGGAGCAGATTCCGAAGACCAGCCAACCTCGGTCGCTGATAGCTCCTCAACGCGCTCATCCTAACCATGAAACTTCGAGGAGATAATCTGTGATCTTCAATAAGGCTTTGCCAGACTTCCCAAGTCCTATTCTTAAGAAGGCGGGGTTCTCTTGCACGGCTGATGGGTACTGGATTCTCAGATTTATCCATCCGTTTGCAACGGCGGAGCACCAAGTTCTCCAGTCGACATGGAGTTGATTCGACGGTTGAGATCTTCTCTTACTTGATTATGGCGTAACCTAGAAGATTGTAGATACTGACTGTGACGACAGAGGTTACTAAGAGGACAGCCAAGATCTTTCCGGCTCTCTTCCATACGGTGGCACGCAATTCGTTCGAGGATCCGACGTTTAGGAGGGACTGGAAAGCCATTGCGGCAAGAAGACACATTGAGGGCACGGCAAATATGAGGTACCAGACGAACCCTTTCTGAATGAGTGGCAACATGGCCGGGACATACCAAGCAAGGGTCACCACTTCTCTCTGGTTGCTTCTCAAGCGAAGGTTGAAAATGAGCAGGAACACTGCGATGGCTAGGCTGGAATAGAACAATGCAGCGTTCATCCAGAGGACTGGAGCGCCAGTATTATCCGGAATCAGGTAGGACAACGGACTTATGAAGAGATATCCGTACTGCGAACCGGTTTGATGCCAATACAACATGAACCGCAGCATCCAGAGCTGAAGATCTAAGAAATCTCCGAAACTGTGTCTAGAGAGATCGAGGTATGGATAACCCGCAAGCTTTCCAACGAAAGGATCGCTTGAATGATCCATTGTCATGTATGGGATGTAGGAACCGATGTATACCAAGAATGCAAGAAACAATCCGATGACTGCGAAGAATATTCTGCTTCTTCGGCTCCGCCTCTTGGAGTGCATGATGTCGTAGACTATGTATGCTGCCGCAGCAAGGAATCCATATATTCCTAGCCATTTGGAAGCGATCGCAGCACCAAACATCAATCCCGACAAAGGGTATGAGACCTTGAATCTGTCTCCGAAGAGCAACAGGCCTGCAAAACCTGTCATCTCGAAGAAGAGCATGTAGATGTCAAGCATTGCAACCCTACTCATTCCGATATGGAGAGTCTCGACAGCGAGTAGGGATGCAGATAGAAACCCCATATAGAAGCATCCAAACAATCGTCTAGCGATGAAAAACAGAAGGACCACGGCGGTCACTCCCATGAGCGCCCCAAGCAACCTCGCTCCAGACAGGGTGTCTCCGAAGAGGAAGATCGAAACTCCAATTAGAATCTTGGCTAGCGGTGGGTGCTCGTAGTTGTAGGGATGCGGCCAGTAGAGGTCTATGGTTCCATTCCTGTACAAGAACCCGTAGCCTGTGAGCTTCCCGAACACGTAGTATCTGCCGAGGGCGATCGACATCGATTCATCAGGCACAAAGAGGGGCCTCGAATCCAGACTATAAAGCCTCGGAGCAGCGGCCAATGCAAGGAGAAGAGCCAAGAGGAATGTTTTGAGGAGAATCCGCCGTCGCCCTTCGGCCATGGTGATGCATCCGGTAGAACTGAACGAACTCTCAATATATAACAATCAGCACAACAATCTGATCAATTACATTAAGACCTATAGAGCGCCCGGGCGCGTCTTCGGTCAAAGTGATGTAGATGCCTCGTGTCTCATCAAAGAAGCTGGTCAGTGTAGCAATAATTCTCCTCTTCTTGATCTCAGCTTTGTCGTATGTCGTCTTGATGTTTAGGCCGTGAAAATCTTAATAGAAGAGGCCTTGAAGGGTTGTAGTCTGGCACACTGAGGGCTTTTCTTCAGAGGGCCGGTAGATCAGTCTGGTATGATCGCCGCCTTCGCATAGAAACCTCGAGAGAGGCGGAAGCCGCGGGTTCGAATCCCGCCCGGTCCA
>CAYWPD010000026.1:0-24998 GCA_964460055.1 uncultured Candidatus Bathyarchaeia archaeon
CCTTTCTGTCTAGTTGTTGACGGATCATGGACTGCATCTTTCATTTAAATGATGCGGGTTCGCGCAAACCACCTCGAATGTCAGCTACAACTCATCAAGTTATGATGGGCGATCAGGAGAGGGAGTAGAAGATCATTCGCTTGCATCATATACGGAGTTTGGAGGCCAAAAATTCGTATGCGGACAGGTGCGCCTCGCTGCGGTTCCCGACATCGAGCACGAGAGTCCTTACGTCACTCCTCTTCTTCACTGAGTCAAGAACCGGATGTGAAGCCCGTTCGTGAATCGTCGCTAAGACGCTCTTCCCCGAGTCAAATGCCTTGGATATGACGTCGCAGAAGCGACTGGAAAGGAGTTCCATAGGACCGATCTCGTCGATTGCAACGACTCGAACACCAGCATCGAGAATAGAGTCTGAGATGGCACTGACGCCGACGCCCACCAAATCCTCGAGGTTCACGAAGTATCTGCCGAGCCTAGGCCCGATCGTCCTCTCAGTCGTCGCCAACACTCCGGCACGTCCAGAAAGCAGATCCACAATCTCAAATCCTGTCCTAACACCTCCGAGACGGATCTCTCGAGTCGTCATTCCGCCGACCACGACACCCGCATTGCGAAGCATATCGACAGTTCGCATCAGAACAGTTGTCTTGCCAATGCCCGGCCTCCCTGTGATCAGTAGATGCCTCTGCACAGCCTTGACTCACGCTCCACAAAGACATAACCGCACGGGCTTGCATTTCTGAATTATTGCCAGACGAAAGAAGCGGCGCAGACGGAGTAAATCAACTTTGACAAACACCATTCTAGTGAATAAGATAATCGAAGGAGACACCGAGATCCTTGTACCTCGCACCGAGGCCTCCACTTCAGTACACCCGGCAGTCTTCTTCAATCCGGCCATGGAAGAGAACCGAAGCATAGGCGTCTGCGCTTTGGACGCCTACCAGACCACGACCCAGAGGGAGCTCTCTATCTGCGATCCGCTGACCGGCACAGGAATAAGAGGCATCAGATACGCGAAAGAAGTCCCCAAGACCCGAAAAGTCGTCATAAACGACGCAAATCCCTTGGCAGTCGAACTGGCCAAGCGAAACGTGGAATTGAATGCGCTGCAAGAGATCGTCATAGTCCATGCTGAAGAGTCCAACAACCTTCTCAGCGGCTTCGCTGCCAGAGGCCAACGCCTCGACGTGATCGACCTAGATCCCTTCGGCTCACCAGCACCATTCATAGAATCAGCCATCAGAGCCACCAAAGCTGGCGGACTGATCGCCATGACCGCAACCGACACAGGGGCGCTGAATGGAGTTTTCCCTAGGGCTTGCCTCCGCAGATACGGGAGCAGACCACTCAGAGTGGAATATGGCCCAGAGGTCGGGGTCAGGATTCTTGCGGCCTCACTCTGCGGCTGCGCCGCGAGGCACGGATTTGGAATCGAAGTGAGGCTCTCGCACAGCACGCGGCACTACCTTCGCATCTACGCGACGACGGAAAAGGGATTGAAGTCAGCCGATGAGAGCGTCTCGAAGCTCGGCTACCTACAACACTGCTTCAATTGTTCCCACAGAGAAGTCGGATTCAATCATATCCCCGAATCGCAGCGTTGCCCAAACTGCGGCGCGACACTCTCGGCAGGCGGGCCCATCTGGCTAGGAAAGATCTTCGATAAGAGATTCTGCCAAAAGACGATGGAAAACCTGAGGAAGAAATCTTGGAAGAGCAGGCTAAGAGTATCTCAAATCTTGGACGCAATATTGGCTGAGGCAGATGGCCCGCCAACATACTTCGAAGCCGACCAATTAGCCGAAAGACTGCGATTGCCATCCAGATCGGTCAACAGAATCATAGAATCTCTCTGCAATATGGGATACTTCGCGTCCCGCACGCATTTCTCCCAAAAAGGTTTCAGAACTGATGCTCCGATAGGTGTGCTTGAGGAAACGATGACCTGTCTGGCGCGATAGTTGCCTCAGCATCCGTCACAGGCCTGACGTGACTTTGAAGCTCTCATTTTTTGAATCCTCTACCCAACAGGTACATCTCTGAACTGCCAGAGCGGCTGGCTTGAGGCTTCACTAGCCTCACCTGCTCAAAATGGTCTGCCATAGACCTTCTGAAGTCTGACAGCTCCTCAGACTCCATAACCTTGATCAAGGCCGCACCGCCGTCCCTCAAGGTGTCTGATGAGATCTCAAGCGCTCTCCTGGACAACTCCAACTGCCTTAGACGATCGACCTCCGCGACTCCGCAGAACTTGGGTGACGCATCGCAGAGAACGACGTCCGCGGGCCTTGGAAGGTTCTCCAGTATTCTGGAAGAGATCGAGGATTCAGCTATGTCGCCGACCAAGATATGGATGTTTTGGAATCCCAAGTCTTTCACTGGCCTAACATCCACGCCAAGAATGTATCCTGATGGTCCTACTGACTTCCTAGCGGCTTGGAGCCATCCACCTGGGGCACAACCCAAGTCGAGAACGACATCCCCGTCTGATGGAATGCCGTATTTGTCCGATATCTGTAGTAGCTTGTATGCTGCTCTGCTTCTCATACCTTCCGACTTTGCGAGTCGATGGTATGGATCTCTACGCCGCTCTTGATGCCATCTTCCTGACATCGGCTCGCCCGCCGACGTCCTTCTCGACAAGGCTCAGAATCCAGGCGGTCAATCTCTCACACTCCGTGGGGTTAGTCACTCCGCCGCCCCCGCACTTGGCGCTCTCGGAGCAGATGAGGCATGGAATGTCGACTATCGACTCAACCGTGGTGGGCTGTCTCGAAGAGATGAGCCTGTACGTCCATCGCCCCTCGTGGAGCTGCTTCGCACGTTTGACCAGTCTTCGCTTCTCGAGCTTCAGCGAGATCCTCGAACCTTCGCGGCTGCTGGCTCCCAACTTCCTCCACAAGTCGCTCTGGAGTATGCCTTCAAGTCCAGCGTCTTGGACCAATGAAAGAGCCCGGTGTTCCAGATCGTTTCGCCGAGGCAAAGTAGGACACCCGAAGAGCCTTTGAGAGGACTATGGCGAACTCTTACCTGAAGGACGCTATTAGATCTTCTCATCAGATCCTCGAATCACGTGAGGTTCGAAGAGAAGCTCTAGAGCTTGACGTCTATCTCGAGTCTCTCGATGAGCTCCTTGTATCTGTTCCTTATAGTAACCTCTGTGACATTGGCTATCTCAGCGATCTCCCGCTGAGTTCTACTCTCACCTGACAGGACCGACGCCACATAGGTTGCTGCGGCTGCTATCCCTGTGGGTCCACGCCCGCTTGTGAGCCGCATCAACGACGCGGCTTGTAGAATCCGGAGAGCTACGTTCTCAACTCTTCCAGCCAGCCCAAGTTGATTCGCAAATCTACTCACGTAGTAGTTCGAGGTGGAGGGGGGAACGAAGAAATCAAGTTCCTTGACCATGAATCTGTACGATCTGCCGATCTCCTTCTTCGAGATACCAGAGGCGCCAGCTATCTCATCGAGAGTTCTGGCAATCCCGCACTGTCTGCATGACATGTACAGAGCGGCGGAGGTTACGCCCTGGATCGATCTTCCTCTGATCAGTCTCTTCTTGACCGCCTTCCTGTAGATGACCGACGCCGTCTCCAGAATATTCCTAGGCAGGCTCAAAGACGAACTCATCTTACTGAGCTCGGAGAGCGCAAAGGCCAGGTTTCTCTCTGTCGCGTCGGACACTCTGACGCGCCTCTGCCACTTCCTCAGCCGATAGACTTGGGCACGCTGAGCAGGGCTTAGATCCTTGCCGTAGGTATCCCTGTCATGGTAGTCGATCATAGTCGAGAGGCCTTTGTCGTGGATCGTATAGGTCAGAGGGGCGCCAACGCGCGCTCTCTTCGATCTCTGCTCGTCGTCAAAGGCTCTCCACTCCGGCCCAAGATCTGTGATCTTGTCCGCGACGACGTATCCACAATCCATGCAGATGACCTCGGCACACTCATAGTCCCTTATGAGCCTAGACGACCCGCACTCAGGGCACTTTCGTGAGCCCTTCAGTTCAACTTCTTCCTCAGTCATACATTCTGCATCCTTCTCGTTCTCGGCCTCCGATTTGCATACAAAGGCTGCCCAACGTAGTTCTCTGGACTGTCTACTGAAGGTTTGACGAGAGCGTAGGGTTTTGCTGCCGGACCCAAGACATCGGCGACCCTGCCCACAACCTGAAGCTTCTTCCCCAAAACCTCGGATCCGATTGAGGGTATCTCTCTCGTCTCTAGGAGAACCAGAAGGTTCCGGTTGCCAGTGTAACGAACGACAGTGCCGAATCTATGCAAGAAACGTCCTCGGGAGGGTTGCTGAAGGTTCAAGACGAACGTTGTCTTATAAGGGTTTATCGCGCGCAACCTTGGAATCAGGCAGAGTGCTCCGAACTCGATTCCACGCCCGCTCTCATCTCGAAGACGCGGCGAGAAACCGCCCTGAGAGTGTCAGACCTCCCTCTCCTCTTGTCCACCACGACATAGCCTGGAAGTCTTCCTCTGTCTCTGGGATGAATCGGCTCTCCCTCAACCTTGGGATTCAATCCCAGGCCTTCCGCCGCTCGGCCCAACTCTTGCACAGTAGGAGCAATCACGGCGAGATCCTTCGGCACCTTACGTCCATCTCGGCGACTCCGTCGAGAGTCGAGATAGACCGTCCAGACGGTCATCCTATCGGACCGCCTCATGCTCCCCGCTTCACCGCCATCTAGCCTCTCTGAAGCACTGCATTGACCACGCCAGCCTGTCCGGGACGTGAGACCACAACCGCTCTTCCGAGAGGCGTCTCGATGATCGCCCCCCTCGTCAGCACGCCTCGCCTGTTGTAGTCCACGTTGGCAGGATTGCTGACAATCCTCAAGATCTCTGAGCGGGTCGTCTTGCCGCTCTTGGGGTCAGAAATGTTGACGACGTTCGCAGATAATAGTTTAAGCTTCCGTCTTCCGCCTGTAACTCGCTCAACCTTTCTAACAATCTCTCCCAGCCTCGTTTCAGTTGGGGGAGCGCCGCTTTCGAAGCGTCTTTTCCCCCTGTATGCTGAGAGTCTTCCACCCGTAAGCTTCCTCTTTCTGAGTCTTCCGTGCCACTGTGGCAAAAGAGTTCATCCCTTGGAGCTCAGAGAAAGTCAAAACCCTCCTGATATAAGAGTTATGTCGATTCAACACGGCACTGAAATCTGCGCGAGCTCCTTTCGTCTGCCTTAAATAGAGATCACAAGCCGATTCTCAGAAGGAGACCTCCTATGCAACGGAACGATATAATCAAACTCGCAGACGGCGGCGGCGGAATACTGATGGATCAGCTCATAAAACAGATGATATCCTCCCACATCTGGAAAAAGAGAGTGCGGGATGGCGTGGGACTGGAAGAGCTGGACGACGGAGCCTCGCTGCGGGTCGGCGGTAGGGAGGTTGTTGTCAGCATCGACGGTCACACCGTGGATCCGATCTTCTTCCCAGGCGGAGACATCGGAAGGCTCGCAATCTCAGGAACTTCGAATGATGTCGCGATGATGGGGGCTAAGCCACTGGCGATCGTGGACTCGATAATAGTGGTAGAGGGTTTCCCAATGCGAGACCTCGAAATGATTGTGTCGAGTATGAACGAGACCGCCCGCGAAATAGGCGTTGCAGTCATAGGTGGAGACTTCAAAGTCATGCCGAAGGGGCATCTTGACAAGATGGTGATCACGACCGCCGGACTGGGAATCGTGAGAAGAGGTCGTCCCGTCTTGGACTCAGGGGCAAGACCCGGCGACCAAGTAATAGTGACCGGAAGCATAGGAGATCACGGAATATCCTTACTAGCGGCAAGGGAAGGTCTCTCATTTCGCACGAGCTTAGTGAGCGATGTGGCGCCAATCTGGAAGACCGTAGAAGCCGCCCTCTCCACAGGTAAGGTCACAGCCATGAAAGACCCCACCAGAGGAGGACTCGCATCTGCATTGAACGATATCGCCTCCCGATCGAGGGCCGCGATCATAGTACATGAGGAGAAAGTCCCAATCAAGGACGGCGTGAAAGCCGCATCGGAAATGCTGGGGTTGGATCCATTCGAGATAACCTGTGAGGGCAGAGCTGTGATATGCGTCGACCAGAGTTCGGCAGAGGATACGTTGGCAGCGATCAGAGGGACGCCATACGGAAGGAATGCCGCAGTGATAGGAGAGGTGGTCGACCTGAGACCCGGATATGTCTTCTTGGAGACTAGCGTGGGAGGAGAAAGAATTCTGGAGAAACCAATCGGTGAACCGATTCCGAGGGTCTGCTAGGTCTCGCGATACGCAAAGAATATCATCGACGCATGTTTGCATAGATTATCGAATCGCCAGACAAGACATTTAGAAGCGCATATAAGGTCAATGGCTTGTGTCAACAGGCCGTAGACTGCGCATCATCAGCCCGATGGGATATTCCATGGCCAAAGAGTCCCCGGAAGTACGAGAGCCGACAAAGACGCTTGTGCTGTGCGTCGACAGAGATGATGATATCGGCGTGAAGATCGGCGCCAAGACCCCCATAGTCGGGAGAGATGCGATCGCATCGTCGGCGATGCAACTGGCGGTTAAGGACCCTGAAGAAGCAGACGCCAACGCGATGTTTGAGGCGATAAGAATCTACGATCACATGAACACTCGCGTGAAGGAAGGCGAAGAACTGAGGGTGGCTGTGATCGCCGGTTCACATCTGGGAGGAGTAGACGCCGACAGAAAGATGTCGGACGAGCTCAGGGAAATCTTCGAGCAGTTCCAAGCGAGCGGCGTCATACTCGTGACCGATGGCTTTGGAGACCGAGAGATAATTCCGGTCATACAGTCCAAGGCTCCAATAATATCGATCCGGAGAATCGTCGTGAGACACAGCGAATCGATCGAGGAGTCTTGGGCGCTGTTCACCAGATATCTCAGACTCATAGCAGAGGACACCCGCTACTCCAAGTGGCTGCTTGGGATTCCCGGCGTGTTCCTGATAATGGTGGGAGCCCTCTGGCAGTTCGGGTACCTTCGAGAGGCGATGCTGGGCTTCCTAGTGTTCTTGGGAATCGTATTCTTCGTACGCGGATTTGGGATCGATAGACGGGTCAGATCGCTGTCCCTCCCGGAGCCGCCGGGGCTGGCCAGTCTCTTCGCAACGATCTCCGCCATAGTGGTATGGACCATCTCACTCTACCTTGCATTTGTATACGCGCATGATCAGCTGGGATCGGTCATACTGACACCCAGAGACTTCATTGACAAGTTCCCGACGCTGGTGAAGATGTTCATCGAGCAGTCGGCGAACCTGACGCTCCTCGGAGTAGGGATCTACCTTGCAGGCAGAGAGATATACTGCTACTTCACCCGCGACCCACGATTCTGGCGGAACATCCTTGGAATGGTTTTTCTCCTGCCCCTCAGCGTCATCCTGTACAGCACGGCAAGGATCATAGAGAACCCACAGGCCTCAGAACACATCTGGGGTCTGGCCGTCTCAGTGCTGGCAGGAATCATCATACTCGTTTCTTCAATCGTAATCGTCTATGAGCTCAGAAAGAAGTTCGCGCACTTCTTCAGAGGGGTCAAAACTGAAACCTAGGATGGCTCTGATCGGAGGATCAGGACTTGAGTCTCTGCTAGAAGGAGTTCAACCCCTGAGGATAGGCACCCCCTACGGCCCGATCAAACTCCAAATCGGCCGGATCGCAGAGACCGAGGTAATCTACCTTCCAAGACACGGAGAGAAGCACACCGTGCCACCCCACCGGATAAACTACAGAGGAAACGCCTCTGCCCTGAAGACCATGGGCGTGAGGAGGACCATCGCAACAAACGCGGTCGGAAGCTTGAATCCCGACATCGGCCCATCGAAGTTACTGGTACCACTTGATGTTCTCGACTTCACGAGATCACGCCCCTCCACGATGTATGAAGGGAATCCGGTAGTGCACGTGGACATGTCCCAACCCTTCTGCCCCGAACTCAGAGAGGTTCTCCTTGAAGCGGGTCGACAGGAGAGAGTTGACATCCGAGACGGAGGAGTAATCGGATGCATGGAAGGACCGAGGTTCGAGACTCCCGCCGAGATCAAGATGTTGCAACATCTCGGAGCTGATTTGGTGGGAATGACCACGATGCCCGAGGCCGTACTGTTCAGGGAGATGGAGATCTGCTACGCAACCCTCGCATACGTGTCAAACATGGCAGCAGGCATGCAGGCGAAGATAACGACGAGCGAGGTAACGGCCGTAGGAGAGAAAGTCCTACGCATTGTGAGGCGTGTACTTGCCAAGGCGATCCCTGGAATCCCCATGGAGCCCTCTTGCGAGTGCGGTCGCGCACTGAGGCAGGCCACGGTGTGAGCTATGCTTCGAGGAATACTCTCGACGATTGGGGTCTACAAGATCTATGAGAAGTGGCTGTGGCTGCAGATCCGCTCGGGAAGAATGCCTGAACATGTGGGGATAATACTGGACGGTAATAGGCGCTGGGCGGCTTCACGGAGCCTGTCACCTTGGGATGGTCATAAGATAGGCGCCGAGAGGGTTAGAGATCTCCTCAGGTGGTGTCTCGACCTCAACGTGAAGATCCTGACGCTCTACGTCTTCTCCACAGAGAACTTCAGAAGGCCCGAGGAAGAGGTGGAACAAATAATGAAAATCGCTGAAGAGAAGCTGGCAGAAGTGCTGACGGACAAGAGCATACACGAGAACCAAGTACGGATCAAGGCCATAGGCAGGTTGAGCCTTCTGCCGGAGAGTATCCAGAAGCTCATCCGCGAAGCTGAATCAAGGACGGCAAACTACGACAGGCGCTTCTTGAACATAGCGATAGCTTATGGAGGCCGCGCAGAGATAACGGACGCAGCCCGACAGATAGTCGGCGAAGTGCTCCAAGGGAAACTCGATCCATCCGAGGTAGACGAGAACGCCATTGAAGACCACCTCTACACGAGTCATCTGCCCAGACAAGACCTAGATCTGGTCATCCGTACCTCAGGCGAAGAGCGGCTGAGCGGCTTTCTCCTCTGGCAGGGCGCCTACAGCGAGCTTTGCTTCCTTGACATCTTTTGGCCAGAGTTCAGAAAGATCGACCTGTGGAGAACCATAAGAACCTATCAGCACAGAAACCGGCGGCACGGAAGCTGAAAGAAGCCTCCTAAATCTCAAAGTTCAAAGAACTTCGGTGCATGAGTGAGAACTTCCGCCCCCTCAGCGCTGACGACAACCGTGTCCTCGATTCTAACTCCGCCAAGGCCAGGAAGATAGACCCCGGGCTCGTTGGTCACCACGTTTCCTTGAACTAGAACCTCATCACTTCCCTTTCCGAGCCTCGGAGGTTCATGTATGTCAAGCCCCACGCCGTGCCCCACACCGTGCACAAAGAATTCCCCATACCCCGCCGCTTCAATGATTCTTCTGGCGGCCAAGTCGACATCTTCACACCTAGTCCCTGGTAGAAGGCGGCGATGCGACTCGCTCTGCGCGGTGCGAACTACGTTGAAGATCTTAATTTTCTCATCTGAGGCATGTCCGAGACAGAGAGTCCTCGTCAAATCCGATCTGTAGCATCCAGATACGGCGCCAATGTCGACTACCACCAGATCACCCATCTCGATTCGCCGGTGCGTCGACGTTCCATGAGGAAGGCTAGACCTTTCCCCCGAGGCTACGATCGAGTCGAAGGCCAGGCCTTCTGAGCCGGATCTTCTCATTGCGTACTCGATCTCGGCGGCCAGCTCGAATTCTCTGATTCCTGATCTGACATTCTCACATGCAGCCTTGAAGCCTTCGTCTGCCAGCTTGGAGGCTTCACGGATCTTCTCGATCTCTGAGACGTCCTTGATCTTCCTCAACTCCCAGATCAAGTCCGTCTCGACAGTCAACTTGACATTTCGTGCCTTTTCTGTTAGCTTGCTGAACAGGAGTAGGGGCATCTCATCGGTCAGCAGCGATCCGACTCCTCTGTCCGCCACGATTGTAGAAACCTGATCTATCAGCTTGCCTCCACGCGGAACCTTGGTGATGTCTAGACCGGAGGTCTCGGAGGAGGCCGCTTCGAACTCCAACTCCGGGACAATCAAAGCGGAAGGTGAGCCTGAGAGCAGGAGGAGCACGCTCTGAGATGCAGCCCTGAAACCGGAAAAGTAGAAGATGTTGTTAGGCTCGGAGATTATGAAGCCATCCGCATCCTTGGCTGAAGACTTCTCGAGCAGAGACTTGATGCGCAACCTCATTCCCTGTAGGTGGCATCTATCAACGCCAGCTCTCCCTATAAGACAATCGAGCCGCCCGTTGACTGCCCTGACAGGAAGCGGGTGAAGCTTATCTTCTGAAAGCTACGACATACGACATCCATAATGAGCGAGAAGAACGAAATGCAGCGTCAGCCGCTTAAAGCCGCCAAGAGCGAGAGACCTAGCACAGCTGCTCCCGGTGGGAAACGTGGTTTTCATCAAGAAACTTGAGATGAGAGGTTTCAAATCTTTCGGAAGCAGGCGAATCTCCCTTACACTTCAGAAGGGGTTCACAGCGATAACGGGCCCAAACGGGAGCGGTAAGAGCAACATTCTCGACTCTGTCAAGTTTGTTCTCGGAGAGCCGAGCGCAAGATCCCTGCGTGCAGATCGATTCGCCGAGGTGATCTTCGAAGGAACAGGCGACGTCGAGAAAGCGAAGTCTGCTTGGGTATCGCTGCAATTCGACAACTCCGACCGAAGAATACCCATCGACTCGGATATCGTGACGATCTCCAGAGAGGTTGACAGAAACGGGCAGAGCACCTATCGCGTCAACACGAGACGTTCTTCCCGCAGTCAACTAATGGATCTGATCACGGTTGCCGGATTCCACCTCAATGAGTTCAACGTCGTTATGCAAGGCACAGTAACTCGCCTTGCCGACGTTACCCCTGAAGAGAGGAGGAGAATAGTAGAAGATCTAACTGGGATCGCAGAGTACGACCGAAAGAAGTCAGAGGCCCAGACACAGCTCTCGGCCGCGGATGTAAATCTAAAGATCGCAACCTCAAAGATGGACGAGGTGCAGCTCCGCACCGAGAGCCTCTTTAGAGAAAGGAACGATGCTCTCCGACACAACCGTATCGAGGCAGAGCTAAGAGATCTCAGGGGAAAACTCCTGTCTCACGAAGTGTTGCTCGCCGACGAGAACCTCAATCAGTTGCAAGGACAGCTGAAGACGGCGAAAGAACAGCTCGACGGGATGAGACATGCTCAGAGTCAGCTTCAAGCCAAGAGAGACGGAGTGGAGCTCGAACTCCGGCGATTTGACGAGGAAATCCTGGAGAAAGGCGGATCCAGACTGGTAGAGATCCAGCGGAAGATAGGCGAAACGAACGCGACCATTGCCAGCCTCAAGACCGAGGTCTCCTCGCTCTCCGTGTCCGGAACAGGACTTGCGCGGATGAAAAAGGCCGCGATCGAGCAGGAAGAGAACCTGAAGGCATCGATGGAGGAGGCAACGCGCAGACTCAGGCAACTCAAAGCCGAGAGAGCGAGAGTGCAGAAGAAGTTTGAAGAGGACGTGAAACTCAACCAAGAAGTCTTGGAGCGACTCTCGCAAGCTAGGGAGACACTTGGCGTCAGCAGTTCCCGCACCGAAGAGATCGACGAAAAGATCGGGGCACTGACAAAGCAGATTGTGAGAATAGACACCAAGATAGAAGGCAGCGGCGCCAAGGTCAGAGTCTTGTCGGAGAACGTCTCGATCCTAGAGGCCAGAAAGACCGAGTTTGAGAGCACTCTCACGAATCTCCGCAGACACCTCGGCGAGCTCGGCAAGGTCAAAGCCAGTGAAGTGAAAGCTCTCAAAGACTCAACGTTGACGATCGAGCAGAAAGCTAGGAGGAAGGAATCGTCCATCAAGGAACTCGTCGATGCAGAAAAGACAGCTGCCCGAGCTAGGAGAGCGATCATCGAATTCGAGACCCAGAGAGGTTTCGCTGATAGAGTTGCCTCCGACGAGAGAGCGTTGAAACGAATTGAGGAGCTCGGCAGAATAGGGGCAATCACCGGAATCGTCGGAAGATTTGAACGTCTTATCAGAGTCGAGTCTAGATATCGCAACGCGATAGAGGCTGCTGCAGCGGGTTGGATGCGCTCGATCGTTGTGGAGGATTTTGAGACCGCGATCAGATGTGTGGAGAGCCTCAAGAGGATGAAGATAGGCCGTATCAAGCTCATCCCGCTCAAAGACATTGTCAATGTCAAGGGAATCGAGCCGCCGAGACTCGATGGAGTACTCGGGTCAGCAGCCAGCTTCATCCATGGAAATGCAACGATTCAACCAGCAATCAACTTCGTCTTCGGTGATACCGTCGTCGTGTCAACACAGAAAGCCGGACTTCTCGCGTCCCGAACAGGTTTCAGAGCTGCTGTTGTATCGGGTGACATATACGAACCGGGCGGTGCACTCGAGAGCGGACACTACAGAGCCGCCCTCGACGTTTCCTCGGTCATACCGAGCGACGCGGCTCTGGAGGATCTTGACGAGACCGTCCGGTCTCTGGAAAGAATGCTGAACCTGAGGAGAAGAGAGATCGAGACCCTAGACGGCGAGATAGGCGGACTGGGCGTCGAGAAGGTGCGTCGCACCGATTTGATAGCGATGCTCGAAAGTGAATCGAAAGAGATAGGACGCAACATAGACAGGATAAAACAGAATCTTAAGATTCTTAACCGGAGGCTCCGCGCGCTCAGGAATCTACTCGAGAGAGAGCAATCTGCCAGCACAGAACTCGAAAAAAGAGGGCAGAAGTTCCAAGAGGACAGGAAGAACCTTGAAGAGGAGAGGAGGATCCTCAAGCTAAAGGTGAAGCCATCCTTTCTGATCAGGCTAGAAGCCACGCAGAAGGAGCTCGAATCCTCAATCTCCGAAGAAAGGAGCATTCTTTCAGGGGTTGATGCTGAGATATCGTCCCTCGAGACGAATATCGATAACACCCTGCGCCCACAGCACCACAGAGTCCAAATTGAGTTGGCCACCCTAGACAGACAGATCGGAGACATCGAGAAGAGGAGGTCCGACGCCGCGACGGAGCTCGAAAAAGCCGAGAAGACTCTGAAGGAGCTCAGAGGAGAAGAGGAGTCGATCTCAATGGCCCTCTCGAAAGACAAGAGCGAGAGGCAGAGATTTCACTCGGAGATAGACTCCTTCCGTACAGAGATTGAGAGGCTGAGCGGCCGGATCAACCCGATCGACGAAAGGGCCCGATCCTTGGAACTCAAGGCAGAGTCCGAGAACGCTCGAAGATCATACCTTATAGAACAACTCGCAAACATCGGCTTCAAGGAACCCCTGAAGGTCGAACCTGATGAGATATCGGCGATCAAGAGCTCCATCTCGATGATGGAGATGGAGCTTCAAAGAATAGGCCCAGTGAACCAGCTCTCCATAGAACAATACGAACAGCAGAAGGAGAACTACAGACAGCTCTCGATACGAAGAAACGAACTGGAACAGGAGAGAAGGTCCATCGTCACCTTCATGGAAGAGATAGAGAAGAAGAAAAAAGACACCTTCATGGGTACCTTCACATCGGTAGCAGACAACTTCAAAACCGTCTTCTCCAAGCTAACTGGAGGAGGAGATGGGCTGCTCCGCCTTGAAAGCACTGAAGACCCATTCTCAGGCGGCCTTGACATCTTCGTCCAGTTCCCGGGAAAATCAAGCAGGCTCGTCAGCAGCACGAGTGGCGGAGAGAAGTCGGTCGCCGCCGTCGCATTCATATTCGCCATCCAAAGCCTACTCCCAGCCCAGTTCTACTTCTTCGATGAGATAGACGCGCACCTAGATCCAGCGAACGCTGAGAGGCTGGCGGACCTCCTGAAGCAACAGGCGACAAATTCTCAGATGGTGGTAATCACTCTCCGCGATGTCTTGGTCGATAGGGCATCCCTAGTGTATGGTGTCTACCTCGAAAGGGGTCTCTCGAGGATAGTGTCGATTGGATCATTCGTGGAGGCAGCCTAGTGGCCGCCCTAGATCAGTACCGACGAGACGAAAAGCCCTTGTGGCTCCAGCAGCCCTGGGCGGTGCTGTTTGACCTAGTCAAACTCCAGAAGCTTCGACCATGGGACTTCAACATCGCGACCATTCTGAGCGCATTCCTCTCGGAGATGAGGCGGAAAGGATACATAGACTTCACGGCTTCAGGCATGGCCCTCCTCTCATCGGCCACCCTCTACAGAATGAAGTCTGAACAGATTCTAAAACTCGAAGAACCACTGCGCCCACCACAACCTAAGCCAGCTGAGTTCATCCCTCCACCGCTCCAACTTCCCTTCAGATACGAGTACACCTCAACCACACTCGAACATCTAGTCGATGTCCTACGAGAAGCCCTCAAGATGGAGCCACTGGTCGGCCTACATCCCCCCAAACTCGCTCAGCTGGAGCCAGCTGTTCCGATCCTGCAGCAGGTGGACGAGTTCTTCCTCAAGATCGATGAGAAGATCGATTCGCTATACGAAAGATTAGCCGCCGAAACGAGGTATGTGAATGAAATCCGCTTCTCCGATCTGGTCAAATCTATGGATCACCTCGAGGTGGTCAGAACCTTCCTCCTTGTGCTCTTTCTAGCGACCAGAGGGCTCGTCACACTCAGACAGGAAGAGGATTTGGGAGAGATCCTAATTGTCCCAACAAACGGATGAAACCGAAGTCGCCGACGCGCAGGAGATCCGCGCGGAGACATCCGCGAAGACCAGCAAGATGGAGCGAGATCTCATCGAGGCAGCGCTGTACGTCTCAGGGAGGCCGCTTGAACTCAAGACGCTTGGATCGATAATAGGGACACGATCAAGGAAGAAGACGAGAACCGTCGCCAAGACGCTTGCGGAGGAGTACTCATCTAAGAGCGGAGCGCTAGAGATATTGGAGCTGGTCGATGAGAGATTTGTAATGCAGCTCAAACCTCAACTCGTTCCGAAGGTCAAAAGGCTTGCAATAAGGCCGCTCTTGACACCGGGTCCCTTGAAGACGCTGTCATACGTCGCTGTCCGTCAGCCGGTGGCTCAATCGCAAGTCATCGCCGTTCGAGGTCCACAAGCTTACTCACACATCCAAACCCTTGAGGAGATAGGCCTCATATCGGCTGAAAAACTCGGAAGGACAAAAATCATCAGGACAACCGACGTGTTCGCGGACTACTTCAATCTCAGCAGAGACCCCAAGCTGCTGAAGCGTCAAATACTATCCATGTTCGAACCACAACTTCAAAAAGAACAGGCATAGAAGAATCCTGCAGAATAATCTTCGAAAGCCGTTCAACAGATTTCGGGACAGCACGAACTATCCTTCTTCCTTCGGCGGATCCTCGATACCTTTCTCTGAGATCATGAAGATCGTCTCACTCTCTGGGAGGTATGGGCTGTCAATGATCCTAGCTATCCTTATGTTGCCCTTACCCTTCCGTATGAAGACCCTGTGAGTCGCTGTATGCGCGATTATATGTCCTCCCGCTGGCCTTTCGGCTGGGCCGAAGAAGACATCCGGCGCAGCTATAACTTGGTTCGTCACCACCACCGCCAGATTGTAGGCCTCCGCCAGACGCAAAAGTGTGTGCAGGTGGTAGTTGAGCTTCTGCTGCCTAGTCGCGAGAGTCTCCCTGCCGATGAACTCGCTTCTGAAGTGCGAGATTATCGAGTCAATGACTAGGAGCTTTATGTTCTCTGTCGGCACTATCTTGAAGGCTTCCTCAACTATCAGGGTCTGATGATCCGAGGAGTACGAACGAGCATAGACTATCCTCTTAAGCGTCTCAACTTCATCCATCCCCAAGGCCTTCGCGATCTGGTCGATCCTCTCAGGGCGAAACGTGCCCTCCGCATCGATGTACAGCGCCTTCCCGTTGAGACCTCCCTCGTCCTCTGGCAGCTGAACCAAGGCCGAGAGTTTATGGCATATCTGTGTCTTGCCAGCTCCATACTCGCCTATGAGCTCAGTGATCGCCTGAGTCTCGATCCCACCTCCAAGCAACTCGTCAAGGTTCTCACTGCCCGTTGTGAGCTTGGTAACGGTCATCCGCTTCGCGAGCACCTCATCCGCTCTCATGAACGAGATCTTCAAGATGCTCCTAGCGCCCTCAGCCACCTGGGCTGCCTTGTCGGTTGAGAGCCCGGTCGCCTCTGAGAGAGACCTCGCGGACGATACGGCTACACTCTCAACTGTGATGTATCCTGCCTCTCGAAGCTTGGACGCTGTGGCAGGGCCGACTCCAGGTATGTCTTCCAGCTTGAGGAGCTTGGTTTTCTCGTCCTCTGCCAACAGAGATCACGTGATCAATATGGTCTCGACTCAGTAGAAAAAGGTAGAGCATCAATTTGCGGGACACTTTGATAGAGAGTCGACTGCGACTCTCCGAAGACACGCTTATGGATAGCCGCGAGAGAGTAGAAGGGGCTCAAGATATTGAATGCACTCCGGGCTAGCAGCTCGAGGTACTTCTTCCTGTCATAGGTGGTATCCTCTTGAAGGAGCTGTGCAGCTCTGACTCTCCTAGTGGGATCCCGGTTTTCAGCATCGGTTATCAGAAAATGAACGGTCTGTCCCGGCGATATTACGACGCCCGCTCGCACTAGTTGCTTTGCAGCAACCGCTTGATAGGTTCGGTTCAAATAGTCATGAGGCGACTTTGAGAGCCGCTTTGCGATTATCAGGTCGGTTTCCCGTACATCACCGCTGAGTATTTTATCCGCGTATCTGCTGAGGACCTCGAGAGCACGTGGGAGGTTCTCTCTGAAGGCTGCTACATCCTCGGCGGCAGCTAGTGGCTCTACCATTCTCTCTTGGGCCTCACGAATGATGTTGCAGGTGTCTCCTCGCCGTAGGTCTATCCCTCGCGCCTTGACCCGTCCATCTCGGAAAACTCCGTAATACCGGTTGAGAACCGGCGCGTTAGGATGAACCTTTGATGGGAGGAACACGATCCATCGATAGACGCCTTCGAAGCTTATCGGCAGCTCCGTCTGAGATCGAATCTCTCTGCACAGTGCCAGATAGTCTTCAGCTGAGGCTGCATCCTTCATCAACCACATCGAGTCGACTATGCCATGCAGTACGCTGAATCCGTTCGACCTCGCGATTTCAGCGGCCTTCATCAACGCCTCTCTTGCGAAGGCACATACAGCGATATGCGCGTCGATCTTCCCGAATCTGGCATTTCTATATCCGAGGTATCCGAAGCAGGTGACCAGAACCCACTTTAATGCGCCTTGTCTCCGATCGTAACGCTCCCTCCATTCAGGATCCGCCTCACCCATCATGCGTTTGTAGCTGCTACGCTTCGTCAGGATCAGCCTGAGTACGCTAGGCACTATCCCCAAACGCCTTTGACATATGTTGTAGTTCAGCTCGGGAACTCTATTGGGCGAGTCGGGGCAACATTGGCACGAGATGGTCTCTGCGGAGATGTTCTTCTGCATCATGAGAGTGGGATACAGGCTGGAAAAATCGAGTTCACCTGTATTCTCATGGATCCCAACCACTGGCTCGAAGACAAAACCTCCTCGGTCAGCCAACATAAGATCGCTGGCAGTCTTCAGGGACTCCGGCTCACCCTTCCTCCATGGGATAAGAAATCCACTCTTGGTAGCGTAGTAGAGCTGTAACGACATCATTATGGTGCCTATGGTGGCTCTGGTCGCTCGATGTAGGGGAATCCGGCAAGTCCTCGAGACCTCTATCAACCCATCCATCTTGCAGGCAGGGTACATGAAGGAGTTTCCGATGTCGATGTGAACTCTCCCGTAGAGCCTTCTCCAAGGTGCTCGATAGTAGACTCTGCCGTATGAGAAGTAACTCGACCCAACCTTCTGATCGGCTTTGAGGCTGAGAGCTTCCCGTCCGAGGATTAGTCTGTCAGCCACCTCGTTTACGATGGCTCTCCTCCAGAGGTACGGCATTAGAAATGAGTCGCCATCCTCGGTCAGAAGGATGTCCGGGTCATCTCGACGGATCGAGTTGGCGAGTTCGATGAGCTTATCGGACTCGCTCCCTTTATCGACGACCTCCGTTTCGCCATCCTTTTGCAGGATCACGGTCTGTAAGGGGTCATCGAATCTCGCGATAGGTCCCGATCTTTTGATCTCGACTCTCAGAAAGCTCGTTCTGAGGGGTGGTATAGCATAATCTTCGCTTTCCACGGAGTCCTGCAACTGGTACGAAAGCTCGCTGTTTCGTGAACGGACACGCAGAAACGCGAATGGGAAAATATCGTTCCTGAAGAGGTAGCTCTGCTCTATCGGCACATCTACGTTGTTGAGGCGATACCTTCGGTAGCCAAGCCTAGCTACCCTCGAGATGAGCTTACGGATACTTCTGTGACCGCATTCTATCTCCAAGACCTTTGATCTGTCCTTGTCGGCCAAGTTAACGTACTTCTCGGTGAAACGGCACGTCTTCGCGAGCTGCCGAATGTCTATCCTCTTAACGAGATTCTGTAGATCCTGTTCTCCTCCCGAAATGTAGATCGACGGGTGATATCTGTCAACAAATTTCACTCTCTTCCCGTCTTCGCTGATGATCCATATACTCATCTCATCGCTTTTCGAGGGGTATAGATCGAAGAGCCATCCGGAGACCGTTTGATCTCCGTTCCACGCTTCTTCCATTACAGATGCCCTTCAAACGATCGATGTCTAGTCGTGCTGTATTGGGCCAACTCTTCGCGACCAGAGAAGTTCGCCCATACTCCTTCTGCTGGTGGGATGGATTGAGAGAGTGTCAAAGTAGCCGCGATCTATGCGAGGATGCCTCTCAATCGTAATGCGCATAGTATCTCCTTTGTCTTCAAGCCTCAGCAAGATCGATGCTCTCGAAAGGAGGTATTGCGATAATATGTGCCCCCTCTTCGAGTTTGGAAAGGGTGTCGCGGTTGCCAGAAGAACGATCTGCTTCTCCGAGGCCAAGCGGGAAAGATGGCAGGTGAGACCGTTGAAAGCCTCGCCAGCCTCCCTGTAGGAGACATCGGAATCCAAGTAAAGCCTCATCACATCAGAGACCACGACAACCCTCGATCGCCAACGCTCTACAGCCTCCTCAAGCCTCTCAAAGAGTAGCGATTCCAGCTGATGAGCCGTAAAAGCCCGCGAGATCAAGAGCCTTCTCAAAACAGACCTTGGGTCGATCTTCAAGGCTGTCGCAACTGAAGTGACCGTATACGGGTTGAAGGAGTTTCCTCCATCGGCATAGATCACGGCAGAGTCCAACCCGCCTTCTTCCAAGGGTAGCTGGGCTCTTACAGACAAGATCAATGAGAGCTGAACGGCGTGATGGGAGCCGTAGAAAACCGCGAAGTCCCCACAGGCAAAGTCGCCTAAAATACAGTCTACATCACGTAGGCCCCAAGTGAGAGCGGATCGTCGACGCGCCTTCCCCGGAGGTTTAAGCGAGCGTGGCGGCTCATCCTTCAACAGAGTAGATCGGCTTAGATATCTTTCAAGAGGCTCTCTAAGCATCCTACTCGCAGGGATGAAGTACTCTTCAAACCGAACCTGATCGCTTAGGCCGCTCAAACGTGATGTCCCAGTCATGGAGAGGCTTATCGCATATTATAGGCGAGACCGATTCCCGCATCTGTTAGATAGAGAAAACATGACAACAAGTCGGACTTGAACTCACAATAGAGAGAGAAAGCTGAAAGAACCATCCTCAAATTAGCTAGCACAAAGTGCAACAATCTCCCAAGCCGATCTCGAAATACTTATTAGACGTAGCTTGGGTCTTTCACTGAAAGACGCCTACTGGACTGATACTATTGCCAACCGCCTACGATGTGCCCGCCGACAGGCTGATCGGGAAACTTGCGCGATATCTCAAAGAAAACACCAACATCACTCCACCACCGTGGTCAGTCTTCACCAAAACCGGCGCACACGCGGAAAGGACACCCGAGAATCCCGACTGGTGGTACGTTCGATCCGCCTCACTCCTGAGGAAAATCTACGTTTCAGGGCCGATGGGCATCGAGAAACTACGTCCTGATTATGGCGGCCGACGAAGATGGGGAATCTCACCGGCCCACGTTAGAAAGGGCGGGGGATCCGCTGTCAGGAAGGCGCTCCAACAGCTGGAGCAGATCGGCTATGTCTCACGCCAAGACAAGAAGGGTCGCGTTCTGACCAAGGAAGGCAGAGGTCTGCTCGACAAGATCGCTGGAGAGATTAAGAAGGATCTTGAGAGAGAAGTTCCAGCCTTGAAGAAGTACTAGAGGTCTGCACGCGATGGCGAGTGAGGAGGAGCTCGAGGAACTTAGACGGAGAAGAATGTTCGAGCTCCAGAAGCGTCTCGCAGAGGAGCAGAACGCCGCAGAGGCAAAGCAGCAACTGGAACTTAGAAAACAGTCGCTGCTCAGGCAGATACTCACCTCCGAAGCTAGACAGCGCCTGACCAATCTTAAGATGGTCAAGCCGGAATTCGCCGAGCAACTGGAGCTCCAGCTGATCCAGGTAGCCCAGGCTGGGAGGATGAAACTGCCGGTGACTGATGATCAGTTGAAGCAGATGTTACTGAGGCTGCAATCCCAGAGGCGCGACATCACGATTCGGCGCATCTAGGATTGGATCATCGGCTGGAAGGCCTCCCGAGAACCATTTAACGCAACGTATTTATGCCGTCGGCCAGCAACTGACCTGAACACCTCTGGAAAGGGAGCGCATCTTGGCCAGAAACAAACCCGCCGCGAAGAAGAGACGGCTTGGAAAGGCTACGAAGCGCAGTAGAGCTGTGCCGACGTGGGTTGTCGCACGAACTAGGGGTCGGGTCAGAACCAGCCCGCAGAGAAGACACTGGCGCAGAGGGAAACTGAAGGCCTAGAGGAGGGTAGGCGATGTCGACGAAGGAAGACACCGAGGCGGAGCCGGAAGAAAAGGCCACGAAAGCTGCTGAGCCGGAGAAACCCGAGGCTGAAGAGGCAGCGGCCAAGGAAGAGGCAGAAGAAGCTGAGGAGAAGGAAGAGATCGTCGAGGAACGTATCTATACGATACCTCTGAGAGAGGTCTACGATGCTCCTCCATACACGAGAGCCCCCAAGGCCGCGAGGCTGGTCAGAGCGTTCATCATGCGTCACATGAAGCCAGAAGAAGTCTTCATCGGCGACGACGTTAATGAGAAGGTGTGGAGTCGCGGTATCAGAAATCCGCCTAGGCGGGTCAGAGTCAAGGCAAGCAAGAACAAGGACGGCGTGGTAAAAGTTAGCCTAATCACGGAAGCCTAAGTCTTGGCTATTTTTCTTATGGATCTGATGGGAAGTCCGAATATCGGGATCTACTCGGTTGCAACTGAGAGTTACGCGATCTTGCCATCAGGAATACCTCGAAGAAAAGTCGAGAAAGTCCAAGTCAACTTGGATGTGCGGGTCACCCAGACCTTGATTGGTGGCACAAGGTTGCTGGGGGCTTTGGTGGCAGCGAACTCCAACGGTATCGTTCTCCCGCATTTCGCCGAAGAAGGCGAAATAGAAGCTATCCGAGCAGCAACCGGCGCGGCCTCAACGATAGTTGAGGGAAAGAAGACGGCCTTCGGAAACCTTATTCTCGCCAACGACAAAGGAGCTCTGGTCGATCCGCGCCTCTCAAGAGCCTCCACAAAGAAGATAAGCGACGCATTGGGCGTGGAAGTGTGCCCTGCAACGATTGCAAATCTCCCCTATGTTGGTTCCTTTGGAAGGGCCACCAACAGAGGAGCTGTAGTCCATCCCATGGCATCCGAGGAGGAACTCAGACAGGCAAGAGACGTGCTGAAGGTGAATGTCGAGTGGGGAACAGTTAATCAAGGAGTTCCCTTCGTAGGCTCGGGGCTGTTGGCGAATAGCAAAGGAGCGGCTCTGGGGTCGATGACGACTGGGCCAGAGATGGTCGTGATCGGCCAAGCTTTGGATATTGTAGCGGAGACGGGATGAGTTGGTCAGAGCCAGTCCGTATCGTATAGAAGGAGAAATCAGAAGTAGGGGTGAGATAACCCCATTCTCACGTGAGGTCATGGCTGTCAAGCCCGAAGATGCTCTTGAGCTAGTCTACTCCGAGGTGGGAAGCAAACATCGCGCGAAGCGAAGAGAGATCTTCATAGTATCGATGAGAGAGCTAAAGCCGGAGGAGATCTCCGACTCATTCGTTGCAAAACTGCGGGAGCTGGAGGTTTCGAGGCGTTGAGTTCAGAAGAGGAGCTGCGGCGCGCCATCCTTGAAGTAAGGCTTCTTGAGGGAACGGCCGAAAGCTTGCAGACGAGGCTAAGCCTCTTGGAAGCTGCTCGGACAGAGTTTCAGATGTCCGAGGCTGCTCTGACAGGCCTCTCAGAGCACAGAGAGGAGCCGGTGTTGGTACCAATAGGCGGAGGGTCATACATCAAAGCCCGCCTCGAGGACCGCGAGAAAGTAATTGTTGGCGTTGGAGCGGGAGTGGCGCTCGAGAAGAGCTTTGACGAAGCGAAGCAAATAGCTGGATCCCAGCTCGGGGAGCTGGAGAAAGCTCGTGGGACGCTTCAACAACAGCTTGCGCAGGTGCTGAACGGTCTCGAAGCAGCTAGAGGCAAGATCAGGGAGCTCTCCCAGCGCGAGAAGTGAGCGTCGATAACTTGTTCGAGCGCCTGAAGCAGGGCATTGACGCCTTTGTCTCCAAAGTTCGAATGACGGAGCTTGACGCTGATAGACTTGACTCTCTACTCAACGATCTGCGCATCAGCATGTTGGAGAACGATGTTGCGCTTGAGGTGGCAGACAGAATCTGTGAAGATGTAAAGAAAGGCCTGGAAGGCGTCAAAGTGCGAAGGTTCAACGATCCCAGCGCGCTGGTGAGAGACATGCTCCGCCAGTCAATCCTATCGATCCTCACCCCTCCCGGCGACAAGATCGATCTACTGGAATACGCAAGAAGGAAAAGAGCGATGAAGAGGCCACTAGTCCTACTCTTCGCAGGAATAAACGGTACCGGCAAGACAACCACCATCGCCAAAGTCGCAAAGCTTCTCCAGAAAAACGGTTTCTCTGTCGTCTTGGCCTGCAGCGACACCTATAGGACGGGCTCCATAGAGCAGCTTGAAGAACACGCGAAACGCCTCGGGGTCAGAATGGTCAAGCACGCCTACGGCTCAGATGCCGCGGCAGTGGCATATGACGCCATCAAGCATGCCGAATCGAGAGGAATTGACGCGGTGCTCATCGACACGGCAGGGCGAATGCAGACGGACAGGAATCTCATGGACGAGATGAGGAAGATCGCTAAGGTCGCTTCCCCCGATCTAGCCCTATTTGTGGGAGATGCCCTCGCCGGAAATGATGCAACTCAGCAAGCTCAGGAATTCGCTAAGTTCATCGATGTCAGCGGAACCATCTTGACGAAGATGGACGCCGACGCGAAGGGTGGGGCGGCGATCTCGATAGCATATGTCACAGGGAAGCCGATACTCTACGTGGGTGTTGGGCAGCGCTACGAAGACTTGGAGCCCTTCGACCCATCAGAGATAGTAGAGAGGATCTTCGGTCATTCGTGAGCCATGCAGATGCCAAGCTCGAAAGGTTAAAAACGGGCTGCTAACATCTCTGAGCAGATTGCACCCGACAGGGAGCACATTCCTTTGGGAATAAGGTCATTCGCATCATCCAGCCTGCGTCTACTGCGCCTTGCCAGCAAGCCGTCCACGAGCGAGTATTGGCTGTCGATCAAGATCAGCTTCGCGGGAGTCTCCATCGTCGGAGTGATAGGATTCATAATCAAGATAATTGCGACCTACCTTGTCCCGTCGTCATAGGAGGGGATCGCTTGGGCGAGGAGAAGCCTCGAACATTGCTGTACGCGGTCAGGACAACAGCTGGCCAAGAGAGGAACGTAGCCGACCTGATCGTGACGAAGGCCAGAAGCTCAAAAGTAGATCTGAAAGCGGTAGTCGCGCCAGAGACGCTCAGAGGATACGTATTCGTCGAGGCTACGAGTCCGCATCTGGTGGAGGAAGCCATATCCGGAGTGAAGCACGTTCGTTCAAGAGTTCCTGGACTCGTCGACTTTTCTGACGTAGAGAAGTACCTAGTGTCTAAGTCCGTGATCGACGAGATCAACACGGATGATCTCGTTGAGATTATAGGAGGCCCGTTCAAGGGAATGCGGGCGAGGATAACTAGGGTTGACAAGATGAAGAAGGAAGTCACACTCGAGTTGCTAGAGGCAACCTTCACCCTCCCAATCACGGTCCACGTGGACTATGTCAAGATCACAGAAAAGGCCCGCAGGGAAGAGACTGAGGGATCATGATGGCAGAGACGAAGAAGATCGAAGCACTGGTGAGTGGTGGCCAAGCGACGGCTGGTCCTCCGCTTGGGCCAGCTCTAGGTCCGCTGGGCGTAAACGTTATGGCCATTGTGAGAAGGATAAACGAGCTGACCAAAGACTACTCGGGCATGAAGGTTCCGGTGAAGATCAGCGTAAACACTGAGACTAAGGAGTTCGAAGTTGTCGTCGGCACCCCGACCACGTCGGCACTTATAGTGAAGGAGATTGGTATCGAGAAGGGGTCGGGCAGCCCCAAGGCACAGAAGGTGGGGAACCTGACGATCGAGCAGGTCGCAAAGATAGCTCGTCTGAAGTCACAGTCCTCGCTGGCTTCTTCACGGAGGGCTGCGGCCAAGGAGATCGTTGGGTCATGCGTGAGTATTGGAGTGACGGTTGAAGGAAAGGAGCCCAAAGAGATTCTGAGAGAGATAGACGAAGGAAGATATGACGACAGGCTGAAGGAGTAGAGCATCCGCCAAGAATAGCTCTAGTGCCGAATAAGAGATTCTTTGGACAGACGTTGCTGGGACCACTCAAACGCGCGCGTCCAAACCCAAATGTTAGTCTTGCTGGAAAACGAGTGTTAGGAGAAGAAAATGCACATCTACAAAAGGAGGATTGAAGATGAAAGGCATGGTTGTTTATGACACCTCCTATGGAAACACTAAGAAAATCGCAGAAACCATCACAGAGACGCTAAAAGAGTCTGGAATAGAAGTTGACCTCTTCGACGTGAAGGACGTAAAGAAGCTAA
>CAYWPD010000027.1:0-17168 GCA_964460055.1 uncultured Candidatus Bathyarchaeia archaeon
TGGGGATACTCAAAAATGTTACCAGTGCCTTCCTCCGCAACCTGAAAGAAAATGGCGTGAAGGATCTCTAAACCCTCTTTTCATACAATCAGCGCTGACCGAACTTGTCTCCATGCATGAGCGTTCCGATACGAGAACATCTGTTTTGGCGATATCCATGTGCGACGATTAGATTCTTTACAAGAAATTGATGGTCTTGGTGCCGGGAACGGGTCATCCGCCTTCTCGGTTTCGAACCCGTGGCCTTCGGGGTTCCTCCGTGGGAGAGGAGACCTCTCCAGATTATGAGTCTGGCGCTCTAACCAGGCTGAGCTTTCGGCCCTGATTGAGGCACCCCGGCTCCATACCCGGCACAGCAGAGAACATGAAGCCCTGACCTAAATAACCTATCGTCTCTATGGCCCAGCGTTTATATTCCGTTCAACATAACTGAAGGCCGTGCTCCGGGTGCCCGAGATTGAGATATGAGTATCTGACGCTCGACGACGTCGAGATCGGAGGTAAGACCGTCTTTGTCAGAGTCGACGTGAACTCGCCCATCGACCCAGAGAGCGGCGTAATCTTGGACGACGCGCGGATCAAAGCGGTTGTCGAGACGCTGAAGGATCTGAGAAGATGCCGCACTGTAATAGGTTCGCATCAGAGCCGCCCCGGCAAAGGTGACTTTACATCGCTAGAGCAGCACTCCATGCTCCTCAGAAGATACACGCTTGCGCCAGTACGTTTCGTCGACGACGTAATCGGCCCCGCAGCTCGACAAGCTATCAGAAACCTGAAAGTGGGAGAGATCCTAGTCCTAGACAACCTGCGTATCTGCTCGGAAGAGAATATCGAGGACAGACCCGAGGAGCTCAGGAAGACCCTCTTTGTAAAGAGGCTCGCACCACTCTTCGATCTATACGTGAACGATGCCTTCGCAGCCCTGCACAGGTGTCAGCCCTCCATGCTTGGATTCACCGACCTAATGCCATCGGTCGTCGGGAGGATCATGGAGAGAGAGTTGAGAGCCATCAACGCCGTGATAGACAATCCGGCAAGACCCTGCGTCTTCGTCTTGGGAGGCACGAAGGTCGAGGACAGACTCCCGATCATCGAGAGCCTCCTGAAGAAAGGCGTGGCTGATAAAATCCTTCTGGGTGGGCTCCTAGGCAAAGCCATGTTGAAGGCGAAAGGCATCAACCTCGGCCCTGGAGGTGAAGCCGACCTCAAGCTCACAGAGAAATCCAATAAGCTGGCAGAGAAGCTCTCCCAAGAAATTGGGACCTCCATAGAATCCCCAATCGACCTCGCAGCTGAGAAGGACGGGAGCAGAACCGAGATCGATATTGGCAAGCTACCCATGGCTGAGAGAACCCTCGACATAGGCAGAGACACCATGAAGAAGTATAGCAGAATCATCTCCGAAGCCGGGACAGTAGTGGCAGACGGACCGATGGGAATGTTCGAGAAGAGCGGCTTCGAGATAGGAACACAAGGAATACTTCAAGCAATGGCCAACTCAAAAGGCTACACAGTTCTAGGCGGAGGACACCTGGCGGCCATCGCACAGCTGAACGAGATGGCGCACAGATTCAAACACATAAGCTCTGGAGGGGGAGCACTTCTAACACTCTTCACCGGTGAGAGGCTACCGGTGATTGAAGCCCTTGAGAGAGCCGCAAAGAGGCTCAAAGGAGAACAGAGGCCCTAGAGAGCAGCCAGAATCGATCTTCTCTGTGAAATCCTGAGAGCGAAAAACTGGAATTGCCTGATGCCGGTATGGTCCGGGGCGTCAGCGCGTCTTTTCGAGCCTATTCCTCAGTGCCCGTGAATGATGTGCAAGAACCGCGGCTACCGCGTCAGTGGAAGAGAAGCAGTGTCTGGAGGATTAGATCCCGCTAAGTCGGTTCTACTGTGAAGCAAGATCGGAGAAGGTGTGTAACTTCAGGCTTGCTGGTCTCTTCGTGATCTCGGAGATTCTATCCGCCACGAGCAGGTCGATACCTCTTTCTGACGCTATGTCTATGATACGCTGCGTTATGACCCCGTCAAAGACGACCGACTTTATGCCTGAAGTGTCCTGAAGCTTCTCGGCCAGCTCACTTACAGGGATCCTAGCGATAACCTCCTCCTTATCGTTGAACAGAACGGCCTCCAACGTACCCCTCAGACCTTCGATGGCATTCATGACGGACTTCGAGACGTAGAACCTCTCCTCTCTCTTCTCTTCCCTCCTCTCTTCCCTGCGCGGCCTCCTCTCCTCCCTCACCTGCGCAAAGGGAATCTTCTCGCGCAGAATCTTCACAACATCCTTGGGAGTGAGCTCCTCAACCTCCAAGCCATGGGGAGCACGAGCGACAAAATCGATCTTCATGACCTGCGCCAGCTCCTTCATGATCAGGTCTCCACCTCTATCGCCGTCGAGGAAGACCGTTATCTCCTTGTCCTTCGCCAGTTTGATGACGCTCTCGGGAACGCTCGCGCCCTCGACGCCCACAGCATTCTTGATGCCGCATCTGAGCAAGTTGATAACGTCGGCCCTACCCTCCACAATAATTATGGATCTGGCGGATTGTACGTCCGGTCCCGCAGGTAACCCCTCAGGTCCGAAGCCTATAACCTCAGAGGGCTTGACCGACTCCTGAACCTCTTTGAGAAGCTCATCAGTGCTTGGCGTCTGCTGTATGGTCCACTTCTGCAAGATATCCTTGGCCCTGTTGACGATAAAGCGTCTCTTCTCCTCTCTCGCATCAACGATCTTGTCCATAGCTATCTTCGCGCCACACGGGCCGACTCTGTCGACCCCCTCCAAGGCGGCCGCTATAATAGCTGTGGACGCCCTATCCACGCTGGACGGGATCTCAATAGATCCGCTAGTCTTGTCCTGCCGCGAGGATAGCTCTATCTCTATCCTGCCAATTCTGCCGGTCTTCTGGAGCTCTCGAAGATCCAAGTCGGGGCCAAAAAGCCCCTCCGTCTGGCCCAGAGTTGCCCTATACCGTGCAAAGCTCTGTCTGGCCGAAGATAGCTCCTATGACATCCGGCTTCTCCACCACTCCATCTATCTCAAATTTAGCACGAACCACGTACTTCGTGGTTGAGACTGAAGATGCAGTCACGACATTAACCTCCGTTAGAGTGATTCAAGCAAGGCTAGAGAGGAAGCAGACTGCTTTTTAAGGTTTTGATGAACGATTCGACGAAGTATCCAATCGCGAAGATCGCACATCCGTGAGGCTAAGGGATGTCATCGATCGCGAAATTGGATTTGCTGTGATCTTATTCAACGTCTAAGAAGAGTGATCGCGCACTCACCAGCCTCGATCTTCCTCCGAAATCTCGAGAAGCCTTCATCAGACTCCAAGGCGACTACTTCCTTGTTCAGCACGTTAAGCGCCTTCTTGAAGCTCTTGCCGGACTTGAACGCCAGATCTATGTTCGCGAGCTGGTCGCTGTGGTTGATGAGGAAGATCATCGCCGAGTCCGACGTCTCAAGTGCTTTTGCCTCTATCCAATCGTCAAGGTCGCCGGGAACCGTCTCAACCTTCAACCTCTCCTCAGCGCCCGAAATCGAGAGAAGATCCCTCACGAACAATCTGAAGATCGGATTCTCATACCGCATGTATGCGAGCCCGAGATAGCTGCCTGCTAGCACCGCGTGCCCCAGCCCATACCTGTTCAACACTATCGCAGGCTCATTCCAGTCGAACTCGCCCAAGACCTCACTCCCCTGCGGCTCAAGCACCTCCTTGAAGCCCGCGCCGACCATAACCTTGCCCTGAGACTGCGCGAGATGAGGAGACGCTGAAGACATCTTCATCTCAACGTTGGGAGTCGAGGCAACGCTCCTCTCGGACGCTCCGAAGACTTCGCTCAGTCCAGCCCCAGGTATCGGGTAGTGGAGCCACCCGTGATCATCAGTCAGAGCACATCTTGCATCGGCGAAGACCGTGCCGCCCTTCTGAACAAACTCTCCCACCTTGACTCCGGCCATGTCGTTGAGCGTGTACGAGAAGGGCATCAGGAGTAGCCTGAACTTCTCGAGCCCTCCTTCGACAAGCTCCTTTGGGGTCAGGAAGTCGACGCTGACATGATTCTGCCAAAGCGCCCGGTAAGTACCTTTTATGGAATCAAAGTAGGCGTCGACCACGCCTTCGCCGTAAGCCGAGATGTGAGTTGTCCGCGAATAGAGGATCGCAACATCAGCTGTCGGAGGGCTCGAACTTGAGAAGAAGTCCCCATACTCACTTACGACCTTGGCGATCTCCCCCGCAGCCAAGACCCTCTCAGACAACGATCCATCAGGGTTACAGAGCCCTTGAAAAGGTATCTGCATGTTGTACCATGGCGCACCAACAGGGTGAAACCGCCAATGATAGTAGATCGCCCCCTTGATTCCAGAGGCGAGCGCAGACCAAGTCCATCTTCTAACGTCGGAAGCACTGGGAGTGTAGAGGTTGAACCACGCGTTTGTCGGACCGCCTTGAAGCTCTGCAGCCCACAGCTGCTTACCTCTAGCAGAACTCCTGGCCAGGTCGAAGGCTTCGCTGACGACGCTTGGGTGGAAGCTGACTTTCCACCGGGGATAGATGTCTAATCCGAGAGCATCGACGCTCTCACCAAGCTTCCAATAATCCTCTCCCAAGATTACGTGGCATATAGCCGGCTCATACTCCATCGGAACCATGTTCGTCATCAAGAGATGCTTGGAATCTAGGCTCTTCACGAGGCCAGCTTCCCACCGGACGAAGTCGGAGATGTTCTCATCAGAGAAGATCCTCCAATCGATCCAAGCAGGAACGTTTCCACCCTCTATGGGCCTCACGGCTGGCTCGATCTCGTCCCAAGAGGAGTATCTCGTGCGCCAGAGTCTATTGACGAGATCCAGAGAGCTGTACTTCCTCTTCAGCCAGTCTTGGAAAGCAAGGATCGTGTTGTGGCAATAGCAGTAGAGCTTCTCCTCACCCGTCCTCCTCGGATACCTCCGTTCATTATCGAGCTGCCACGCATACAGTGCTGGATCATCTCTATAATGAGTCACGATCTCCTTGACGAAGCGCTCAGCCTCAGCCATGAAACCGGGGTGGTTGTGACACGCCGTCGGCCAGACCCCTGAAGAGCGGTGGACGGTGCCATCATCCGCCACATATCTCACATCGGGATACTTGGCGAAGATCCACGGCGGCGGCGAACACGTCCCTATCCCCAAGATTACCTTCAGGGAGTTCCTGTTGGCTATCCTGACAATCTCATCCAACTCGTCAAAGTGAAATAGGTCAGGCTTCGGCTGCAGCCATTCCCATCCGAGATACAGTTCAGCGATCCTGAATACGTTGAAGCCCAACTCCCTCATGTTGGAGAGGTCGGTCTCCCACTCATTCTTGGTGAAGGCTTCACCGTAGTAGCTTGCTCCGAAGGGAAAGAAGGAACGAGAAGACTCCATGTCTGGGACACCCACCTGAGCAGACACCTTTTGATGCATCGGATATGTGAAGCCTTCTCAGGCTCGACGAAAGCACGCTTAACGGGCTTTGTCAATGAATCAGAGCTTTGCTTAGGAGCCACCTAGCTGGATCATACAGGTAGTCGGTGAAATGCAGCCGTTTCACTCGACTTGAGGAGCATCTGGCTCAATCATCTGACGATGAGGACTGGGCACTTCGCGTGGTGGCTCACGCCATTGCTCACACTTCCGAGCAAGAGGCTCTTGACCGGGCTAAGACCTCTACTCCCTATGATTATCATATCATACCCCTCATTTTTCGCAACACGGACGATAGTGTCCACGGGTTGACCATGCTCCAACCGCCTATCCACGGTCAAATCTGAGAACTCCAAAACCTTGGCAGCCTTCTCTAAGATCCTGCGGCCGCTCTCCTCATAGGGGCGCGTGTCGATGTTGACAAAGCTCTCAGGTCCAGCTATCATACCAACCAATGAGGGGACAACGTGGATTAGCGTGACCTTCGCTTGGAACTTCTTCGCGACAATGGAGGCAAACATCACGGCCCTGACCGCGCACTCGGATCCGTCCACAGGAACGAGGAACTTCTCTAGGGGCATCGGCGCCACAGATAGGGATTCCGCACCCATTTTTATTAACTGTAGCGCTGCCAAACCGGAAACCTCTTAATACCCGCCTCCCGGCTCACTCAAAGCCAGTCGAAGGTCGAAGCAATGGCTGACCCGAAAAGAGTAATGCGGCACAACATGAAGAGACTACAAGGACTCATGACGAGAGACCAGATAGACGTATTGCTGGTCAGTCGTCTGGACAATTTCCGCTACCTTACCGGATACAAACCATGCGTCACACTCTTCTACCTCCATAGATACCTAGCAATGAAGATCGCCGATATTGAAACTCCAATTATCTTCCCGAGAACAATCGACGTACAAGACGTCAAGGCGGACTATCCATGGTTCGAGGACGTGCGCGGACTGCCACTCGATCAGACCGTCTGGATCGAAATCGTTGAGAAGGCTCTGTCAGACTACAAGATGGCGAAGGCTCGGATAGCCGCAGACCCTCACGCGCCATGGGCCCTAATAGAGGGTCTCAGAACCAGACTCCCCGATGCCTCATTCGTGAACGCGCGTCCAATACTCGAGACGGCCAGGATGATCAAGAGCGAGGAGGAGATCAAGATCCTGCGAGAGGCGGGACGCGTTGCGGACGCGTCGATGCTGGCAGCTCTCGAAGCCATCAAACATGGTGTGACGGAGAAGGAGGTGGCCAGCGCCGCTTCAAATGCGGTCTCGAATGCAGGCGGAGAGATGCCGGTCGGCTCCTTCATGGTTGCTTCAGGAAGAAACGCCGTCATAAGCAAGGAACTCGCAACGGACAAAGTGATTGAGGAAGGAGACTTCGTCATAATCGATGGAGGAGCCTTCTGCGACGGCTACTGCGTTGAGTTCGCGAGAACGAAGTTCGTCGGAGAGCCGTCACGGGAACAGAAACGAATCTACAACACGGTACTCAAGTCCGAGAGAGATGCGATAGCCGCGATAAGGCATGGAGCAAAATCCTCGAAGATAGACCGGATCTCCAGAGAGGTCATCAGGAACGCAGGGTTCGAAGCCTTTGAACACAAAGCAGTGACAGGGCACGGCACCGGCTTGAGCACACACGAACAGCCGCTAATAGGAGACCCAGGTTCACCAATAGAAATCGTCCTCGAGAAGGGAATGGCGATAGCGATCGAGCCCGGCATCTACAAGCCGGGGGTTGGAGCCACGCGAATAGAGGACGTTGTCATAGTCACCGAAGGAGACCCAGAGTTCCTGACCAAGACGAGACTTGAGGAGAATCTCCTAGATTAGGACATGTCATCGTGGATTTTGCTTTGGGAATGTGGGCCCAGCGGGGGGCATGGGCACATCCAGCGCGCTGCTTTTCAAACTTCAGCTCTTGGGTTCCGGATCTCTTATGATGGGCATCGTGAGGCAGTGGATTGACCCGCTGTTGCGTGGATGGACCAGCGAGGAGATCTTCACCTCGATTACATCAAGCCCCTCCTTCTCGAGATGTCTCCTGACCTTCTCATCCTCAGCTATCACTATCCTACCGGGCCTGAGCACCACCGAGGCTCTTGCTCCCGATCGTCTCCCATCTATCAGCCTCATCTTCAGGTGGTCGCTCATGTACTCCATGAACCACCAAGGAAGCTGCCTGTTCCAAACGCAGGTGCGTTTGTCAACCATGTGGATCGGCTCATGTCCCGAGTAGAGGTGAACCGTCACGACCTCTTCAACCCCAGAAGTCCTGAGAACCATCTCGGCTTGTCGAGCCCCTTCATCGTTGGTCCGGTAGCCAGTCGTAATTACGACGTGAGTCTCGTCTAGGTAGGTGACCCCCGCACCCTCGAGAATGCCTGTGCCGTTGATGGTGTGGATGATCGGGCAGCCGAGCTCCATGTAGGTCTGAGCCGTATACCTCTCCTCACCCCTTCTGAGGGCATCGTACATGCGACCAATCACCATCCCGCCGTTGACCGAGAATGAGGCATCTCTCGTATAGATCGACTTCACAAGCCTCGGCGGCCTATTATCCTCGGGCTTCCTGAGAACAACCTCAACTCCCTCGTCCTTGAAGACCTTGGCGAGGCGCTCATGATCCTCAAACATCTCCTGAAGGCTCGGCTTGTAGGTGTACCGCCAAGCCTCCAGAGGCGGATTGATCGAGTTGATCTCCTCTCCTGGGCGGTGGAGGAGAATCATCCTAAGCCTACCTATCTCTGTAGGCGCTCCCCAAGGCCTGCCCCAGTACTTCTCGACCTCGTCCTCAAATCTGGTCTTCACCGGAGGGTGCCATCTCTCATAGACCTCTTCAAGCTCAAGCCAGTGCTCAACGCCTCCTTCACCCAAAGGTGCTGACATTCATGTCACCTTGTAAGCCTGATCTAGAGTGGTGCCCAGTCCTTAATGGTTTCGAGAACACGAGTTCAGGAAGCTTAATTCAGCTGCGACGCACTGTGATGACTGGTCAAGTTTGAATACCGTGGCTAGAGCTCTCCCGCGATCTCGCGTCTGAATCTCTCCAAGAAGTCTAACATGAAGGAATGTCTCCCTTCGGCGATCTTCTTTGCGGCTTTCGTATTCAGCGAATCTTTCACCTTAAGCAGCTTCTCGTGGAAGTGCGTTATTGTAGATTTAACCTTGAAGGGATCATAGATGCCGGGGACCTCTCCGGGGTCGTAGATTGGAGCACCCCTCGCTCCGCCATAAGCGAAGGCCCTCGCTATTCCAATGGCTCCCAGAGCATCGAGCCTGTCAGCATCCTGTAGGATACGAGCCTCGAGGGTTACAGCCCTGACGCCGCCGCCAAACCTATGGCTGCTAATCGCGTAACAAACCTGCTCGACAAAATACTCAGGAATGGCTAGATCAAGCAGTATTCTGCGCGCAGCATCGGTCCCAACCTTGGAGTGATCCTCTCCCTTATCGAACTCCTCCCTCAATCCTATATCATGCAACAGGGCAGCAATCTTCAAGACATCGAGATCGGCATCTTCGGCTCTGCCTAGCCTCATACACAGACTGTAAACCCTCTCGACGTGTTGCCACCCGTGTCCTGTCGAATCGCCCACTAGAAGGCCTTTCGCAACCTCTCTAATCTCTGGAAGCAGCTTGTCCAACTCAAGGAGAGGCAGTTAAATCACCCCGACTTAGCGCTATGCATTTCTCGCCCGGCACCGATAAGATTGACCGAGGCCAGTTGAGAAGGGCTAGACGTAACCCCTTCAGAAATGTCGAGTGCAAAGGCTGCATGAGTAAGGGTAGCTACTACTGTTGGAACCAATGCCCCTATAACACGTGGAGATCGCAAGAAACCTAGAGCGCGTGTCCCCGCCGCCGCAATCGCAACAATGCTTGCAGAGTGGACCTCTTTGATGCGATGCAAACGCAGGGAATTCGGTTGGTGATGAAGGATCAGAGGCCACGGGAGGATGTCCCTAGATTGAGAGGATTGGGAGAACACACAGCACCTTGGGAATGCACGTACGCCAAGGAAGACAAGAACCGATGCAAACTAGGGAAAAAGCCAGCATCTGACCAAGAATACTTCGAAATTCTCTGCCTCTGCGTCTTGCAGGCTGGCTTGAGCTGGAACATGCTGAGGAAAAATTGGCACAAGTACAGAATCGCGTTTCTCAACTTCGATATAGAGACGCTGACGAAGATGCGCGTGGAAGAGTTGCTGGAGAGGCCGGACGTCATAAGAAATCCGAAGAAGATCGAAGGCATCATTCACAATGCAACAGAGTTCCAGAGAATCAAGCTAGAGTACGGCTCATTTTCGGGCTTTCTGAGATCGCAGAAACGAAGAGAGCGTGCGGAAGTGATTGGAATCTTGAAGAACTTATTCAAGCACGTGGGAACCTATACGGCGGAGTTCTATCTGCATAGCGTAGGGTTTCGCTAGGTTGATCTTCTGTTCTCCTTGGAACCGACAATAAGTACCGGCGATACTTACCGTAGATGAGGAACTCTTATTCTCGACAGCGTCACGCTCAACTGTTGGATGACGAGGGAAAATGCATGAAACTGCATGATGTCGTATTAGCTCTCGCTTCTCTGATGCTCGCCATCGCCGCAGTTGTGGCTATCACAGCGCTCCTTCCGATTGTTTCGGTGGCGGCGTTGACCTACTTGTTCTACAAGTATCTAAAGCGCGAACCGATACTCGGGCTTCGACGTGAGGAACATGCATAGCCGCACGGAAGATCTGGGAGAAACAGCTCAAGTTCTACGGGAGATACTCTCTGAAGCCGAGCGATGGATCGACTATCTCATCTCGAGAAAGAAGATACAGGCGGCAGTACTGGCGGTTATCGCCGGCGTTGCCATATGGCCTCTAGCCATATTCCTATTCGCAGTCTTCGATGCTCTGATGGGAAATCTTCTCTCTCCCCTGTTCCCCAGAATAGCCACAACCCTGGGCATGCTCTTTCTCATCGCGACCGCGGTAGCCTCCCCGTCAGTGAGCTTCTTCACCTATGTGTGGGCGAGGCGACGTTATCTCCGCGAGTTCAATCCATGGAAGGAACTGGTGAATCAGCTCAAGAGCAGGGAAGCCACTCTCGAAGCTCCAGGTGAAGTTGAGCAGGCCAAACAACAGTACCAGAGCACGCTTGAGACTGTCATGAAACTCATCGATCAGATAAACCGCTGGCTCCCACAGATACAGTCTTACAGGCTGAGCGCGACCCTCTTATACGGTGCTGCAGCCTTCGCGATCTCCGCCGTACTGACAAAGGAAATGACTGTGTCCCTTCTCATGGGTATCTTGATCTGGCTCTATTTCAGATTCGAGAGGCGCCGAGATATGGAGCGAGAAGCAAAAAGGGCCGACGAACGGAAAGCGCTCTTCAGACGTGGCATCGATGACCTGATAGCGTCGATGGCAGAGATGAAGGACTGAGCCTGATTTGGAGAAGCCGGATCTATACGTCGTAGCAAGGTTCTTAGAAGTACTTCGACGGAACGGCCTTCCGATGAAGAAGACTAATCTGCAGATGTCGACCGGCCTCAACTACCAAACCTTTCTGCGATACCTCTCATGGTTGGAGACCCACGGCCTTGTGCAGATCGCGCCATCATCAGAGAGAGACGGTGAGAGGATTACACTCACCAAGAAGGGAGTCGAGTCGTATGATCGGCTTGTGGACTGGATCAGAGAGATAGTCTCTCCGGACTTCTAGTCGACCATCTCATCACGTCTCAGTCACGGTCTCGCTGAAGAGACTCTTCTGCTCATAGGTTCTCTCCACGTTTAGGATATGCACGACCCTGACCTTCTCGGTTGCCAGCCTTCTACTCAGGAGGTTTCTGTGGCACCTCCAAGGAAACCTCTCGCTGCACATGACCGCCACCCTCTTCTCACTGGCAAGTTGTAGAAGCTCCACTAGGCCCTTAGAGAAACTTGCATTCTTCATCCACTCAAGATACCCGCCTCTGCGAAAGCCTCCAAGAGTCTCTCCCAGCCAAACGTAGCTCACGCCGATCTTCTTCAGGGCGGAAGATAGGGCATCCTTCTTGAAGTGCTCCCATTTTGATGTGGGAAACGATCGGATGTCCGCCACGCACTCGATCCTGTTCCTAGAAATCAGCTCCAAGAACTCCCCTAGAGACCGATTGCTGTGACCAACGGTCCAGATCGTCCTCATAGTACGGCCTCGGTGCAATAGCGTGCAACATGAGGGTTGCAGATTCTGCGGAGAGGCTGGAGACTAGAAGCAATCCGTGGTCAAACCAACTTATATACAGCTTCTATGCTGCGATTACCAGCAGATGATGCGTTTTGGCAGAATCTTCCCATCAGTTCGACTTCGACGCACTAATCACGTCAGCTGTTGAGAAGGTAGGTCAAAGCGTCGTAAACATCAGCTCAGTCCGGTTGATGAGAGACCAATTCTTCCATGTGCACCCAATCCAAGGAATCGGCTCAGGCGTCATCATCGACGCGAAAGGATACGTTGCGACGAACCGACACGTGGTGATGGATAGCCGAGAGATATTTGTGACCACTATCGACGGAAAGAAGTTCACAGGAGAAGTAGTCGGCACAGACATGACCTCCGACACAGCGGTCGTCAAAATGGACGCCAAAGGGCTCCCGGCCGTCGAGCTAGGCGACTCAGATAGGTTGAAAGTGGGACAACTCGTGATAGCCATAGGAAACCCCTTCGGCTTCATTCTAGGTGGACCCACGGTCACGATAGGCGTGGTAAGCGCCTTAGGCCGCAACATACAGGCTGAGGACCGGCTGTTTGAGAACCTGATTCAGACCGACGCCGCCATCAACCCAGGCAATAGTGGGGGGCCACTGCTCGACAGCGGGGGGAAGGTCATCGGAATAAACACCGCCATGATCCCATTCGCGCAAGGCATCGGCTTCGCCGTGCCCATAAACACGGTGAAAAAAGTGGTGGAAGAGCTCATCACCTATGGAAGGGTGATAAGACCATGGCTTGGTGTTGCAGGGCTGAACATCACCAACGAGCTAGCATCATACTATGATCTTCCCGTCAAGGAAGGAATACTTATCGCCAGAATCGTGCCTCAGGGACCCGCAGATGAAGCAGGACTGAGAGACGGAGACATCATCTTGTCCGTTGACAACGTGGCGGTAAAGAACATGGAAGGGCTGCAGAAGGCGATTCAGGGGAAGAAGGTCGGGTCTGAAGTCACGCTCTTGGTTCAGAGGGGAGACTCTCGGGGGACGCTCAGAGTCACTCTTGGCGAAGTGCCACAGACATAAATGTCAGTTCAAGGCACCCTCATGTCTCGTGCTCAGAACTCCATCTGAGCTATCTCTACAAGAGTATTGAGCAAGGATAGCGTTGTTCCTATCAGAATCCATCTTGAAGCCCTGTCGCACATCTCTCCGTTTTATAAACCATGAAGAGCCTCAATCTAAGGTCAGGCGAAGAGGATGTCTGGAACTTCACAGATCTCAGGCTTCTACAAGCTAACACCTGAAGAGAGACTGAAGAAGGTAAGCGAGTTCGCAAGTCTCCCCGAAGAGGAGCTGAAGCTCATACAACAGACCGGCTCTCTAAAGATCGAACAGGCAGACAGAATGATCGAGAACGTGATAGGCGTGATGCCTGTACCTCTCGGCATAGCGACAAACTTCCTCATAAACGGCAAGGACTACCTCATCCCAATGGCCATAGAGGAGCCAAGCGTCGTCGCAGCAGCGAGCAACGCAGCCAAGATGGCGCGGCCCAAGGGCGGATTCTCAACATCGAGCACAGAGCCAGTCATGATCGGGCAGATCCAAGCAGTCGGAATACCTGACCCGAACGGAGCGAAGATGGCCGTCTACCAGGCGAAGGCCGAGATTCTAAAGAAGTGCAACGAACAGGACCCGATCCTTGTCTCCTTCGGAGGGGGCGCAAAGGATCTCGACGCGAAGGTAATTCACACCACAAAAGGACCGATGGTAATCACAGAGATATACGTAGATTGCAGGGACGCCATGGGTGCGAACGCGGTCAACACGATGGCCGAGGCGGCGGCTCCCATGATAGAGAGGATAACCGGAGGCAGAGTATACCTCAGAATCATCTCGAACCTTGCGACTAAGCGTCTAGCTCGAGCTAGAGCCATAATCGCGAAGGACGCCATCGGAGGAGAAGAGGTCGTCGACGGAATAGTCGGCGCATACGCCTTCGCTGCGGCAGACCCCTATAGATGTGCAACACACAACAAGGGAATAATGAACGGCATCATAGCCGTCGCCTTGGCCACGGGAAACGATACGCGAGCACTAGAGTCTGGAGCACATGCCTATGCATCTAGGTCAGGACACTATGGCCCGCTGACGGTCTGGGAGAAGAATAGTGATGGTGACCTGACCGGCTCGATCGAACTCCCTCTAGCAGTTGGACTTGTGGGCGGAGCAACAGCAGTCCATCCAGTGGCAAAACTGTCTGTCAAGATTTTGGGAGTTAAAAGTGCCAGAGAGCTTTCGGAAGTAATGGCGGCGGTTGGGTTGGCTCAGAATCTGGCGGCACTGAGAGCGCTTGCGGCCGAAGGAATACAGAGAGGCCATATGTCCCTGCACGCAAGAAACTTGGCAGTCATGGCAGGAGCTACGGGTGGGATGATCGACCGCGCAGCCGAGATCTTGGCCAAGGAAGGAAGAGTCAGAATGGATAGGGCAAAGCAGGTAGTTGAAGAGCTTAAGAGGGCGGCAAAGTAGGGCAGTGAGAGGTGGAATCTTGCCTCGCGAAAGGATTGGCTACAGAGTTGTGGGGACCATTAAGGACATCAGGGGCTCGTGCGGCTGGGGCCACAAGGTTGGGGAGAAGCTGGAGCTGAGCATGCACGACACCGCAGGAATGTGTGGTCTCTTCTATCATGACGTATTTCCGTGGGTCGTCGCTCTCCAGACCGGCGGCGAGTATCCATGGGGAGACAAAGAAGCCGTTGTACTCGAATGCATGGATCGAGAGAACGCCGTCAAGATAGAACTAAGACGAATGAGAGACTGAGCCTCCGGAGCACCACTGCTTATTAACGCGCTGATTCGACAGATGTTTCATGCGAATCGTAAATATCGATGAGACCCACGCCGAAAAGAGGTCTGGAGGAATATTCCTAGGAACCGTGCTCGTCAAGCCCTTACTTAACGAATCGCATGGCTGCAAGGATCTCAAGCTAGACATCGTGGAGTTTCCGCCGAGCGTGAGAAACAAGCTGCATTCTCACGAGTACGATCAAGCCCTCTACATTTTGGAGGGCGAAGGAGTGGTCGCGACAGAGAAGGAGGAGAAGATCGTCAGGCCGGGAATGCTGGCGTTTATTCCAGCTGGGGAGAAACACTGGCATGGAGCCACGGACAGAGGCTCGTTCACCCACATCTCGATACTGAGAGCAGGAAAGGTCTCATACTAAAGCGGACGGGATGGACAATCTACCACATTCAAAGGAGTATGAACCAAAGCTGGCCAGGACCTTGGACAGGATTATTGCGTTTTGTGGACTAATTTGTACAGAATGTCGGGCCTTCCTTGCCACCCGGAGTGGCGATAAGAACGAGAGAGCCAAGATCGCAAGACTCTGGTCCAAACATTTTCGAAGAAAGTTTGAAGTTGAGGATGTACTCTGCGACGGCTGCCCTAGGACAGATGGCCGACGCTCCGGATACTGCCGCGATGTCTGTGACATAAGGCCCTGTGCCCAAGGTAGAGGACTGAAGAGCTGCGCATACTGTGAGAGCTACGAGTGCGAGAAACTGCAGAAGTTTTTCCGCATGGCTCCCAAGGCAAAGCTTGTCCTTGACAAGATCAGGAAGAGTTCAGACTAGTGAGCCATAGATCAGAGCTTAGCATGCCACTGGAGAGGAGGCTGCGGACCCTTAAGCTACAGCGTCAGCGATTTGAGCCACGAAGAATCCGCTGTCCTTTATGATCCGCTTCTGCGTCGCATAGTCAACGTAGATCAGGCCGAAGCGCTTGGTGTAACCATAAGCCCACTCGAAATTGTCCAACAAGCTCCAGACGAAGTAACCTCTCAGAGGAATACCATCTTCCATCGCGCGTTTTGCTCGCGCAAGATGTTCGCGTAGATAGTGGATGCGCCGCTCGTCGTGGACGCGGCCATCGCTGCCGACTCTGTCTGGGAATGCTGCTCCATTCTCGGTTACATAGAGTGGAGGATGGTCGTAGTTCTCGTGCACATACTTGAGGATCTTGTAGAGGCCATCAGGATAGACCTCCCAGCCCATGTCGGTATACTCTCCCTCCGGGCTGATTCTGCGAAAGTTCACAGGAGGCAACTCATCTCCGTCCGCCATTACTGAGCGGCGATAGCAGTTGATGCCTAAGAAATCAAGTGGAGCCCGAATCTGATCCATGTCTCCGCTGCGGATCTCAGGCACGTATCTTCCAAACAGCTTCGCCATGTCAGCCGGATAGTCACCACGAAGTAGCGGGTCAAGGTACCAACGGTTCTGGCAGCCCTCAAAACGCCTGGCCGCAACGACATCCTCAGGCCTGCCGCTGGCTGGTTCGACGTAGTTCAAGTGCAGAACAATACCGATTTTTCCGTCAGGTACATTCTCTCGCAAGACTTTGACGGCCGCACCATGAGCAAGGTATATGTGATGTGTTGCTCTCAAGGCGAATCCAGCGTCTCCTTTCAGTCCAGGTGCATCCTCGCCTGTCACGTAACCTTGCCAAGCGAGCTCCCAAGGCTCATTGAAGGTCGCCCAATGCTTGACTCGATCCCCCAGCGCTTGGCTTATGACGTCGACATACGTGACGTAGTCGTCGACGACGCCTCTTCTCAGCCAGCCGCCCCCATCGTCCTGCAGCGCTTGCGGCAAGTCAAAGTGGTAGAGCGTGACGAAGGGCGTGATCCCGGCCTCGAGTAGACCGTCGACCAGACGACTGTAGAAGTCGACTCCCGCCTGATTGACTTTGCCGCGTCCGTCAGGCATGATTCGAGGCCATGAGATCGAGAATCTGTAAGCCTTCAGTCTGAGCTGTTTCATGAGGACGACGTCCTCGCGCCAGCGGTGGTAGTGGTCGCAAGCCACATCGCCTGTTGTGCCGTCCTCAATCTTGCTGGAGACATGCGAAAACACATCCCAGATACTCTTGCCACGCCCATCTTCGTCCGCCGCGCCCTCAATCTGGTAGGAAGCAGTAGCAGCCCCCAACACGAAATCCCTGCTAAACTTGAGATCGGTAGCCATCAGGGTCAGTCTCCCACCTAAATATGCAGCTATTTCGAGATGCTGTGCAGAAAGACCTTGTCATCATCGTACTTGGCTTTGAGTCAGGGCTTGAAGTCTCACAGCGGCAGCTCCATCTCTCCCCATTGACAGAGTTCCTTCCGTGTACACATAGGAGGAATGAACCTGCCTTGCGTACGGGAGAGATTTGCGAAGTGCAATCCTAGGGATTCTGATATGGTTTTGATGTTCGACTCGGGCGAGTAAGAGATATAACAATCGCGTACGGTATGCAACCTTGGCTCATCGTGCCTCTGTAGCCTAGCGGTTAAGGCGCTACCCTTGTAAGGTGGAGATCGTGGGTTCAAATCCCACCAGAGGCTCCATGAAATGAACCCTAGGTCCGGGTAAACTTCCCTCTTCGGGAGAACCTAGCGCCTTTGTCTCGGCAGACCCATTCAAAGCCGCTCTATGAGAGCTACGATATCTCTTCCACCGT
>CAYWPD010000027.1:17268-18467 GCA_964460055.1 uncultured Candidatus Bathyarchaeia archaeon
GAGGAACTCTTTTATCGAATCCGGGCCTGAATTATGGTTCGCAGATCTTTCTCTAAGAAGGGAAAAATATAATGAGAAAGACAAGAGATTCTTTACGTAGTGCATCATTGCTGGCGCTGATTCTTCTGGCGACAATATCTCTGATGCCATCTCACACCGCGCGCGCCCAAATCACCCAGATACCTAGGGCAGAAGCTCTGTACATGGAGTCTTGGGAAGACCCCTCAAGCTTCAATCCATACAATCCCGACGCGCCCCCATTCCTCCCGTTCCTTGAACCGCTGTTCGTCTTTGATTCTTGGCACTTCACGATGGTTCCATGGCTCGCTGAGAGCGGTCAATGGGTTGATGACCTGACCTTTAGGGTTAGGCTTCATGATGGCACGATGTGGAATGACGGTCAGAGCCTGACAACTGCCGACGTAGACTACACATACACTCTGCCCCTCAGAAGAAACGAAATCACAGGAGTCTCAGCCGACCTCTGGGAGTACCTCGAAAGAATCACCGTCATAGACTCCAGCACGATAGACTTCGTTTTGAAGGCTGAAAACCCGAACAAATACATTCTGATGTATTCTCTGTCCAACGTGTACATTCAGCCGCAGCACGTGTGGTCAACAGCTGAGACGCAATACGAGGTATTGACGGAATTCAGCAACATGGAGAATCCAGTAGGCTCGGGACCATACAAGTTTGTGTATGCCTCTGTATCTGAGCGGAGAACCGTGTGGATTAGAGACGACAACTACTGGGGCGAACCATACTTCGGCCTTCCACAACCGAAATACATTGTCAACATAGTTTCCACAAGCAATGAGGTCGCAAATATGGCCTTCGAAAGAGGCGAACTAGACTGGTCAGAAAACTTCATGCCCAACATCTGGGAAATGTGGGAGACCAAACACCTTGCCAGAGGAACATGGAGCACCGATAAGCCATATTATATGCCAGTGCCATACATGACTGGATACATTACCTTCAACTATCTGAAGATACCGGAAAATGACGCCTTAACAAACTCGGAATTCAGAAGGGCCATGGCATTCGCCATCGACTTCAATACAGTGTGCGATATAGCGTTCTCGAAACTAACAACCCCAGCGAATCCGTCGCTGCTACCCGAAAACATTCCAGAGGTTGCCAAATACATAAACACAACAGCTGTCCAACAGTATGGTTGGACTTACAATGTAGCA
>CAYWPD010000027.1:18567-22033 GCA_964460055.1 uncultured Candidatus Bathyarchaeia archaeon
CCAATGCCAGCCTTTGGAAACTGGGGAAGCTACAACAATACAAGAGTTGACGAACTGATCGATGAGATGGCGAGGACAAGCCCAGAAGATGAAGAGAGACTAACCGCCGTATACGGTGAGCTGCAGTCGATAATACTAAGGGAACTTCCATACATCCCAGGCTGGTTCTATGGTCCGTTCTACATGTACTCGACGACGTACTGGACAAACTGGCCCAACGAAGATAACGCATACTCGGGTGGAGTGCCATACTGGGATACGGGTCGAGGATGGTACCCGATGCTCTTTGGTCTGAAATCAACTAGCGCTCCGGGACCCCCTATTGTCCCAACGGAAATACTGCAGGCAATTAATCAGAGCATAACCAGCCTCCAAGATACTGTTTCATCACTGCAACAAGACTTATCTTCTCTGCAATCCACGGTGTCATCTTTGCAATCTACTGTCTACATATCTGTCGGTGTGTCTGTCATTGCAATAATAATAGCCGTGATAGCAATTTTAAGAGCCAGACGAGTCGAAGATTGATGAAGAGACCTACCTCACCCACTTTTTTTATGTTTTTTGCGAAAAAAGCGGCTTTTTACCTTGCCACATATTTCGTAGCCTTATCGATCATTTTCATTGTCGTCAGACTTATGCCTGGGAACCCCATACTTCAGCTCGTGAGCAGACTGATAGGAAGAGGAAGAGGAACTGTCTTCGGGGTTGATAGACTGTACCTTCTGTTTCTGGAAGAATTCGGATTGGATAGACCAGTAGCTGAACAGTTCTTCGTCTACTTAAAAAATATGTTGACGTTCAATTTTGGCGTAAGCATAAGCTATTATCCCAACACAGTCGGAGATGTAATCAAAGGTAGTATGCCTTGGAGCCTCATTCTTCTTCTTCCCTCAATATTGGTAGGATTCATCGTAGGGAATTACCTCGGTGCGATTGCCGCCCATAAGAAAGGCATCACGGAGAACCTCGTCTTCAATATGTCCTTATTTGTCTCTAATATGCCGTATTACTGCTTTGCGTTGATACTGCTCTACCTCTTTGCCTTCATATGGCCTATTTTCCCGATCGGGGGAGGGTACTCGTACGGCACAACGGGTTTCAGTCTAACCTTTGACTGGATCGCAAGCTTTCTGCATCACTACATGTTACCCTTTCTCTCTTTAACTCTGATAAATATAGGGGGCCAGGCGATCGGTATGAGAGTTATGATGATATATGAACTTAACTCCGACTACTATTTCTACTCGAAGCAACTGGGATTAAGCGAAGGAAAATTGGTCGGCTATGCCTATAAGAATGCCTTACTTCCTCAAATTACTGGGCTGGCCCTAGCGTTCGGTTCGATTTTTGGCGGCGCTCTGGTGACGGAGATAGTGTTTAATTATCCGGGAATAGGTTTCAGCCTGTATAACGCGATTCTAAGGGAGGACTATCCTCTAGTTCAGGGCTGCTTCGCGATAATAACTCTCACAACTCTGCTTGCGAACTTCCTCATGGATCTGTTCTACGTGTTCATCGATCCTAGAATAAGAGCTACTTACGCTGGCGAAAAAACATGAGGCTGAACCATCCTCTCCTGAATTCAAAGAAGTTTCTCGTGGGAATTGGAACACTCTTCTTCTTCATCGCTCTAGCGGCTTTCATGCCATTCTTCATGCCTGACCCAAAGGCGATGATAGACCTGCCTTGGGCGCCTCCATCAAACCAAAGGATTCTGGGGACAGACCTCTTCGGAAGAGACGTTTTTTCCCTGTTTGTTAATGGAATAAGCATGTCCATAAATATAGGCGTTCTCGCTGGCATTGTAGCCACATCTCTCGGAGTTATAATAGGAGCCGTGGCCGGTTACAAGGGAGGTATGATCGACGAGATTCTTATGAGCCTGACAAACATAATGCTAGTGATACCAACTTTAGCTCTGCTAATAGTGATAGCTGCCTTTACCAAAATAAGAAACGAGGTTTTCTTGGCTCTTATAATTGGCATAACATCTTGGCCTTGGACTGCTAGATCCATAAGGTCTCAGACCCTGTCTTTGAAAGCAAGGGAATTCATAGACCTACCACGCATCTCAGGCTTATCTGAAATCGAGATAATAATTCAAGACGTCCTTCCGAACATGCTATCCTATGTTTTCATGTGTTTCGCACTTCAGATGGCGAACGGAATCCTCTCAGAAACTGGATTGAGCATGATCGGCTTAGGACCGACGGACATAGTCTCTCTCGGAATGATATTGAGGTGGGCGCTCCTATGGGAGACCGTAAGGCTGGGAAAGTGGTGGGTCTTCATTCCTCCCACAATAGCCATAACCCTTCTGACAACATCTCTCCTTCTCGTAAATACGGCAATGGACGAAGTATTCAATCCAAGAATGAGAAGGATCTAATGATGACTGGTCTATGTCAGTTTTGAATGCGGAGGATATCAAAGCCTACTACAAGCTTCTAGACGGCGATGTCAGAGCTGTCGAGGATGTAACATTCTCTCTGTTGAAGAGGGAAGTCCTAGGAATAGCAGGAGAATCCGGCTGTGGCAAGTCAACATTGGCTGCAACCCTTTCGACGATCATACTCCCGCCCCTCAGGCTAGTCGAAGGCAAACTTCTGACGGAGAATGGAGAAGACGTATTCAAGCTTCCAGAGAGAACTCTGAGAAGAGAGATACGTGGAAAGTACATAGCGCTGGTTCCTCAAAGTGCTATGAACGCTCTAAACCCGACAAGAAGAATAAGAGACCTTATCATCGACGCAGTCAGCGCTCATTATCCAAGAATAGCCAGAGAAGATGTGCTCAAGAACGCCGCACAACGATTTGAGGAGCTGGGTCTACCGTCTAGAGTCTTGGAGTCATATTCTTTCGAACTAAGCGGCGGAATGAAGCAGAGAACGGTCATAGCCATATCATCTCTTCTCGATCCGAAAGTACTCATAGCCGATGAACCTACTTCAGCTCTTGATGTGTCAACCCAGAAAACGGTTTTGAGTCTGTTGCTGAACTTGAGAAAGAGGGGAATTGTCCAAAGCATAGTCTTCATCACTCACGATATTGCCGTCTTGAGACAGATAGCCGATCGGATTGTTGTGATGTACGCTGGGATGATAGTTGAGATCGGAGGCATGAAAGACACCATATTCAATCCGCTTCACCCATATTCGAAAGGACTTATGTCAACCGTCATCGTGCCTGAACCTGAAATAAGGAGGAGAGCGCTAACAGCAATTCCAGGCGCACCTCCAAACCTTAGAAATCCTCCAATCGGCTGCAGATTCCATCCGAGATGCGCTCTTTCCTCATCCAAATGTGGACAGGAAGTTCCGACATTAGTGACTGTAAATAGAAGAGCCGTCAGGTGCTGGCTCTACGCTTGAGGTGACCTCATGTCGGGAGAGGCCATACTCAAAACCGAAGACTTGAGCAAGACGTACGAATCTGGACTTTTCAGGAAAAGATCTGTAGTCGC
>CAYWPD010000027.1:22133-24198 GCA_964460055.1 uncultured Candidatus Bathyarchaeia archaeon
AGCAAAGACGAAAGAAAGTCAATGGTACAGTCGTCACTCAAGATGGTTGGCCTGAACCCTGACGAAATACTAGGGAAATACCCACACCAACTAAGCGGTGGGCAAAGGCAACGGGTATTGATCGCAAGAAGCCTTATAGTGAACCCCGAGATCCTTCTGGCAGACGAACCTGCGAGTATGATCGATGCCTCTACGCGTGTAGATGTTTTGAAGGTTTTCTTGGACCTAAAGAAAAGCCAGGGACTATCCATATTATTTATAACGCATGACCTTGGGCTGGCCTACTACATAAGCGATAGAATACTGGTGATGCAGAAGGGCAGGATAGTTGAGGAGGGAGAGGCTGAAGAAGTAATAATGCGTCCTAGACATGAATATACAAAGAACCTACTGTCTTCTATACCGACATTGAGTAAGAGATGGGAGGAGATCTGAGGTGGACCCCATATACATGGGAGTGAATTACTTCACAAAAAGGAATCGAAAGTTCTTCCTAGTTGGAACGAATTACATGCCAAGCCAAGCCTTCTTCCGTATTTGGGATGAGTGGAATCCATCTCAGATAGAGGAAGACTTCAAGAAGATGAAGGAAGTAGGAGTTGAGGCTGTTAGAATTCCTCTCTTCTGGAGTTCTGTTGAACCCGAAGAAGGCGTCATTAGCCATAGATTCTTAGAAAGATTCGACGAATTTCTTGAGATAGCCGGAAGATACCAAGTCTACGTCATGCCCTTCCTTTTCGTAGGCGTATGCGTGGACCTGTGGGACGTGCCATGGAGGAAAGGGAGAAACATATACAAAGACCCAGAGATGCTGAAGCTTGAGTGCCGCCAAGCTGAAACTCTGGCGACCAGATACGCGAATGACCCGGCCATAGTCGCTTGGGACATCAGTGACGAACCATACTACTACGCGGGAAACACAGACGCCGAGACGGCGGCCAACTGGGTCTCGATGATCTACAGAGCGCTAAAGTCCCGCGACAACAAGCACCCTGTAACCCTCGGGTTCGATAACAACCACATAGTCGAGGACACAGGATTCCAAGTCGAAAGGCTCATCCCTTTCCAGGACTTCTTCTCGCTATGTGCATACCCAATCTACAGCCTGAAGACACCTGAAGCCCATACTTCGACACGTTCAACCTACTTCACACCCTTCTTCATCAAGTTCAGCGACGTTGGGAAACCCGTATTGCTCTCCGAGGGTCCTGGCACAACAACAGTTTGGACCTCACTCAAGAGAGCTGGAGAATACTATAGGGTGGTCATGTACTCGAGCTTCGCAAACGGCTCAATAGGCATCATGCCTTGGATACTATTTGACTACGATGCTGAACACCACGGAAAGTTCCCACTAGACGACAAACCCTTCGAGACCTCCTTTGGAGTCCTGAGCAGTCGGGGCGAGATGAAACCTCCAGCTGAAGAACTTAGCAGATTCGCCGAGATCATCAATAAGATCGATCTTGAAAAGTTTCATTTCAGAAGGCCTGAAGCAGCCTTACTTATACCCAAAGATTACTACAAGCATGTGAAAACTGTATGGCCAAGGTTCTTCGAAGCCTTCATACTAGCCAAGGAGGCGCACATAGAAGTAGACTTCATTCGGGAAGGAGCTGACCTCACCGGCTATAAACTCGTAATTATTCCAAGCAGTCTTGTCCTGAAGACTTCATCATGGTATGCTTTGAAACACTACGTTGAACACGGCGGACATCTCTACTTCTCGTATGGCGGTTCTTGGATTGGTTCCCCAAATCCTCTCGGCCCATTTTTCAACGAGATATTCGGTGTTTCACTTCAGGATAGAATAGCGCCTATGCCCTCAGAAGAGATGATGTTCACGGGAGACTGGATGGGCCTCAAGGGCCTCAGACTGTCGTATCCAAAGACCGATGGAGCATCTTGCATAGAGTTAGAGCTCAAAAACGCGTTTGCAGTTGGAAACGACAGGCGCGGGAACACGGCCCTCACGGTCAACAGAGAGTCAGGAAAGGGCACAGCCATCTTGGTCTGCCACCCGCTTGAACACTATCTCAGTCTTGTTCCAGACGCATATCTAAAG
>CAYWPD010000028.1:0-23469 GCA_964460055.1 uncultured Candidatus Bathyarchaeia archaeon
CCGTCATTGTTTCGATGCCCATTGCCTTGTCTCCGAAGTAGTCTCGGATCTCAGTCGGTATGATGACGCCATACACCGTCAATGCTAGTCCGATAAGGGAAAAAAGGAATGGACGATTCACTTCGGACGCGAAAGTGTAATACTCGAATAGCACCGGAAAGATGGCAAGAACGAGAATCAGCGAGATCGGGGCCAGCCAAGATCTAGACTTCAATCTGAGTGGCGGAGCGGAATAGGCGCAGCCCAGAGAAATTCCTGCTATCCACATCAACAACAGAATGGGTTTCCCTTGAATAAGCGTGGAGAGACAAACCAGAATCAGTGTGAAGAGAAACTCAGCGGCTAATACTTTCTTGACTCGACTTTGCCCAAAAGAGTTCATTGCCTGAACAAGCGTCTTCTTGCGGTCGTCATTTGAGTCCAGCTCGTAATCAGAAAGAGTGTTTGCCTGGGCTCCAATCGCGGAGCTGAGATTGATTACGGTAAAGGACAGCGCTATCAAGATAGCCAAATCTGTGAGACCTACGGCAGGAGTGGCTCCCCAAGCAAGCCCCATGATAAGCGAACCCAGATTCGGCAGGAGAAACTCCACTCTGGATATGGTGGCAAGCGACCTAACGGCATCGAACATAGCTTAGAACCCTAAGCTGGAGTGGTTAAAAACATAATGTCCGGCTCGCAGATGGGTTGAATGGATGAGCGCGCGTTCTTCTTATGGCTGGTGCGCATACTATCTCGGGACTGTTAAGAACATCCATCCGGACGCAAGAGTCTGCGAACCCGGGCGCATGGTTTGCCAACTTGATAGACCCATGTATGCTGAGCTGCCTATTACCGCTGTCAGCGCGTGCTCCGCTTTTTGTCATTGAGACGAGGTAAGCTCTTGCGCCTTTCTTGTGCAATTTTGAGGCAAAGACGGCTTTTCTTATGTAGTCGATCTTGAACATATCCGAGAAAGTCTCTTCAATTTCTCTTTTGCTGATTTTCCTCGGCCCTTCATCGCTAGGCTCTTTATCGGAGAAGCATAACGCGAAGTACTTTCCACCATCGACAAGAACGCGCCAAATCTGCTTCGCAAATATTGGTCTCTCATCGTCGCTCAGGGCATGAAATAGCCCCGAATCGATAACCGCGACGAAGAATCCCGGATCAAAAAATCCATCTAGTTTGAGGGCATCGCCTACCAGAAAATTGACTTCAGCCTTCTGCTCGACGGCTTTCCTTCTCCCCTTATTGATGGCAAGGCGCGCAATATCCATACAAGTCGGAGAAAACCCTTTCTTAGCCAGAAGAATCGAGTTGTCAGCCAACCCGCATCCTATGTCCAAAACCCTTCCCTTTGGGATCTCATTGTTCTCAACCAGCTTCACAATCTCTGGTTGAGGCGCTCCAATATCCCATGGAGGAGAACCCTTGTATGCACTCTCCCACCAGCTCATCTGAAACCCTCATTGAATGTGAAGTCTTTTCCTTCTTCCAAGGTCTTCCCTATTATAGCCCAGCTACAGGATCGTATTTTCTGATTTACTTTTTGGACGAGAAAACGCTTGTTCAGTGCACGCCAATGCCTCTTTACTCCTCGCTCGCGGTGACTCAAGCTGTGATTTAGGCCTGGCTCCTTGTGTCAAGCTCACAATTCCAAGCGAAGCCATACTCTTAGCGAACTCTTTCAGACTCAAAAGGGCCAAAGCCTTCCTGCCTTTCGGGCTATCTGGTCATCTTTATAAAGACGCGAACTAAATTTACCCGCTATGTCTGGCCGACTTAAAGAGCAAGCCAAACGAATCCTGCGAGAAGTACCTACCGAAAAGGCCTTTCACTTCTATTCAGACATCGGAGCCAAAACTGGCGCACTAGCAAAGAGCCTTGGAGAGTTCCTTCACTTAATTGGATCGGTTGAACTGAGATCTATCGAATTTCACTTGTCTCGAGGAGACTTTGAGAACTGGATTCGGATGCTCGGCGATGAGACGCTTGCCCGGCAACTGGCCAAGGTAAGATTGGAGAAGCTCTCAGGTGATCAACTCCGCAAGCGCCTTCTGCAGATATTGAGGTTGAGGTACGGCCTACTCAGAAAGTTTGCTTCAAGCTCTTCTGATTAGACTCGGTTCTTTGAGATTCTGAACTCTTTGATGCAGTTCGCCGACTTGAGACGCACCGACGGCTTTCTCGAAGTCTTTCGGCCTGGCACCATACATTCGGATTCCGATCGAGACATCCACTGTTGAAGTTTGACATCTACAGATTCCAATGCGGGATTGTGTTCTAAAGCTCAGAGTTGCAAACGGCCTGTGAAGTCAGAAAGGCGACTGCCCGAAGACCTCGTGGATCAGCTCGAGATTATCGGGAACCTTGCTGTGTGGATAGACTCTGCTCTCGATTATCTTGCAACCTTGACCTATGATAGCGTCGTCTCCGACTACGCTCGTGTCTGATATTCGTGTCGGGTTCTGGTGAGTCGACTTCACAATCGCATGTCTTCCAACTATGCTCTCTCGGATTTCTGCCGCATCTTCGATGACGGCTCTGTCCATTACGGCCGAGCCGCTGACAAAGGAGCCTCTACCTATGATGGAAAAGTTGTCGATGCTTGAGTTGCTGATGCTTGTCCCTTCGCCTATCAGGCAGTGCCTTCCTATGAGCACGCCTCCTTGGAGAACTATTCTCCCCAACTTCACCTTTCTTAGTATGTCTTGCCGTCTAGATGCGGACTCGGGACTTTGGCCTTGAATCCACATGTTGGGCTCTCCTAACACACGCCCCTCAAGGTCAATGCCTCTCGCTCCTGTCTGAAGCAGTTCCGACATAGCCTTCAGGTATCCGACAGGAGTGCCAAGGTCAAACCATCTGCCTTCAAGGACATATCCGCAGACGCGTCGGCCCGAGCTGACCACGTACGGAATGAGATCCATTCCGAAATCGAGACGATTGTGCTCAGAAATCTTCTGCTGAACCTCTTTGTCTTGGAAGACTTCTCTTATCTCCCGATCAATCAAGTAGACACCAGCGTTGGCCAGGTTCGACGGCGCCTCGCTCAGGCTCGGCTTCTCCACAAACCTCCTGATTCCGAAATTACTGTTGATGTCGGCAATGCCGTAGCTTTCGACTTCTTTGACCTTAGTCAATGCAATCGTCATGAATGCATCTCGTTCTTCGTGGAATTTCACGAAGCTTGGGAGATCGATGTCAAGAATGTTGTCTCCCTGAATTACTAGGACAGGGTCTCTGACATCATAATAGTCCATGACAATCCTTAGAGAGTCTGCACTGCCAACGTCCTCGGTCCGCGGTTGATATTTGATGTGTATTCTGGGATTGATTTCGTATCTCGCGGAGACCTCAACTCCTTCCTTGAAATAGTCGTAGAGGCTCCTGTAGTTCAAGTAGCCTTTGACTCCGAAGATGAAGTTCCGGATGCCTTGTCTGGCCAGTGATACGAGGACGGTTTCTATTATTGGTCTGTTGAGGAATCTCACAACTGGTTTTGAAACCTCACATGTCAGTGGCTTCAGACGCTTGGCTTCACCGCCGACTGGTATGACTACTCTCAGATTGTCAAGCTCTATCTCTGATCGTGGGACGGTGATCAAGGACAGTCGAGATATTCTACTCATTGAGGTGTTATTAGGTGTTTAGGCACCCGTCTTAAATGGAAACTATGTGATAATGAAGCGATTAATTCCATTCCGTTTGTGTCAGACTTATAGCCAATCGGAACCTGCTGACTACGTGCTGCGATTTGAAATCATGCTAACTCCGTAATGGTTCGAGTTTGAAATATCTTCACAGTAGCATCTAAGAATCTCCGCGACGCTCCAAGCTTGGGCTATACATCCCCCAGGTCTGTGGGGGCGGTCGCCATCGAACACTTCAGAAACAGTGCCGAGACCAGCCTCGGCAAGATGGCCTCTGAAAGGTTCCAGCAAGCTTCTGGCTTCGCTCACTGTCTGAATGGTCCTACCATGGCACTTGATGGAAGCCTGCACAAACGGGCCTATCAACCACGGCCAGACGGTTCCCTGATGGTAAGCTTCATCCCTTGACCTCTGGTCGCCGAAGTACCTTCCATGGTATCTTCTGTCTGAGGGAGAAAGGGTCCTCAGTCCATAAGACGTCAGAAGGTGATCTTTGACGCATCTGACTACTCCATCCCACCGCTCTCTGAAGAGTACTTCGAAAGGCAGACTGATGGAGAAGATCTGGTTTGGCCTAATGCTCGAATCGAGGTTTCCCTCGTCTATGCAGTCATAGAGGTAGCGGCCGTTTCCGTTCCAGTACTTCTCGTTGAAGTTCTTACGGGTTCTTTCAGCCATATCTTTGTATCTTTGTTGCTTCTCGTCCATTTCAAATCTGTCTGCCAGATGTTCCATGACCTTCAGAGCATTGTACCAAAGGGCGTTTATTTCGACGGCCTTTCCTGGTCTCGGAGTCACCGGATTACCATCTATGACAACGTCCATCCACGTCAGAGGAACGTTGTGAACTTTTGCGTCTATGAGTCCATCCTCGGCCATTCGGATACCCATGGTCCCTCTAGTGTAGGCTTCAATGATGTCTTCAAGCTTCTCAAAGATCCTTCTGGCGAAGGGATGATCTTGAGTGTATTCCATGTACTTCTGAACTGCATAGAAGAGCCAAAGAGAGGTGTCTGCTGAGGCATACCTCGGTTCATCGTCTTCAAAGAGGGTGGGCACAAGTCCATAGTCTATATGCTCAAGGAAGGTGGAGAGTATCGACCTCGCGTCTCGAAATCTTCCTGTGACCAGTGTAAGTCCCGGTATGGAGATTAACGCGTCTCTGCCCCAGTCTCCGAACCAGTGATATCCAGCGACTACGGTCCTGCTGGAAGATCTGGATACTATGAACTGATCTGCAGCTTCGACTAGATAGGACAGGAATTCATCACCGATACTAGCCTTTGAAAGGAGTTCATGGCGCCGCGAGAGTTCATCGATTTCCGCATTCACTATCTCACTAATCTCTCGGCGTTGATCTGAGGCCGCGACCAGCAGTCGTTCCCCTTGACCGAGCTTGGCTGTAAATACGCCAGAATTGTAGGCGTCCTCTTCAGCGGGATATCCACGTTCCAGCTCCAAGTCGTAGATGAAGTTTCTGTACCAGTAGCCAGAAGATGAATACGCGGCTCTGTCTGAGAGAAGGAATATAGGCGGAGCTCCTTCGAAGGGCCTGATGCTGACACTGTTGCCTTCCGGAGTCTGTTCAAAGTTCCAAGAGCTACTCTCGTAGGTCCTCGCGCCAGGATGTCTGCAGTTCAGAAGTGGGTAGATGGACAAGGAAAGTTCTCTCGGAGCTTTCTGGATGGTATAGCTTACTACAGTAGTGTTTTCGCCTTGTTTCATGAACACTTTCTTCTCTACGATGGCGTCACCCAGCTCGTACGTGAATGTGGGGAAGTCCTTAAGTCTGAATTGTCGCAGGTGATGATGGCCTTCAGGGTGAATGGCGCCCCGATACTTGTTGACAGATAGAGGGAACTTCGTCCCGTCTATATCCACTTCTTCCTCAAGCTTCGAGAGCAGTAGCATACGGCTCATCGGAGGCTTCAGAGATGCCACGAGTAGGCCGTGGTATGCTCGTGTATTCGCGCCGATGATCGTTGACGAGGCGTAGCCGCCCAGTCCATTTGTAATTATCCATTCGAGATGTTTGGATCTCTCGTAGCTGGATGTTGTGTCTTCTCCAAAAACGATCATTGAGTGGTCTTCCTTGCTTGGTGAGATGAGACGACTACGGGACTTGGTCTGATCACGCGTTTCCTGCGTCTACCAAGCTCTTGGGATCAATATGTAGTGGATTAGGAGATTTTATCTTCCTCGGCCAGTGGAGAGCTCGAGTTGACACGGTTTCGGCATCCAAATGTTCCCAAGGATGAGTCTTCAGAAGCCGCTTGAACAGGTGACAAGTCGCAAAGCGGGTTCAACTGGGCTTCCAGTCTCCAGCTTCATACTCACCCATGACACGTTGATACAGTCTTTCAGTTTCTGCCGCGATTACTTCCCAGCTGAACTCGGACAAGACCCTTCGGTATGCGTTCATTCTGAGCCTATAGGCAAGATCTGAGTCCGTCAAGACCTGCAGTATACCCCAGGCCAGGGAATCGGAGGTAGGATACACCTTAACGCCTGTCAGGTTGTGCTCGACAATCTCTCCCAGTCCGCCTGCTCCAGTCGTAACCACAGGGGTCATCGCGGCCATGGCTTCGAGGGCTACAATGCCAAAGGGCTCGTACAATGAGGGTACGACAAAGGCATCGGCGGTGCGGAAGAGAAGCCTGACTGTGACATCGTCTAGGAACCCTGTGAAGAAGGTCTTCTCTCCTATTCCCAGCTCCTGCATGCGTTTTATGAGGCGCTCCTTCATGTATCCCTCTCCGACTATCACAAACTTCGTGTCGGCGCTCTTGAGTACAAGTGGTATCGATTCCACAAGGAGTTCGACACCTTTCTCGTGCACGAGTCTCCCGACATAGAGCACAATCTTCTCACGTGGTGTTGCAAAACGGGCTCTGAAAGCATCTCTATCGTAGGAGCCTTCGAATCTGTGGGGATCGGTGCCGTTTGCGATCACGTCTACTCTCGTCTCTGGCACGCCGAGCACGGTATTGACCTGAGAGGCCATATAGCGGCTACAGCAGATTACGCGCCAGGCCTCTCTGCACAACCATGCCTCCGTTGAGTGAATCAGTCTTTGATAGTCGTCATGCAGCCCATTTCGTCTGCCGTATTCGGTCGAGTGCATCGTCGCCACTAAGGGTCGTCTGAATAAGTGTTTCAGTCCTATGCAGGCGTTTGCCACAAGCCAATCATGCGCATGTACCACGGCATTGCTGCCAAGCGACTTCATCAGCTCCGCCCCTGCGAGTTTCATGTTCATATTCATCATAGAGATCCAAGTCGCAAAATCAGGTGTGGGAAACCTGTACGATTCAACTCTGATGGCATGGACACCCTCGACTATCTCGCGGCTTCTTGCCCCGGGGAAGTCACAGGTGATGACGTATACGTCGTTGCCGCGTTTGGCCAACGCTCTGGAAAGATCATGAACGTGGGGCGCGATTCCGCCGACGATTCTCGGCGGAAACTCCCATGACAGCATCACTATTGCCAAGCTGTCACGAGAATTCAAAGATCGTCTCCTTCCCCTTCTTCAGAGATCTCTCTCTCATAGAGCTCAACGGTGTCTTCAAGCCAACTCTCCGTGCTTGTTCGGATAAGGTGTATCTTGTCACGGGGGATTGCGTGAATCACTTCCATGTCTCCGGCTACCCGCTCGGATCTCGCCACGACAGCTTGGGATTCGTATCCTCCCAGCCATTCGATGCTCTTGATCGATGTGCTAAGAGAAGAAGAGGGGTTCGATGACCTGTGATCCTCGAGACTGTACACGGTGTAGACTAGAGGAAGATCTAATGCTTTCTTCAGGCTCGCGGCTGCGGGGATGCAAGGCCATTCGTGTGCGTCGAGGAGGTCTATCTTGCCCTCTTCGTAGATCTGGTTCGAGACGATTCTTTCGAACTCGGCAGACAGTGAAAGGCTCCAAGTCAGAATATTGACGTGGTAACCGACTGGATTGGGCACTCTGTGTATCCTCAATCCATCGAATTTCTCGACTCCTGACAGTGTTTCATGAAAGGTTACCACATCTACCTCCACGCCTCTTTCCACAAGGCCTAATGCGAGCCTTGCGACTTGATGGGCTATGTCGCCGACTATTCTGGGAGGATATTCCCAAGTGAGCATGACGATCTTCAAGGCTCTCGCGGAACCTACGTATATGTAGAACAGATTCTGATGATGCCCAAACCCGTGAGATAGTATCTTCTCGATCCTTGGATGTCTGTGAAGCTGTATACATAACCGTGTTCTTCACTATCTGTGAGAATGCCGGTTAAGCGCTCAAGAGAGATCTTAGTTATCTCCGCCAGCTCCTGAACTGTCTTGCTGGCCTTTTCATGAACCGCTCCCATGTTATGCATCGCGAGGAGTAGTCCTTCTGGAGCCGAGAGGTTTTCCCCGCTCAAGATCGACCATCAGCCTCCTTCATTTCGGAAGCAGAGATAACTCTTTGCGGGCTCTGGGCTGATCGGTTCCTCGTTCGAACTCGACGTGGACTTCGACGGTCAAGGCTGGTTCTCACAGTCCGTCTTAGAGCCATTCTGAGACGTTCGCCTTTGAGGTGAGAAGCTGAAACGGCTGCAAAGCTGTTCGCGAGCTCCTCATCTCTCAAGCTCCATCTCGCCCACTTCTCGTGATCATCTCGGGAACTGTGAAACTCCAAAGACTTGGCAGGCACCTTGTCCAGAGATCTCAGAAAGCCCATCAAGCTCCAGGCCTCGATTTTTCCCTCTCTTTCGGTGCCTAGGTGAAATATGAAAGGTTCATTGGCTGCGTATGTGAACTCCTTGAGTCTATGTTCGAAATCCATCAGAACCGCCAAGCATGTCACAAACGCGTCGATCGGGTTTCCATAGGGGCTGAAGTAGGTGTGCACGGTCCCAGGGCCTCCACCGGCCGTGAACATGTAGTAGAGGTGGTCGCTCTCCTGAAGACATCTCCAGATTCTTGTGAGATCTGAGTCTTGAGACTCTTTGACCAGTGGTTCCATGGCTCTGCATTTTGAATAGTAAGCCCACTGCATTGTGTTGCCGAGCCAGCCGCTCGTGCTCCTCTCGATATCCGCCCATGATACGGTCCCGCCTATTTCCGGTACGTCTATAGTGTCGACGGGGCTGTGCTTCTCAACGACCTCGGAGGGTGTTGAGAAGCTCAGATTCTCCCGCTTCAAGATCTCATCTGGAAGATGGGTCAAGAACTCGTGAATTCCGGTTTCCGGCCAATGGTGCTCGCCGAAGGTTTCGTAGTCCGGGAATATGTTGATGCACTGTCCCGTAGTTGTGCTGAGCCATTTGGCGTATTTGTCGGCTGTGAGAGGCCACTCACTCCACCAGCGAGCTGAGAATCGGAAGCCTATGTCGTCGGTCAGTTTGTAGTTTCTGAGAAGAATCTTGAGCCTCTTGCAGTCTTTGGCTGAATAGAGGTGGTTAGGCGATCGGCCACCCAGCATTCTATCAGCGCCTTCGGTGAAAATCGCAGCAAAACCTAGGTCTTCCACGACCTTTGCTATGGCGTTGTTGTAGAGTAGTTCCGTATTCTCGAACACCCTCGGTTCATAGTGAAGGTAGCTGTGCATCGCAGCGGAGTGCATGCGGACCTGTTCGACAAACTCGTCTCTCACGGGGTAGAGGCTCGAGAGCGAATGGTAGTATGTTTGATCGAGGAATTCGACACATCCGGTTTCGGCCAGCTGCTTGAATGAGTCCAGAACATCCTTGTTGAATGCTTCGCACTGTTCAAGAAAGACTCCGGAGAGGCTGAAGGAAGCCTTGAACTGCCTCTTTTCATGCTTATGTTCATCTATCGTTCTGAGGATTATTTCGTTGGCTGGCAGGTAGCACTTCCTGCTGACCCTTCGGAAGATTTCTCCGTCGCTTTTCCTGTCAAAATAGGTGTCGAAGAGCTCGTCCTTCCTTAGGCGCCTGAACATTCTGTTTTCCCAGTAGAAGCCCTTCCCTACCCTGAAGGGTTGGTGAACCTCGAAGACTAGTACAATATCGGTCATAACGCTCTTCGGGGTTTAAGTGGCAAACACATATTTCTGGTATTTGATGTCACACATCTCTGCTACTTTCCTAGTCCAATTGAGTTCAGCATCCACCTGCACAGATGGCGCCTGGCCATTCGACGGTTTTCCAAAAGACTATAAGGTGGCCCCTTGGAGTTAGAGCGGATCTTCTTATGGGCGAACTGAGAAAGGACTACTTCACCGACAGACTAGTGATCGTATCGGAAGAGAGAGCAAGGCGGCCTACGGATTTCAAGACGGCTGGGAAGCGGCGACCCAAGGCCAAGTGCCCATTCTGTCCAGGAAACGAAACCATGACACCTCCGGCCGAACTTGTCCTGTTCCAGAGCGGCGACACGAAGCTCATGTTGGAAGGGGAGGAGGCCCGACACGCCCAGAGTTGGTTGGTGAGAGCGTTCAAGAACAAGTTTCCAGTCGTGTCAACGGAGGCAGCAGTGACAGGCAGACAGGGTCCTCTATTCAGAGAACCGGCTTATGGTTACCATTACATCATGATTGCCACGCCTATCCACAACCAGTCTTTCTCCGAGATCAGTGTCGAACAATGGGTGAACGTGCTAACATCTCTCCAGCACAAGGTGAAATGGCTCTACCGGCAGAAGGGCGTCTCTCAGGTTATTCCATTCATAAACCATGGCGAAGAGGCTGGAGCTTCATTACTTCACCCTCATCTTCAAATTGTGACTTTGCCATTGACATCGCCGCTGGTGGAGCAAGAAGCCTGCGCCATGGAGAAGTCGTTACGCGAGACAGGACTGTGTCCCATGTGCTCCACATTGCGCATGGAATCTAGGAGCTTGAGGCGGCTCATAGCAACAAGGTACTTCGCCTCATTTTGCCCTTGGGCTCCTACACATTCCTTCGAGTACTGGATATGGCCAAGACGACATGAGGATGATTTCCTTGAGGCTTCGCTGGAAGAACTGGGAGATCTCGCGTTGATCGTGAAATCCACGTTAACGGGGCTCTCTGAATCCCTTGGGCAGCCGCCGTTTAACCTGATCTTTCATATTCCAAGTGCAGAAGCTATCTCTCCAAAGTTGCACTGGCACCTAGAGGTCTATCCTCAGTTGGCAAAATGGGCTGGTCTGGAGAGAGGCGCGAGAGTGTACGTAAATCAGGTTTCGCCAGAGTCGGCCGCCAGACTCCTTAGAGAGGCATCTGCTAGAGAGCTCTCCCGTTTGACGAAGGATTGCGCGCTAAACTAGAAGAACTTCGTCAACTTTCAGATCCACGTAGACTGTTGCCCCTATTCTTGTCGTAAGTTCATGGTATTGCTCCGGCTTTGCCGTGGCTTCAATCTCACCTTGTGTTGTTGTCACTCTGGCTATCAGGTTTCTTCCTTTGAAAACGAGGTTCTTCAAGACGCCTTCGAGCTGGCTAGGTTTCTCTCTGCTGAGGCTGAGCTCGGCGCTCTCGGGACGAAAAAGAATCTGCAGCTCCTTGCCAGCACCGCCAACGCTCTTCCGAGGGATGGAGATGAGACTTCCAAGGGCCTGTACTTCAAGACGATCGGGCTCTTCATTCACTACCGCCACTTCCAGAGTATTCGTGAAGCCCAAGAAGGTCGCCACGCGACCCGTTGGGGGCCGAGCAAAGACTTGGAAGGGGTCTCCAAAAGCTTCGACTTTTCCATCAAACATGATCATGAGCTTATGGCCTGCCGAGAACGCCTCACCTTGATCGTGGGTCACATAGAGTGTGGTTATCCTCGTCTCCTCTTGGATTCGCTTCACCTCTGAGAGCAGACTTGCCCTTAGAGGGGTGTCGAGTGAGGCCAACGGTTCGTCAAGAAGCAGGAGTTCTGCCTCGGATGCTATGGCCCTCGCAAGTGCGACGCGTTGTTGTTGTCCTCCAGAAAGCTCTCTGGGGTATCGTTCTTCCAAACCTTGAAGCCTCGCAAGCTCCAGAACTCTCTTGACCCTTGACTCTATCTCCTTCGGGCCATAGCCACGGGCGTCGAGGGGAAAGGCGACATTGTCAACGACCTTCATATGAGGGAAGAGTGCCAAGCTCTGAAAGACATATCCGACCTTCCTCTTTTGAGGAGGAAGCTCGGTGACGTCCGCGCCATCGAAGTAGACTCTTCCCGAGTCCGGCTGAAGGAGCCCCGCAATGATCTTGAGTAGCGTTGTCTTGCCGGATCCGCTCGGACCCAAGATTGCTGTTGTTCTGCCCGAATCTGCCCTGAAGCTCACGCTGTCTAGAGCGAGATAGGACTCGTAGTGCTTGACTAGGTTCTCGACTCTAAGCTCCATAGGCGAGTCCTCCGAGCTGCCTCTTTGCAAGCAGACTGGCTGCAAAGGCAGAGACAAAGATTACGGCTAGGATGAGTGAGGTCATAGCAGCAGCGAGGCCTATCTGTCTGAAGTCTATCAGCATTTCGACTGAGACGGGCATCGTCTGAAGTGATCCGGCTGTGAAGACCTGCGCGAACGTGAACTCGCCAAGCGAAGAGGAGAAGGCTATCAGTGAAGCGGCCGCGATGGATGGTCCAACAATAGGCAGTTCAACTCGCAGAAAGGTGTAGAATCTTGACGCACCACTCGTCTGGGAAGCGTCGACAAGGTCCGGGTCAACTCTTATCAAAGCTGACTCGATGAACCTCGTCGTCAGCGGATAGATGAGCAAGACGTGCGCTATGGCGAGAAGTTCCCATCGACCGTAGAGATGTGCGATGCCGGCCCCATACACGCTGTAGAGCCCGGCCGCGAGAGCGACGCGCGAAACAGCAAGCGGAGCGGATGTGGCAGCACTCAGAAGTGACCGAGCTCGGCGTTTGGAATGCGCGATGCTGTAAGCGGTGGTTAGGGAGGCCGATACGGAAAGAAGAGCGGCGACAGCCGCGATGGCAATGCTTTGTCCCATGGAGTCCCAAACGGTGACCTTAGTCCCGAAGTCAAAGTTGAAGAGGTTCTGAAAGTTCTCAAGCGAGGGTGAAATGGGAAAGATGAGGTAGTAGCTCTGTGCAAAGCCTGAGGCGAAGATGAAGTAGATGGGCAGCGCTTCAAAGGCCAAGACAGCCACAGCATAGAGAGTCAGAGCCTTTACCCTTGCACCTTGTCTCAGAAGGTTGAGGTGATCTCTTCTGAGTCCTCCTGTCTTGGCAACCATTCTTGGCTGGAAGACCCGCTCTCTGATCTGGAATATGGCGACGATGAAGAGGAGGTTCAGTCCTAGCTGCAGGGTCGAAAGGGTCTTCGCTGTCGTCCAGCCTCCAAACTTCGTCCAGTAATAGTAGATTTGGACCTCTAGAGTGGTGAAGGAGCCCCCGATGAGGAGAGGAGTTGCGAAGGTCAGAAAACTGAATATGAAGATCAGTATCGCTGAGGCCACCAGAGAGGGGACCAGCTGTGGTAACATGACCTTTCGAAAGGTCCTCCACTCGGATGCACCAAGCGATTTTGAAGCGTCGATCAGCTCTTGATCTATGCTAGCAAACCCTGCCTCAAGGGCTACGAAGGCAACAGGCACGTAGTAGAATACGTGAGCGAGCACAACCGCCTGAAGGCTGTAGAGAAGCTTCAGAGGAGGCTCCGCCAACTGGAAGATCTGCATTAGCAGCGAATTTACCACGCCATTTCTGCCGTACATAATTAGGAAAGCCTCAGCAGCGGCGAAGGCGGGAGCAAAGAACGGAGCCAGAACTACAGCCCTTCCAAGTGATGAGAGCCGGAACTCGTACCTCGCAAAGAAGTACGCTAGAGGTAGTGCCACCAAGACAGCGGGTAGAGTGGATAGGGCGGCCTGAGAAAAGGTATTGGCGATAACCTTCAGCACGAAAGGGTCTGTCAAGACTTGTGCAAGGTCATTGATCGACGCCCCCTGCATCACCCCGATGAGGGGGGCCAGGAAGACAAGACCCCAAACTGAGAGAGAAATAGCCTTTGTCAGGCTGATTCTAGGAGCCCAAGATCTCCCTGTTCCACTTGTCCCTCCAGACATCAGCGTTTCCGCCTAGACTCGGGTTGAAGCTGACTAGGCTAGAAGGTACTCTAGCCTGCGCCACATCTCCTGAGAGCGTCGCATCTGGGCGAACCGGGTAGACGTATCCCTTCGGGGCTGCAAGGTCCTGTCCCTCTTTGCTCAGCATGAACTCAATGAATTTCTTTGCCGCCTCCTTGTGCGGTGCCCCCTTTACCAACGCAACACCTTCCCGATAGACAAAACCACTGGCCATTGTGCTATTCAAGTTGGGCGTCTCACTGTAGACTGTGTCGGTGTTGAACATTACCCCTACAGCAGCCTCTCCTCTTATGAATGCGTCCATAGCCTCTGTCCAACCAGTTGGATAGAAGAGCACATTCTCCTTCAACCTGTGCAAGTACTGCCATCCGTCATCTTCTCCTTTATCGGTGAGAACCCAAGTTAGGAATGAAAGGCCAGTTCCGCTCGTCAGTGGGTTCGGATATATGAGCAGTTCCTTGAACCTTGAGTCCAAGAGATCGTCCAAGGTCGAGGGAACTGGCAGGTGTCTTTCTGTGACGATCGTTTCGTTGTAGACTATGACGATGTAGCCCTCGTCAACGGGGAGGACGTGGCCCGTTTGGTCCCATATCTTGTTCGAGGGGATCTCTCCTAGATTCAGAGGTGAATAGGCCTCGAGCACATCTGACTCTATGACGGGTTTCGCATAGAACTCGGGAAGGCCGAGGATGACATCTGCTGTAGGTGAGGATTTCTCCGAGATCAGTCTGTTCGCTATCTCGATAGAGCCCATCCCGTAATGAACAAAGGTGGCGTTTACACCATATTTCTGCGAGAAAATCCTGACAGCCTCGTTTGCGAAGCTCCTAATGCCTTTCGGGCCGTAGACTATGAGCGTACTCTCAAGTTTCGGCTGTTGGATCGCCAAATACAAGCCAGATATCACAGTGATGAGAACAAGAACCGCCACAACTGCTAGGGCTCTCCTACGAAAACTCATTCCACTGCTCGCCATACGCTAGACCTCCAGCCCCAGTGGTATTTGGGCGCTCGTCAGCATCTTCAGAACGGATGAATGGCCCTGAGAACAGTCAGACCGAGGATCCATCAGCTCTCTGTTCCTCCTTTCTATCAATTGCTTAGGAGTTGGGATAGCTCGGTTGAGAAAACCGCTTCCCTTCGCCAGCATTATCTGGATCAGGTTCAAAGGGTCGGCGACGGAGAAGCCGCCTTCTCAGCCGGGTGTGCCCAGCTCCCCTCGCCCGTGCAATAACTGGAGCTTCCTTATTAGCCTTGAGTCCAGACGGCAGGCGTACCGCAGAATACCGATGGCGTTACGCGTGAACATGATCCAGGTCAGGCTCGTATGTTTCTTAAATTCTGGTGGAATTCTATGATGCGCTTCCCGCCTTGAAGCGGCGAAGAATTCGATTTTTGGCGATTGCCCTCCAGCTGAGAGTGTTGAAGACGTTGTCTCTTGGTCATAGCCTATGACCCTAAGAACCGTTAATAGGTCCGGGACATCCCATGACGTTCCAGAGCTGACCGCGTTGTTTGGCAATCTCCTTGATTCTCTGGGAATGGGATTTGGGAGTATTCCCTATCTGAAGAAATGGAAGTGTAGGCAGATCTCGAGCTATGATCGAACCGGTGGAAATATGGACTTCGTTCAAATTCCGCCCAAAGCGAAAGTATCCATCGGCGAGGTCGAAGGATCTGGTTGCGTATCCCGCGTGTGGTTCACTTTGATGTCACGTGATCCAGACATTCTACGGAAAGCCATACTGCGATTCCACTGGGACGGAGAGAAGAGTCCAAGCGTCCACTGTCCCTTTGGAGACTTCTTCGGTGTCGGCTTCGCGGAATATGTCCACCACTTCTCGTTGCTGCAGGGCATGAGCAGTGGTGGATACTTCAGTTATTGGCCAATGCCTTTCGACGATGGGGCCACGTTTGAGATTCTCAACATGAGCGACCAAGCGATTAGCCACCTCTACTTCAACATCCAATATCAAGAACTGGATGGCCTTGAGAAAGATGCCGCTAGGTTCCATGCCATGTGGCGCAGGGAGAATCCGACGACGATTGGAGAGAACTATACAATCCTTGATGCAAAGGGGCGAGGACACTTTGCAGGGTGCGTGCTCAACATGCAATCATACGACAAAGGATCCCTACTCTTCCTTGACGGAGATGAGATGTTCTACGTCGACGGAGAAGTTCTACCTTCCATACATGGAACTGGAACCGAAGACTACTTTCAGAGCGGTTGGTACTTTGATCGTGGTTGTTTTTCGGCTCCCTTTCACGGCCTGACCTTGATGGATAGGGCTAATGCCCGTGTGTCTGCATATAGATTTCACGTGCCAGATACGATCCCATTTCAGAAGAGCATCCGGGCGACGATCGAACATGGCCATGGCAATATGCTTCAAGAGGACTACTCGAGTGTTGCCTACTGGTATCAGATGGAGCCTCACGCCCTCGAGTTTGGCCAGATACCCGAAAAAGAGGTCGAATACCTCATTCCGTTGAGCTCGAAAGCCGAAGGGTATCTCATGTCAGAGCTGGTCGCCGACACCGCTGCCAACATCGGCAGGAGAAGGATCCTTCACGAGGCAGCTGCACTCAGACACAGGCTGAAGCAGGCGACTGAAAAGGGCAAGATCCCCCCGGAATTGGAGGGGATTGACGACAAGCAGTTCTTGATGGCGGACTTCGAGAAGTTAAGGGCAATAGTGGAAAAAGTGCGCAGAAAAAAGGAGAACCTTCAGGATCCTGACTTCCCGTAGCATCCCAAACGTTGGTTGTGAACGAGTTTAATCCGAGTTTGGACGCGAGGAGCGTCGTCAAGCATTTAAGGAAGAGTCCGAGCCTCTCTGTCGTGCCTCGACCGAAGGTCCCCTCCGACGAGACGGCCTCTGGTGAACAGCGATGCAACAACTGATCCACAGTGGCGTGATGTTTCCGAAGGCCTACGAGTACAAGGGCTTTCATGTCCACCTCAAGTGGAAGGCGGTTCGGCTGAACTCTGAGCAAGAAGAGATGGCTGTTGCTTGGGTGAAGAAGCTCGATACCGAATATGCTCAAGATCCGGTCTTCGAAAAGAACTTCTTCGAAGACTTTCGCGGAGCTCTTGGAATGAAGGAGCAGTTCTCTCGTGAGGATGTCGACTTCTCTGAGATCAAGAAGTTCGTTGAAGAGGAAAAGGCTCGAAGGCTCAACATGTCGCGAGTGGAGAAGAAACGACTGGCCGAGGAAAGGAAGGTACAGCGGGAGGCGAACAAGGCGAAGTACGGCTATGCCATCGTGGACGGCACTAGGGTTGAGGTCGGAAACTATGTGGTGGAGCCTGCATGTATTTTCATGGGGCGAGGCAGACATCCACTTCGCGGAAGGTGGAAGCGAGCCGCCTCAATGCGTGACGTAGTTCTCAATCTATCTCCAGACGCTCCAATACCGCCAGGAAACTGGAAGGAAATCGTTTGGCAGCCCAACTCAATGTGGATCGCCAAATGGGATGACAAGCTGCGCGGCGTGGAGAAGTATGTATGGCTCTCAGACACCTCGACTGTAAAACAGGAGAGGGATAGGGAGAAGTTCGAAATCGCTGAGAAGTTGAAGGACAGAATTGGACGTGTGCGAAGGCATATCCAAGCTAACCTTCGTTCATCAGACTTGAAGAGACGAAAGTTGGCGACCGTGTCTTTTCTCATAGACGAGATGAAGCTGAGGGTGGGCGACGAGAAGGACAAAGACGAAGCTGATACGGTCGGAGCCACCACCTTGAGAAGAGAGCACATAAGGTTTCTGAAAGACGGAGCAACCTCATTTCATTTCTTGGGGAAGGACTCTGTCGAATGGCACAAAGAAGTACAGCTCCCGGACGAGGTCAACCAAAATCTGATGGAACTAATGAAGAACGGGAACCCCACATTATTCAACGGGGTTAGATCCGAGGACGTATCGGCCTTCCTAGGCGAGGTCATGCCAGGACTCACCGCGAAAGTCTTCAGAACACATCACGCGTCGAGTGTGGTTCAAGAGTATCTTCATCAACGGAAGGTCGGATCGGACTCGCCGGATTACTTCAAGAAATATGTGGCGACAATGGCGAACCTAGAGGCAGCAAAGGTCTGCAACCACAAGAGGAAACTTCCGAAGAAATGGCACGAGTCTGTAGCAAAGAAGTTGGACCGAATAGAGAAGCTGAAGGTTATGAAGACTGCGAAGTCCAAGGAAAAGCTGAAGGAACTTCAGATTCGTGTCAAGGCGATGAAAGCGACGCGGGATTACAATCTAGGGACTTCGCTGAAGAGTTACATTGATCCGCGTGTCTATTTCAGGTGGTGCAAAGGAGTCAACTACGACTGGAAGCTGTACTACCCAAGGACCCTCCAGAAGAAGTTCTCGTGGGTGGAAAACATTTCCGTCGCTTCGCCTTCTGAAGGGAAGAGAGGAGAGCTAGGTAGATAGGAGCTGTTTCGCCTTTTGAACAGCGTCCCAAGCGTCTCTGCCGTAGGCATCAGCTTGGATCTGTCGAGCCATCTCCTCGCTCAGGCATCTTCCGCCAACCAAGATCTTTAGAGAGCTCCTCAGGCTGCTTGCTTCTATCGCTTCAACAGTCTCTTGGACTTTGGGCGCGGTTACCGTCAGGAGGGCGGAGAGGCCTACTATCTGAGGTCTCAGTTCTCTGCAGGCTTTCACGAAGGTCGAAGGAGGCACATCGACTCCGAGGTCATGAACTCGGAATCCCGCGGACTCAAGCATTGTTTTGACAAGGTTCTTCCCGATGTCGTGCAGATCGCCCTCGACTGTCCCGACGACAACCAAGGCCAGAGGTTTGGTTTCACCTTTCTTGAGGTGGGGCTGAAGCACCTCGAGCGCATCTTTCATCGTTGCTCCAGCTATGATCAGCTCTGAGAGGAAGTAATCCCCTTTCTCGTACCGCTGTCCGACGATCTCCATACCCTTCCCCAGACCCTCTCTCACTATCTCAGTGGGGGGTATTCCATTCTCCAACGCCACGTCAATGCTCTTTTTCAAGTTGTCTGCGTCGAAAGAGACGAGGTTCTCGGCGATCTCACGCAAGATCTCTTCATGCTTGTTCATCGCGTCTCCCTCCAGTCATCTTCTCACCAGAGGATATCTTCCGTATGTGCGGCCCTCATCTATCATGGCGAATATGTTCTCGGTCTTCACGTTGCTGTGAAGCGAGTTGCTGTCTGCCAAAATGAACCCTCCGCCTTCTGCAGCCGCGTCGATGCATCTGCGGACATCTCTCCTCACATCATCTGTGCTACCGAATGAGAGTATCTGACCGCAGTCCACGTTTCCTCGAAGGAAGATTCTATCTCCATATCTCTTCTTCATGTCGGCAAGGTCCATCGCTCCGGGCTCTATGGGATGTAGCCCGTTTATCCCTAAAGCCACAAGGTCGTCCATGATCGGATAGAGATTTCCATCGGAGTGCCTCATGAAGGGTACGCCTCTCCTGTGACATTCGTCTACGAGCTTTTTTGTGTAAGGGAAGAAGAACTCGCGAAAGATTTTGGGCGGATAGAATGTCCCGCGCGAGTCCGCAACATCGTCGCTGTCAACTATCATGCTCACTCCCCTATCCATAACCCTCTTCGCGATTTCGATGTTTGTCTCTGAGATGGTCTTGATCAGTTTCTTGGCGAACTCCGGCCTGCGGTAAATGTCCAATACCAGTTGATCGATTCCGCCTCTGAGGAGGTAGGAGAACATCTCTCCGCAGTGGCACCAGCCAATGACTGGATACTCGTCTCCCGCCTCCTTCACGGTCTCATCGACTATTTCATAGCTGATTTCATCAGGGTTCGGAGGTTCATATCGATCTAGATCCTCCTCGCTCTTGATGGTTCCTCCGATCCAGTAGGTGATTCTAACATCTGCTCTTATGCGATAGATTTTCCCCCACTGATCGACGTACGTGTTGCCGTCAATGAACTTCAGTTTGAACCCTCGAGGATATAGCCAATAGTCTGACACGACCAGCGAATCGAATCCAACCCCCTTCATAGCTTCATTCAGAAGCTTCTGGTTTCTCAGCATGATCTCGTTCAAGTCGAGGTCTGCTTCTTCTGGTCTTAGCGCTATGCCTCCCCCACCTCCTCCACCGCCAGTTGCGTAGGTTTTCTTGCCCGTTATCCTCTCAACATGAATCATATCCATGAATGAGGCATCGACAGGAACAAGATCTGGGACCTGTCTTCGCACAGCTGTCAGATATCGCTCCTTATGCGACATCAATCTCGAACGTACCACCGGTTGTGGAAGACTGAATGGACACGGAATGAGTATAAATCTTGCAGTCATCCATGAACGACCAATGAAGAAAAGAAGCTTCGAATTAGTGAGAGAAAATCTGTAGAAGACAACTTAGACAGATGCAGTCGCATGTGTCAGGCTTTTCGCGGTTGTTCAGCGGCTTGCGGTCTGTAATAGTCATCTAAAGTCGGCTTGGAGGGAGCCGCGTGAAGAGCTTCCTGCCCTCTTCAACTATCTCTCTGCTCTACTTTTTTCGTAGATCTCACGGATCTTATCAAGGTTGCCGAAGTCGTCTCGTCTCTCGTCTATTGGTGTCTCCAAGATCTGGGGTAATTTCATCGACGCGAAAAAGGGTAGAATCACTTCAAACCCGCTTTCTCCTATCGTCCCCAGTCCTATGTGTTCGTGTCTATCAAGGTGAGAATTCAAGCCTCCCTTCGAGTCGTTCAAATGGACAACCCTTAGTCTGTCCAGTCCGATCACTTCGTCGAGGTGACCCATGGTTTTCGTCAGAGCTCTCTCGGTCCGCACGTCGTATCCGGCTGCGAAGGCGTGGCAGGTATCAAAGCAGACAGCTAGCCGCCGTTTGTCGTCGACCTCTTCCAAAATGTCTCTGATCATCTCGAAAGTTCCGCCCATGCTATTCTTGGTGCCAGCAGTGTTCTCGAGTGTGATGATCACGTTGCTTTTCATGGAGTCGAGCGCCTTCTGCAATGCATTAATGATGCGCTGAAATCCGTTAGCCTCTCCTTCGCCGAGGTGACTGCCTAGGTGAGTAACCAAGTATGGAATGCCTAAGGCTGTGCATCTCTTGACCTCGTCGATGAGGTCGGCCACCGAGTTTCGGTAGATATCCTCCCTCGGAGATGCTAGGTTCGGGAGGTACGGCATGTGAGAGACTGCCGGTCCGATACGGGCGTCAGCGAGTTTCTGGACGAACATTGCAGCATCTTTTTCATCAAGTTCCTTGTGCTTCCAGCCTCTGGGATTTCTGGTGAAGATTTGAAATGTGCCGCAACCCCGCTCGACAGCTCTGTCAACAGCTGAGCTGATCGAGTCGGCGATGGAGACATGAACTCCAATTAGCAGCTTTGCTCTCGTTTTCTTGCTTGACAAGTTTCAAGCCTGATCTAGGTTGGAATCAGATCTCGCGATAAAACTCTTTTTCGTGGCATTTTCCGCTTTGGTGTCATCATCTTCGCTTCAGGGCTCGAGAAGCTCGGATGCAAGTAGTCCCTTTGAGCACCTATCTCTAGATCATCTGTCTATGCTGGAGAGCGAAGCGCGGTGAAAGCCATGAGCGAGAGCGAGCGGAGGTGCGCAAAATGCGGGTCGGAAAATGCGGAACTCACGCCGTCACAACTGACGGAAGAGAGTTCATTTTGATGCTGCAAATCTGCAGCCGTGTAAACGCTCCTCCAAATCCACCAGCTGAAGGCATGACCATTTGGGGAGGTCCAAACTACGCAGTCCCACTCTTCGGCAAAGTTGTGTCAGGTCTCACACACTTCGTTCTAGGTGAATAAGCAAGCTACGGTTGACGAAGCAGCTCAGACCCGCCCAAAATCTCGTGACGTCTCTGGAGAAATCCCTTTTTCTCCTTTTTCAATACGGATACCAACCAAGCTAAGAGCTATAGATCTAGAAACGTGAGAAGCAAGCTTCCACGCTTAGGGTTACTGCTCCGATAGCCCCTAGTCCCATAACGCCCGTACTTCAGCCCGAGGTTGTGGTCTTGATTCCTCACAGCGCGCGCTACCACGAAATCCTTATGGAAGATGCTAGCTTCGCCTTCATTAGAAATATTGGGCAATTTTGGGTGAGAAGATGTCTGAAAAACCAATCAATCACTACTGGCTCGGATCCAAGTTTCTTGAGTACTGTGTGAAACAAGGCTGGCTAAAACAACAAGGTTCAGGTGGAAGAGGAACCAAATGGTATCCAACCGATAAAGGTAGAGAAGAATTGAAGGAGAAATTCGGAATAGAGCTGTGATAGGTTTGAGTTTGGGATTCAAGTTCTATCCACATTTACGAGTCGAATATTTCACAAGTCGAGCCTAGTTTTTTGGATAGAAAGAGAATGTTGGGTCTTTCGCGTTTCTGGTCTTTCTCCGGGAAAAGGCTTAAATTCTAAATTCAAAAAACCTGAACTGAAGATGGGAAACATGTATCATATACTTTTCTTCAATGTCTTGCCTGAGAAGAAAGAAGAGGTTCCAAAACTAATGGAGAATCTCAAAAAAGCTATGAGGAAAGTTGAGCGCGTTGAACTGGCCGGTCTCTTCTTCCCAAGGGGCAGCGGATACATGTACGCAACTATGATCAAGTACCAAGACTATGCAACGTGGGAGAAGTTCTGGATGAGCCCAGAGGTGATCCCGGTGCGGCAAAAGGGCAACGCCATAATAACAGAGCAGATGGACATGTTCCTTGACGAAATGGCCTACGCGTATCCAAAACTTCGATAAATACCGCGGTGCGCTGCCCCTCAGATTAACGCCTAGTATCACGTCTGCTTGGGCGCTTGCAGGGCGCGATAAGGCAGCCTGTCTTCAAGGCCACATTGCGATAACGCTTTGTCCCGTCTTTCCCAGATTTTTCAAGAGAAAGTTCTTAAACAGCGTTATAGGCTCGCGGGAAATACGCCTGCAAAGTGTTAAGTGTGATACAGATTCGTAAGATTCAGGTTCTACTGACAATTGCAGATAGCGATTTCCGGTGGAACCTAGCTCCGAGGTGAGGAGCTTTAGAAATACCAAGAACTTGAGGTGGAGAGTTTGCCAATATACTGGGCTATTAGCTACTATATGGCGCCGGGGAAAGGGACTGAGTATCAGAAGTGGTTGACCTCAGATGAGGCCAAGAAGATCTTTGCGCAGTTCGAGAAGGAGACCGGCTTCAAGTACCTCAATACCTACATGGCTCTCATGGGGTTCGGTGATTACGACGTTGAAGACTGGTTTGTCGCACCCGACTGGTCAGCCTTCGACAAGACACGTAGCTCAAAGGCCTTCGATGAACTGACGGTCAAGACCTGGGACCTCTGTGACCAGAACAGACCAATGAAGTCGCGGGTTATGCGTACGGTGCAAGAGGTCAGGATATCAGAGAAGCCGGCGAAGAAGAAATAGCAGAAACCTCTTGACCCTTCTTTTTCCGGTTTGCCTTGTCGCGCGGCGGGAAGTTGCCAACGATCGATGTGTAATCTCTCCTTGACATTCACCGGCTCTGCTTCCGGTGGAGGCTGTTTGGGATATCCGAAGGGGATGAGTGTAGCGACCTCGTAGTCCTGTGGAATACCCAAGTACTCCTTGAGTCTCTGGGTTTCATAGGGCGTATAGGTGCAGCCGTAGAGCCCCTCCGCAGCCATCGCCAGAACCACATTCTCAATACAGCACCACACCGATGCTAAGCTATTCAGCTCAAAGAGGGTCTTGACTTCTGCCAAGGGCTTCCCCATGCGATAGCAGACCGCAAGGAGCTCAGGGGCCTCCAGCATCATGGTCAGCTGCACAGGCAGAACCCTTCTATAGACGTCCTTGAGCTCCTCGCGATCAAACTTCTTAACGAGATCTTCGATGGC
>CAYWPD010000029.1:0-1650 GCA_964460055.1 uncultured Candidatus Bathyarchaeia archaeon
CATCTCTCTGCGAAGCCGACGGGAAACGCTCGAGCCATGGATCACCAGTTCTTGCCGATCGTGCGTATGAGCAACACGTACGTGGAGCCCCGAGACCTGTCCTTCGAGGAACTGGTTGAGGATGTTGACGAGGGGATCTACTGTAAGGGAGGTTATTGGGGGTATGTGTACGTCGAGCGCGGCCAATTCACCTGCAACGTTGCTGAAGGTTACATGGTCAAGAACGGCGAGATCAGCGATCACCTGAGAGGTTTCTCGATCGGCGGCAACACCGTTGAGGTTCTCAAGAATGTGACTGGAATCGGAAATGACATGAAACTGAAGCTTCCGGGGTCCTGTGGCAAGAAAGGTCAATCGATCTCTGTGGACGCGGGAGGCCCGCATGTTCGAGTGCGAGATATGATTGTGGGAGGCTTAAGATGATTGCCTTAAACGACTTGGCCAAGAAGGCATTGGACCATGCCATTAAGCTCGGGGTAGACCAATGCGATGTATTCGTTCAAGACTCCTCTACACGGGTTGTGGAAATCGAGCGCAGCACGATTGCTACATCGAGCGTGATAGAGGACTCCGGGATCTCGGTCAGAGCCTATTACAGAGGTGGCCTAGGGTTTGCTTACACGATGAGAATTGACGCCGATAGCGCCGCAGAAATTTCGAGGAGGGCTGCATCTCTGTCAAAGAAGACTCAGTCCGATCCAGAGTTCAAATCCTTGCCCGAACCGAGAGACGCCAGGCCTGTCGAGGGACTCTATGATCGCGAGCTCGCGGAGATGAGCGCTGAGGGAGTGCTGCGTTTGTCAGATGATCTGCTGAATGGGGCTTCCGAAGTTGGTGGCTCATTGGTCTCGGGAATGGTGGCAGTAAGGGAGGAGACTCGATGTCTGTTAAATTCTCTCGGAGTTGAGATCGAGGAGCGTGGAACATGGTCCTATCTCTCCATGATGTCTATCGTCCGCGAAGGCGATCTCGTGGGATCTTTTGCCGACTTCGATGGAGGCCGTAGGCTGAGAGATTTAAAGGCTTACGAGCTGGGTCGGAAGGTCTCGGAGAAGGCTAGAGAGTATCTTGGTGCCAGAAGCGTCAAAACGTCCGATACCCATTTGATCTTGGGCCATGTGCCCGTATTCTGGACTCTGGCGGGCATTGTCGGCTCCTGCCTCAGCGCCGAGAGTGTGCAAAGGGATCGGTCCTTTCTCGCTGGGCGTCTCAACGACAGAATTGCATCCAACAGTCTGACCATCACGGACGATGGTACAGCTCCCAGCGGACTGGGGTCCTCAATTTGGGATGGCGAAGGCGTCCCAAGAAAGAGGATATCTGTGGTCTCGCAAGGAGTCCTGAAAACCTATCTTTACGATTCCTACACCGCAGGCAAGGCGGGAGTTGAGAGCACAGGTCACGCAGTGCGGCCAAGCTATAAGAGGGGTGTTGAGATAGCCCCCACAAATATCCAGATCGCCCTAGGAGACAGGACTCTCGAGGAGATCATCGCTGACACCAAGGACGGCGTTCTCATCGAGTCTGGGGCATTAGCTCCCAACCCGGTCAATGGTGAGATCTCCACCTCCATAGACTTCGGGTTCAAGATCGAGAAGGGCGAGATAAGTCATCCACTGAAGAACGCTATGATCGGAGCCAACGCTGCCG
>CAYWPD010000029.1:1750-18899 GCA_964460055.1 uncultured Candidatus Bathyarchaeia archaeon
AAGGGCGAGATAAGTCATCCACTGAAGAACGCTATGATCGGAGCCAACGCTGCCGAACTACTCAGAGGCATAGTTGCCGTCTCGAAGGACTACCGAGAGGAACCCGGTTCCATCATTCCTGCGATTCTGTTTGATCGAGTTAGAATCTCGGGCGGACTCTAGAGAGCTTCCATTGTCGACGCATGAGCTCGCTTCTCAAAGAGGCCGACCGCCTGTTCATAGTCATATACGAGTCGGGAGACCACGACCCAAGCATCCAGTCCGGCGGGGTCTATCGAAATCAATTCGTCAAAGCGGCTGCTCGTGGCCTCCATGAAGCTGCCACGGGGAAAGCCTCCAATGACGACTAGAGGTCTTTTTTCGCGAGCAATTTTTCTAACAGCCGAGGCAAGTGGTTCGAGCCTCCCTTTCCTTGATAGACCGAACGTCTTTGTGGGTTGTATCTTTTCACTTAGTTGGTTGAAGGTCTGCTTTCCGACTTCGAGTAATGGTTCCCCGATGGGGGGTACTTTTCCAGATTCAAGGAGTTGCTCGATCAAGCCGTAGAATCTGTTGCAGTCTCTCGGAAGTCGAGTCTTCGTAGAGACTGAGACAACTTGGTCGTCTCTAGTATGCACATACACTCTCAGAGCTTCTTCCTTCGCCAGAGGCGATCCAAGTATCTCAAGGAGTGCGAGGTGAACTATGTCCGGCCTTCCTCTTCTCGCCGAGTCCTCGATGGATCGCATGGCTGAATGGTGATATGAACGGTCAAGCAACATCTTGCTTGGCTCTTTCCCTCTTCTGGCTGCATGGGCGACAACGGATGGATGCGTCCATAGCTCCCTCGGAACCAGTTCTACAGATGCCTCTGCGAGCACTATGTTCAGCAAGGTCTTTCAGATCTGGAAATGGTTGATATTCTTCTATATCGTTAACGTGGTCGGGATGAAGCTTGGGGCGCTCCGATAAGAGAAGGGAAAGGAGGATCGCGTCGGAGCGCGTAGATATTCTGATGAGGATGGCTCTCGAGAAAGCTTCACAGGATCTTGTGCTCGCGAAGCGATACGCGGAGATGGCGAGAAAGATTCGACTTCGCCACAGGGTCGCATTTCCCTTGGAATTCAAGCGATACATCTGTAGGCACTGCAACTCGCTGATCGTACCCGGTGTCAACTGTCGCGTTCGAACTCAACCAAGAAGGGAGCCGCACGTGGTGGTTACCTGCTTCGAATGTGGAAAGAAGATGCGTATGCCCCTTCGAACCTCACCGGGCTAGGCTGTTGCCGGAGCTCCCGCGAGATAGCAATCTGTGGCTCTGATCCAAATGCATAAATGCTCTCCTCCGAGATGGAGGCAACTCCAAGGGGAATAAGATCATGGACGAAGAGTACTACTACAGAAGGAAAGACGTAGATCTCAACTCAGAGTACCTCGAGAACGTGCCTGAATCCCTGCAAGCGTTTGAGAAGTTTGACAAACAAGTCTTCTCGGATGGAGTTCTGAGCAAGAAGGTTAAGGAGCTCATCGCTGTGGGTTGCGCTCACATTACAAGATGTCCATACTGTATAGAAGGACACACTAAGAGAGCGCTCGCCGACGGGGCCTCGAGAAAGGAGATCGCAGAGGCAATAATGGTTGCAATAGCCATGAACGCAGGAGCATCCTTTGCACATGGTCACTTCGCCCTGAAACCGGAAACGTCGAAAAGCAAAAAGAAAGTCTAGGCTGAGTGGCAGTCGACCGTGCGGACGAACGGCGTCACCTCGTTTCGGCCAACTCTTCGTCCTCCACCTTCCAAGTATTGACTGGAGAGGCTTGTCAACAAGAGACTCTCAGTTCCTCAGCCATCACCGTCAGCCATCTTCTTCGCGACGGATTCTCTCAACAACAGTATGGCTGATATGGGGCTGATCAATGCAACGATGCCGAGCATGCTGAAGGCCCAACCCCAAGACGTGAAGTAGCCAAATGTCTCGACCAGCGAAGGATCATTGGTCAGATCTAGGGCCGCGCCGAAGGCGACCGTAGCCACAGTGGTGGCTCCGAAACCGAGGAAAGACTGGACGCCTAGAGCGGTTCCTACGTGTCTCTCCGGAACGAATTCGGTCAAACCTGCTTTGAAAATCGCCGTGTCAGCGACGATCCAAAAACCGTAGAAGAGTCCCATCAGGGCTAGCAGCCAGAGTTGAGTTCCCATCATCCAGCCATACACTAGAGAGCACGGTATGCTCGCCGACATGATGATGACGATGGACTTTGATCTGCCGATTCTGTCTGAAAGATATCCTCCTATTCCCGGTGAGAATACACCCATCAGAAGACAGGTGGCGCTTATCAGGCTGCCCAGAAACAAGGCGTCAGCTGCGCCATACCCAAGAGTTCTCGCGCACGCGTAGAGATAGGGTCCAATCCACAGACGCATCGGGTAGAGTTCCCACATGTGGCCAATGTAGCTCAGGTTGATGAGCCAAACCCGCCTATCGCGGAGCATTTCTCGGATCGAGAAGCGAACCTGTCTATCTGTCTTTGTCGACGACATCCGAGGAACGTCTTTCACAAATGAATAGGCGATGCAAGCTGCCGGAAAAGCCCAGAAGGTGGTTGAGAGAATTCCAGCTTGCCACCCGAAGTTTGCGGCGATGGGCCCTGCGATGTAGTATCCACCAGCATCAGCTCCGAGAACCGAACAGGTGTAGATGCCGATGGCCTTTCCTCTCTCGCTCGGCGCATACCAGTCGGAGAGGATCCTCATCCCGGGAACGTAGAGTCCTCCGTGTCCTATTCCCATTAACGTGCGTAGGATGAGGGCTGAGTAGAAATCGTGGGCGAGAAAGGCGAAGGACGAGCCGAATAGAGCTGCCACCAAGGCACTCCCGACAAAGGTTCGTCGTCCTCCGATTCGATCGGAAAGGTATCCCATCGCTGCAACGCTTAGAACGTATCCAGCTTGGGATGCTGTGAGGATCGCTCCAGACGCCGTTCCTGAAAGATTCCATTCGTTCTTCAGTATGGGAAGAACCGCCGAGACGCCTAGCCATCCGAGCATTCCCAGCAGCTCGGCGACTGAGAGAGACACGAGCGTTCTGGTCTTGTTTTCCACTGACATCCATCCAAAAACGGCGGTTTGCCTAAACCTTCAGACGAGTCGGCAGAACACTTTGAACGTGTAGATGGAACTGACCCTTTCGCTGAGACACTGCATCGATGGCTTGTTGGGGAATATCATCTGTGGTGGCTTTCAGAGATGAGCAATCGGCCCAGAAAAGCTGTTCTAAGGAAGTCGATCCTTAGGAAGTCTCTTTGTCATGCTTGTTCCTGATGTGATTGCAGGCCAGTTCTTCAGGGTGTCTGCTTTTTGGCCTCCTTGAGCTCGGCCACGCGTCTGTTGAACTCCTCTATCCTCTTCTTGATCTCCTGCGTGTAGTGGGGGAAGTCGTATTCCGTCGCTTCGAACATTCCTTCCCACCATTCGACCGTCAGACTGTCTTCTTCGGCCAGTAGGATGTGCGGTATGCCTGAGGGTACCTCAAGCACCTTTCCAGCCTCGAGGTGGTGCTCCTCCTCTTTGTCTCCGATCTTGAAGATGTACTTGCCCTTCCCATCCAGCAGCAGAGTGCGCTGCCTATTGGGATGTATGTGGTTTCCTCTGAACATTCCTGCGCGTGTGTAGAGGACGGAGTAGTACCTTCCTTTGTAGGTGAAGCTATATCCCTCCCCTACAGCCGTAGGCTCGCCTCCTCCCCACCTCTGTATATCTAAAATGAACTCTAGCGACACGTTTCCACCACCAAACCTGACGATCTATGATGACATGAGGAATTAAGTGCTTTCAAGCGCCTTGATTCCGCACGCTCAGCTGTGTCGCCAAGCCGCTAGAGAGGATGTTATGACTTCTACTAGCAACCTTCTCGGCCTACTAGATAGAAAACGGTTCGAAGCTCTGACGGCTGCTCCACGGTATGCCTAGTATGGTGTCCCAAAGAGAATCACTATCAATAAAATTGCCCAGCGCCTTGGGGTTCCGCCAACTACGCATGAAAAACACCTACGCAAAGCAGAGAGCAAGGTATTGCGTTCCGTAGCACTTTGCACTGAACTGACAGGCCCCACAGGTTCCCGCTTAAATGCGTGATCATGCCTTGTGAACAGGTTGGAGAGTCCAACTATGCACTACATTCTCTTCTATGATGTCGTCGATGACTATGTCGCTAGACGGGAGAAATTTCGAAAATTGCACCTCGAACATGCCCGCAAAGCGTACGAGCGAGGCGAACTGGTGCTCGCCGGGGCGCTCGCAGACCCCGTTGACGGTGCTGTGCTTGTGTTTCGCGGGGCGTCTCCGGACGCAGCGGAGGCGTTCGCGAAAGCTGATCCGTACGTCATCAACGGTCTCGTGACAGTATGGCGAGTGCGGAAGTGGATGACGGTCGTCGGGGAGGGCGCTGCACCGCCATGAATCGACGGCACAACTGACGCCGGATATTATTGTGCTGCGGTAGGAGACTACAACGTATGATTGCAAGAGTGTGGAGAGGATGGACGGCACCTGAGCATGCTGATGCTTATGAGAAGCTGCTGAGCAAGCGAGTCCTACCTGGTCTCCGGCGCATAGAGGGCTATGGTGGCGGGTACATCTTCCGGCAGGATGGAAAGGATGAAGTGGAATTCGTCGTTGTGAACTTCTTTGAATCGCTTGACGCGGTGCAAGCATTTGCTGGCCCTGACTATACTGTACCAGTCTTCGAGCCGGAGGCGAGGCGGCTCCTTTCCAAAGTGGAGCCAATCGCGCGCCATTACGATGTCAAAATGACTACGGTCAAGAAATAGGAAAGAGCTGCTTTTGCAGTCCCTTAGGATCAAGAGGGATAAGCGGCAGGAACTTCGAAGGCGAAGCGCAATGTTTCAATTGTTCGGGGGCCGACTGCGTACGCACCTATTATTCTCCTAGAACAGTCATACAGATTCCACCTTCGATCTCTGGCTCGGCTGGTCCAATACTCCGTCGTTCAGGTTTGCCACGTATTGAATCGGCGCGTGCAATATCATGCCCGTGTCGTCCTAACCGCAGGATTTCTTCTCAGTCCTTTCCTTTGGCCTGTGATACAGAACATCACTTTGAACGAAGTATCCCTATAACTCGGAGCGTTTCCTAATAATTTCTTCATTCACATCTATCAATTGGCACAGAATTCATGCGATATTTTTATATTTTTGGCGCAACGAATCTAATTCCGATGAATATGACAAGTGGAAAGGTCTCAGGAAAGAAAACAGGCATTGCAGCCGTAGCAATCGTCGTCATCGCGATTCTTGCCGTCTACAGTTACATATCAATGACGACTCCGACGATACCCAACCCGAACACCTTCATCTTCGCGACTGCCGAACCCATGGTGTCTCTAGATCCCGCTCAAACGACCGCCAACACAGACTACCGTGAAACATATCTTATGTACGACAGGCTGGTCACCTATCGCGGATCAAGCACCACTCCAGAGCAGATGCTGGCAACGTCTTGGGAAAGCTCAAGTGATGGCCTAGTCTGGACATTCCATCTCATAGAAGGAGTCAGGTTCCACGATGGAACACCTCTCAACGCGACTGCCGTGGCTTTCTCATTCTCGCGAGCGATGAAGATCGGATTGTCAGCCGGTATGCTTTCAGGCATAATCGATGAGAACTCCGTGGAGGCTATCGATACCTATACGGTCAGATTCAACCTCAAGGACCGGTATGCGCCGTTCTTGGCAACACTAGGAGTACAGGCTTTTGGCATAGTGTCACCTAAGGTAATGGAACATGAAGTGAATGGCGATCTGGGCAAGGCTTGGCTGTCTCAGAACGAGGCAGGATCAGGTCCCTTCAAATTGAAGGAATACGTTCCAAATGAGAGGCTGGTTCTTTCCGCGGTTAAGGACTATTGGGGAGGCGCTCCAAGGATCGACGAAATGGTTGTGCGAATAGTCACGGAAGGCTCGACCCAGAGGCTGATGCTAGAGAGGGGAGAGATAGACGGTGCGGAAACGATACCAACTGTAGCCATGAATGAGTTGAAGAAAAGCGCAGACTTCAAGGTAGTTGAAGACGCCGGGTTTGCCATAACATTCCTTATCATCAATACGCAGAAGGGCCCCCTCAGCGATGTGAGAGTAAGGAAAGCTATCGCCTACGCGTTGGACTATGACGGGATTATCAATGACATCTTCCTTGGACGTGCGACTAGGCTTCGAAGCCCGCTTCCACAAGGATTCCCAGGCCATGACGCGAGCCTTCCCTTATACGCACACAATGTGACAAGGGCAGCGGAGCTGCTCGCCGCAGCCGGCTACGCGAATGGCTTCGAATTGAATATGATGATAGCACCATTCGAAGACTGGATCAAGATTGCAACGGCCGTTCAGTCAGTCTTTGGTCAGTTGAACATTACAGTAAACATACAGCAATTCTCATGGCCCACCTACATTGACAATCTGGTCGCCGGAGCACACGATCTAGCTTTGATGGGGTGGACACCCGACTATGCTGACCCGAACATGCAGACATGGTGGTACTTCTATTCCGAGAATGCTGGCCCAGGCTGGAACTTCGCCTTCTACAACAATACAAGGGTAGATCAGCTGCTCCTAGAAGGCCGCTCCGAATACGACGCAACAAGGAGAACCGAGATCTACAACGAAATACAGAGCATTGTCGTTGACGAGGTTCCATACGTCTGGATATCGCAAGGACTGGGATACGGTGGTCTCGTCTTCAGATCATGGGTTCACGGATATACCTTCAACCCATTGAACGCTTGGTACATTCCGGCTGACGTAGTCTACAAAGCTCCTTAGTAGCGGGTCAAAAGCCAAGTGAAACTGCATCAGTACGCGCTACGGCGCGTACTCCTAACAGTCCCCGTTCTTTTTGGAGTAATAGTGATAACCTTCGTCATATCGCACCTCATTCCAGGGGATCCAGCCCGTCTTATGGCAGGCCCCCACGCCCCTCCCGAGGTCATACTTAATCTTAGATTGAAGATGGGGCTCGATAAACCGATCCATGAGCAATTCTTCGTGTACATCTCCGATCTTCTCCGTGGAGACTTTGGCATGTCGATTACGACTCGCAGACCAGTCTTGGATGACCTAATGAGGTTTTTCCCCGCGACGCTCGAACTGACAATCGCATCAATGATCTTGTCGATTGCGGTGGGCATCCCATTGGGTATAATCTCAGCCACCAGACATAACAAGATGCCAGACCATTTGAGCAGGATCTTCTCACTTACAGGGGTCGCCACGCCGGTCTTCTGGTCCGGCCTCATGGTTCTGTTGGTATTCTACTACGTTCTCGGACTGCTTCCGGGCCCGGGTAGACTTGACATCGGCATTCCTATGCCAAGGCACATAACCGGACTGCTCGTGTTAGACAGCATCCTTGCGGGAGACCTGCAAGCCCTTGCGAGCAGCCTAGGTCACCTGATACTGCCGACTATTGTCTTGGCTTTTTCCACGATGGGTATGATCGTGCGAATGGTCAGATCAAGTATGCTTGAAGTGTTGCGGGAGGACTACATAGTGATGGCGAGATCAAAAGGACTGCCCGAGCGGACGGTGGTCTATAGACATGCCTTCAGGAATGCCCTCATCCCGACGATAACTCTCACCGGACTCATTTTTGGCGCGTTGCTTTCAGGCACGATCTTGGTCGAGGCGATCTTCTCTTGGCCAGGAATAGGGAGGTACGCAGTAACGGCAATCACATATCTGGACTTCGCTGCGGTGATGGGTTACACGTTGCTCGTGACGCTAGTCTATATAGTCGTCAACCTCAGCGTCGACATGTTGTACGCGATCGTCGACCCCAGAATAAGGCTGGAATGAGAGCATATGAGTGGCAAAGAGAAGAGCGACGGAAAACCCAAGGAGTCGAAGGTGGAACGTTGGAAAAAGGAAATACAACCTATCGTCTCCGAGATCAGATACAGCCTGCATCTAATTCGCGCCCATCCACTGGCCATCGCAGGTCTAATGACAACCTTGGGGCTAGTCTTAACGGCCATATTTTCCCCATGGCTGTCACCCTCTGATCCCCTAGCTCTCGACCTCCCGGGCAAATTGCAGCCTCCGAGCTTCGGCCATATGTTTGGAACCGACGATTTGGGTAGAGACATATTGAGCAGAGTCATTGCTGGGTCGCGCGTATCTTTACGCATAGCGATCACAGTTGTGGCATTCGCGTTCACTCTAGGCACAGCGTTAGGAATCGTAGCAGGATACTTTGGAGGCGTTGTTGATGAGGTTGTGATGAGGCTTACCGACGTGTTCTTGTCCATCCCTAGCTTGGTTTTGGCCTTGGTCATAGCTGCGGCCTTGGGCCCCGGCCTTGAAAATGCAGTGTTATCACTCTGTGCAACATGGTGGCCGTGGTACACCAGACTGGCAAGGGGCGAAGCCTTGTCAGTTAGAGAGAAACAGTATGTGGAGGCTGGCCGGATGGTGGGCGCCAGCGATTTTCGACTAGTAATCCGGCACATTCTGCCTAACTGCCTTTCGCCCGTGATTGTAAACGCCTCGATGGATATGGGATTTGTAATTCTCACTGCCGCGGGACTGAGCTTCATAGGGCTTGGAGCACAGCCTCCCTCTCCAGAATGGGGTGCTATGCTCAGCCTCGGTCGAACCTACCTACGCGAAGCTTGGTGGATAGCGACATTCCCCGGGCTGGCCATCCTGATAACCGTCTTGGGATTCAACCTACTCGGCGATGGTTTAAGAGATATACTCGATCCCAAGTTAAGACGTTAGTCAGCTTACCACGAACGAAGTCGACACCTGAAATTTCGCTGCTCGCCCATCAAGCGACGATATCTTCCCGCCATATGTCTGCTGCGCCCCAATCTGTTCTTCCGTCAACGGCGATGATGGTGCTACTCCACGGCGCCAATAACCATTCGCCACGGGTTCGCCAGCATCCTTCACGTCTCCGGCTTATCCAGCGTTCTAATGCTTTCTTTGAGTCGGATTTCACCTTGTAAGTCGAAACGCCAAGGGTTGGGTCAGACAATAGGGGCTCTACCCATACCATCCTAGGGGCCATTTCAACTGAGGTGGATTTGAGACCGACTCATGTGGATTCGGCATACGCTCATGAGAACTGTAGGGTCGTCGACGTGATTGCTGTTAGCTACGTCTCGAGAATCCAACGATGAAACTTCGAATCCACTCCGAAACAATCAGGCAGCTGCATCAGACGCGAACCTTAAAATGCAGAGCACAATGGAATTGAGGATACTAGATTCGCGCGAGGCACGATCCGACCGATGGAGGCGAGAGAGAGGGATGGGTCGGTGGAGACATTGCTCAGTCTGAGGAATCTCAAGGTTGATTTCTATACATACGCCGGAGTCGTTAAAGCCCTCGATGGCGTAAGCCTCGACGTGAGAGAAGGAGAGACTCTCGGACTAGTTGGAGAGACAGGATGCGGAAAATCCGTCACAGCTCGTGCAATAACACTCCTTATCCCTCCTCCAGGCAAGATAGCCGACGGCGCCATACTGTATAGAGGAGAGGACATCCTTACCAAAAGCGAGGATGAGATGAGGAAGATAAGAGGCAAGAAGATATCGATGGTATTCCAAGATCCTATGACCTATCTGAATCCGCTCTACACAATTGGCGATCAGATAACCGAAGTCATAATTCTTCATCAAGATTTGGACACGCTACTGTTGGAAGCAAGACTCGGGGAAATACAGAACAAGATGGGAGATCCAAACGTCGCACAAGACGCGAGAGAGAGATTGGCTGCTCAGCTCATTGAAGTGAAGGAAAGGCCGCCCAAGTTTCCAAAAAACGAAGTAAAAAAGAAGGCGCTGGAAAAGGCGATCGAGGCACTTCGGATGGTGAATATGCCAGATCCAGAAAAGGTTGTGAGTCAATATCCTCATGAACTTAGTGGTGGCATGAGGCAGCGGGCAATAATAGCCATGGCTCTCTGTTGCAGCCCAGACCTGCTGATAGCTGATGAGCCGACCACAGCGCTGGATGTAACAATCAGAGCTCAGATCTTGGAGCTAATAATGCAACTTAGGCAGAAGCTCAACATGTCGATACTCTTGATTACACACGATATGGGGACCGTGGCGAGAATCTGCGACCGTGTAGCAGTCATGTATGCCGGAAATATCGTTGAACTATCTGACACTAGGACTTTGTTCAAGAATCCGAAGCATCCATACACTGTCGGGCTGCTGAAATCCATCCCGAAGCTTCATGAAGAGGCCTCTGAGCTGGCTTCCATCATGGGGTCCGTGCCGGATTTGATCAATCCGCCTGCTGGTTGTCGATTCCACCCTAGATGCAACCTAGCTCGTGCTCCGTGCCTAGAAGAAAAACCTCTGCCGGTCGAAATCGAGCCCTCCCATTTTGTGGCGTGTCATATCTATACGAAACCATGCATCTTTGGGGAGAATCACTAAGTGGATACTCCTCTGCTTGAAACAAAGGATCTGGTCAAATATTTTCCTTTGAAGAGTGGCATCTTTCGAAAGACTGTCGGTAACGTCCATGCTGTGGACAAAGTAAGCTTCTCTGTTCCCCGAGGTCGAACCTTGGGAATCGTTGGCGAAAGCGGGTGCGGAAAGACAACGCTCGCAAGATTGGTTGTCCGACTTGTCGAACCAACCTCCGGTTCCATCGTGTTTGATGATGAAGAAATAACGAGTCTGGAGAAGGAAGATCTAAGGAGAGTTAGAGCAAACCTACAGATGGTTTTTCAAGACCCGCAATCTTCTCTCAATCCGAGGATGACCGTGAAAGAAATAGTCGGGGAACCACTGAAGATCCACGGAGGAGTAAAAGGGCTCGATTTACGTGAAAAAGTGCAAGAGCTCTTGGCTAAGGTGGGCTTGAATCCGGATCACATGTATAGATTTCCGCATGAGTTCAGCGGCGGACAGAGGCAGAGGATCGGAATAGCTAGGGCGATCGCACTTAATCCGAAGCTCTTGGTTTTGGACGAACCCACGTCTTCACTCGACGTTTCAGTGCAGGCTCAGATCCTCAATCTGTTAAGGCAGCTGCAGTCTGAGATCGGGCTAACCTATCTCTTCATTTCCCATGATCTCGCAGTAATAAAACACATGAGTGACCATGTAGCCGTGATGTATCTAGGGAAGATAGTAGAAAAGGCCCCGAAGCAGATAATCTTCAAAAGGCCAGTTCATTCATATACGCAGGCTCTATTGTCTTCCGTTCAGGTGCCTGATCCCGACTACAAGCCAGAGATACCTCCAATAGGTGGAACAGTACCAAGCCCGATAAATCCCCCTCCTGGATGCAGGTTTCACAGTAGGTGCCCGTTGAACGATCATGTGTGCGAGTCAAAGGAGCCGAGCCTTGTGGAGATAGAAGCAGAGCACTTTGTGGCCTGCCATTTTGCGAATTAGAATGTAAGCGCGCAAGATTATTGCGGCTTCAAACTCGTTGCGGAAGTAGTTTCCAAGATCACCTCTGCCAGTCTGAATATTACGGACGTCTACTCTCCCTCCAAAACTTTGCCTGCCGAATTGCGTTCCTGAAAACCGGGAAAAGCAGATCGGAGCGGACTCGCGTAATGGTGCAAATTCGCTCTGTGGGTGGTGCGACCGCCGGGATTTGAACCCGGGTCAACGACGTGGCAGGCCGACGTCCTAAACCAGGCTAGACTACGGTCGCGTCGAGCTAGCGTTCTAAGATGCCTGCATTATAAGGTTTCTCAAGGCATTACACTAGACAAAAACAGCAATCAGCGACTCCCAAGGATTTATCTACTGAAGATCTTTAGGAGTCGTTCGCACAAGGCTGGATAAGGTGCCTTCAATGGTTGGTCTCCTAGATCCGCTGGATGTAAAGGGAGTGACGCTGAGGAACCGAATCGTTTTACCTCCAATGAATACGGGTCTCGCGACAAGAGATGGAGCCGTAACTGAGAGGCTTGTTGAGCATTATGTCAGGCGTTCCAAGGCCTTGGGCTTGTTGATAGTTGAGCACAGTTACGTCACCCTCGATGGAAAGCTCAGCGAGAGGCAGCTGGGAATACATGAAGATCGACTGGTTCCCGGACTGGAGAAGCTCTCAAACCGCATCCACACAGCCGGAGTTATGGCTGTGATTCAGATCAACCACGCTGGGAGGGAGGCCATAAGAACTGACGGAGGAGAGCCGGTGGCTCCTTCCCCCACTGAGAACGCACGAGAACTCACAATTGAGGAGGTAGGATTTTTGGCCGAGTCGTTCGCTGCGGCAGCTCAGAGGGCTGTGAAATCCGGTTTCGATGGAGTTGAGATCCACGGTGCACACGGGTTTCTCCTCAACCAGTTCTACTCCCCTCTAGCCAATCAGCGCCAAGACGGATATGGTGGATCACCTCAGAACAGGATGAGATTTCCCCTAGAGGTTGTCGAGAAGGTTAAGCGCGGGATCGGCCGGAAACTTCTGCTCTACCGTTTGGGCTCGGTTGATTTTGACCCCGCAGGAGTCCATATCAAGGACTCCCAGAGCTTTGCCAAGAGGCTAGAGGAGGCTGGCGTCGATATAATCGACGTTTCGGGGGGCCTCTGTGGAGATCGTCCCATCAGCGCTCAGAGGCGTTCGGGCCCAGACAGGCAGGGGTATTTCATTCCTCAAGCTCAGCGGATCAAGAACGCCGTCAAGATACCGGTGATAGGAGTTGGAGGCATCAGGGAACCGAGGTATGCTGACAGAGTGATTAGGGCAGGAAGGGTGGACTTGGTGGCCGTGGGCAGGGAGCTTTTGAGAGATCCGGATTGGGCAGCCAAAGCCGTTAAGCTGTTGTCTGGAGGATAAGCTGAAGACTCGTCTTTTCCTTCATTTCATTCGAAATCATTCGAAGATCTTCGACAGTTTTAGGACGTTGCTGCGGCACCTTCACGCCGGAGAACTGTTTCATTGAATCCGTTCTGCAACATTCCTCATTTGTGAGAGTTGAGGAATTCCTTGAATCGCGCCAGCCCTGCCTTCAGAACCTCGGTCTTGCATCCGTAGCCCATTCTCAGATGACCCTCCATCTCAAAGCAGGAGCCTGGAACGAGTAGCGTCCCTTTCTCCTTGATGAGGCGGATGCAGAGCTCTTCAGACGGCATACTGAGTCGATATCTGAGGAAGGCGATGCTTCCAGCTCTGGTAGGAACCCACTCTATCAAAGGCTCATTTTCGATCCAACTCGAGAGAATCTGATGATTGGTTCGGATAATCTGCAGGTTGCGCTTGTAGATTCGGTCCACATGTTTCATCGCGAGCGCCGCCAGTGCGTCATCAATCATAGCATTGCTGATCGTTGTGTAGTCTCTATGGCGCATGCACTCCTCTATGACCTGTTTGCCTGCAGCGATCCATCCTAGGCGCAGCCCTGTTAATGAGAACGGTTTGGAGAAGGAGCCGGTCGCCACACCTCTCTCGCTCAGGTCAACGACGGATGGCGCAGAGTCGTCCGGTCTAACGTATAGGCCTCTGTACGATTCGTCGCAGAGCAGATATGCACCTGCCTCCTCCGCGATGGCGCAGATCTCCTCCAAGAGGTTTATCTCGATTAGGCTCCCGGTAGGGTTGTTTGGATTGTTTATCACGATGAGTTTGGTCTTCTTGTCGATGAGTTCTTTCAGCTCAGCTGCGTCGGGTAGCCAGTGGTTTTCCCAAGTTAGGCGAAGCCTCTTGACATTCGCGCCGAATGACGCGGCCGTACTGTACAGCTGCTGATAAGTAGGGAAAACGGAGATGACCGTGTCGCCGGGTTCAACCAGACTGTAAAAGACGAGGAAGTTCGCTCCGATCGCCCCGTTTGCTAGCAGTATACTCTCAGGTTTCATGTTCTTGTAGAGGTTTGCCAGTCCCTGTCGTAGGTCGGGGGAACCCTCTATGAAGCCGTAAGTCAACTGCATTTCCTTTAGTTCTTCCAAGAAGTTCTCCCGGCCCATGAGGGCTAAAAACTCGTTCAACTTGAATGGGTCGACGCAAGTCTCCGCCAAGTTCAGCTCGACGTTATGTTCGTACGTGTTCAAGAACCGTTCAACCAAGAACTGATCGATCTTCATGTCGCAGGATCCCAGCGTCAGCTTCTCTTTCTGCCCTTCTCTAGATCTGTGAGAACGGGCGAGCCATAGTTAGGCCTTCCGCGTGTAAGTCTTTCGCCAAGGATTTTGAAGAAGTGCAGAGTTTTCCGGTTACTATTCTTGAGGTTCCGAACTGCTAATGATGACTATTCTTGAGGGCGCTTGACATCCTCTCCTACACTGTAGAGGAAGATGCGGGCCGAGCTTGGTCCCAATCGGCTGAACTTCTTGCCCAGCTCCTTCACAGCCAGAGCGTAGTTGTTGGACTTGTCGAGACTGTCAAGGTAGGACTGGAAGGATCCGAAGCGCTTCCTTATGTCTTGGAACTGTTTCGCGTTTTCTAATGTCGCAGCTATCTTCGCCCGATTCCGCACAATACTTGCATCATTGATGAGGCGCTTCAAGTCATCCTCGCCGAAGCTTGCCACCTCATCTATTGAGAAGTTCCTGAAAGCACGTTTGAAGCTAGGCCACTTCTCCTCGATCATCCTCCAGCTCAATCCAGCCAAGAATATCACCCTGCTCATGTTCTCTAGGTAGGCTTCGTCGCTGGCCGGACGTCTACCTCTGTACATCCATTTGGGCGGACTCCACTTGCCTTGGCTCAATATCTCACCAATCGAAGTTATTTGGTTCGAAGTCGTTGATTGGACTTTCGTGAGGCCTGATGAGGCTCCTGATGTTGCATGTCGACTACTTCTCGTCCACAATAACCGAGAAGGGCCGCTCCAAGATCGTAGAGGAGTTCGACCCGTCAAAGAGGACGACCCGAATCGATGAAGGGTTGCTGGTTCTGGCCAGCGTCGAACGGGCTGATGAGGTTTCGCGAGAAGCTGTCTCCCAGAACGCCTCAGTGGAGATTGTGAAGCTGGCAGATCAGTTGAAAGTAAGACAGGTTGTGCTGCATTCCTTCGCGCATCTCTTTGCAGATCTCGGCTCGCCTGAAGCCGCCATTGAAGTGCTGAAGAGGATCCAAGACATTTTGGTGGGACGTGGTTTCCAAGTCGAGAGAACCCCCTTCGGATGGTTCAATACCTTGGAGCTCAGGGCGAAAGGACATCCGATCTCACGCGTATCCAGAATCGTAACGGCCTGAGAGACGAGGTTGGACTGGGCAGGTGTCAGCATGAACGAGGACGACAGAATAAGATCAATCCTAGACAGACGTACAATAGCCATCATCGGGCTATCCAGAGACCCAAACAAGGACAGCTACATAGTCGCATCCTACCTCAAAAGAGAAGGCTACCAAATCATACCGATTAACCCATTTGCAGGCGAGATTCTTGGCGAGAAGTGTTGGCCGAATCTCCAGTCTCTGCCCGACAATCTGAAGATGCGGATCGACGTCATCGACATCTTCAGGCCCTCAGATGCGGTACCTCAGATAGTCAAGGAAGCTGTCGAGATGAAAGGACACTTCGGACATCCCCTCGTGATATGGATGCAACTGGACATATCGAACGAAGAGGCCGCCCGAGAAGCTCGGAAGAACGGAATAGAGGTCGTCATGGATCGATGCATGATGATTGAGCATCGAAGGCTTCTCAAACCGTCCGCTAGGCTCGAAACAATGAGCCTGAGCTAAGCAAGAAAACGCAGAATGACACATCGCATTTCTTAGGAAATGACGTGTGAAAAGGCAGGATTGCGCTTGCCACCTTTTCAGACGAGGCCGCGTGGGCCGGATATTATTTGCGTTTTTTTGCGCGCGCTTCATTCTCTTCAATTCTTGCTTTGACGATTTTCTTGACGAGCGTCGCGGGAAGTGGATTTTCGGCCGAGAAATGGATGGTTGTCCCGGAAGTATCATAGGGCTTGAGTTCGCTGCTGAATGTCTTCATGACCGACTTACTCGCCACATAAAAACTGCAATGGTTCTTGAATGCGGCAAAGAAGACCAGTGGCCCATGATATTTGAAAGCTGGAATCTGGTAACTAATAGCCTCTTCAGCCTTCGGCGCAGCGTCCCTGATCGTCCTGCGAAGCGCTTCAAGAACGGCCCGAGCCTCCTCTGGAACCGCCGCAAGGTAATCGTCCACGCTTTTCGCAGGCTTATTACTTTGATCCTTTTTCATACGCGTGTCCCTACGGATGGTAGTTTAAAACTGTTCCGAATGACCCAAGCCATTGACCCAAAACATGTTGCTCCGGTCAGACAACTTCTGATTGGTCACCGTCCGAATAGGCCCGCAAGACCTTCAACATCGGCTGATTGATTCCGGCCGGACGCGAGCACACTCTATCACCCAATTCTGTGCTAGAGAGATTTTTTCGCTAGTTGGAAAGACATAAAGCGTTCAAGAGTTGAAGACCTGATGTCTTCAGATGATGCGTCTTGAGGGAGACCATACCGATAAGCAAGCTATCGATCTCGAACGAAGACATCAAGATCGTCACGAAGATCTTGAAGAGCGGAATCCTAACCGAGAGGACCGGATCAGGACCAAACGTCTCACAGTTCGAGAGCGACTTCGCACATTTCGTCGGCGCAAAACGCGCTGTAGCTGTCAGCTCTGGCACCGCCGCTCTCCACGCCTCTCTCATGGCCCTTGGCATAGGTCCGGGAGACGAGGTCATCGTTCCCAGCTTCTCCTTTGTGGCTACGGCTGAATCTGTCGCATTGACTGGAGCGAAGCCCATCTTCGCGGACATAGACCCTCAGACGTACTGCATCGATCCAGAGAGCGTCGAAGACGCTGTGACCAAGAAGACAAAGGCGGTTGTACCTGTTCACCTGTATGGCCTTCCATCAAGTATGGACGGGATTCGCGAGATTGCAGAGAAGTACAGCATCTCTATCGTGGAAGATGCTGCGCAGGCAGTCGGAGCAGAGTACAAGGAAGCCAAAGTTGGCACGATGGGCGACATCGCGTGTTTCAGCTTCTATGCCTCGAAGAACCTTGCTGTCGGCGAAGGAGGCATGACAACAACAAACAGTGAGGAATATGCTGACGCTTTGAGAATGATTCGAAATCACGGCGAAGGAAGAGGAAACGAATCTGTCAGGCTCGGCCACAACTACAGGATGCCTGAAGTGGTCGCTGCTTTAGGCAGGGCGCAGCTACAACGACT
>CAYWPD010000029.1:18999-21145 GCA_964460055.1 uncultured Candidatus Bathyarchaeia archaeon
AGTTCTACCGCGCCTTCTCCGGTAGGGAGAAGATCGAACTCAAGCAGACTGAAAAGGCGTCGCGCCAAGTCTTCTCGATTCCCACGCATCAGGGCATGTCCAAGGAAGATCTGGAATACGTAGCGGAGATCGTACGACGCGTGGCCTCGTGATCTACTGCGGCATCTCCAGTGTGAGGTCTCCCATCAGGTAGTGTCTGAAGAAGGAGATCACGTACCTCTGGTAGAGTTCGGGGTATCTTTCGTAGGCTTCAGTGTGTCCCACGTCTATCGATGTCCAGTTGTACTTCGGCTCCTTCGCCCGTAAGTATAGCCGGTATGCGCTGTCAGGTAGGACTATGGAGTCTGATTTCCCTTGGATCAGGAAGACCGCGTTCGGCGGGATCTTGTCCACGTACCTATAGGGCGAAGCTGCGTCTGGGTCGGCGCCACCCATCCAGAGTCGCCCAAGATTGTATGTGATCTCGAAGAACAGTCCTGGCAGCTTCGTATAGTGGGTGAAGCTGAATCTTGCTGTCTCTCTGAAATCATAGTATGGACTGTCCGCGACCACCGCTCTTAGGTCGGAGGTTTGACCTGCTGTCATGATCATGGTTGCTGCTCCCATTGAGAAGCCCAGTCCGCCTATTCTGTCGGGATCCAGTCCAGTCCGAGATTTCACAAATTCCACTATCGCGAGTACATCCCTCGCCTCTTTTACGCCGAAGGTTGTGGGTGAGTCTCCGCTCTCTCCACATCCGCGGAAATCGAAGAGGACCGAGTTGAATCCGCCATCGTGCAGGAGCTTGGCGGCGAGTAGCACCGTGCCCTTGTTTCCTCCGTAGCCGTGCGACACTATCACCGTAGAGTTGCTGGCTGCTGGTATGAACCAGCCGCTGATAGAGATTCCGTCCTCCGTGACCGCCGTGAAGTTTAGGTATTGCAGCCCGTAGTCTGCTGGGGTTTTGCTTGAGACTGTCCTGATATGGGTGGCTTGGAAACTAACAAAGAGCGGGATTGTGACGAAGACATCAAAGACTATGACAACGACTAGAATGATTATCTTGGTTCTAGGAGTCACGGTCTCACGACGTCTATTGATTGCTACGGATCCTGCATCTGAGACTTCGATCAGTGTGCAGACGATGGTTATGCTTTCTTCAGGTCTTTGATGAGTGAGACTATATTCTCGACGATTGCTCTGTGCAGCTTTTCCCCGGTCTCTCTCGTAGATCGGGATGGATCTCCAGTTGTTCCACCTGAGATCTCCTTCATCTTCCTCATCTGCTCCAGACTCGCGAAGGTACCACCGATATGCAGCCTGTCGCCCTTCTCTCTCGGATCGCTTATGAAGAATCTCCTCTTTGGCGGGTGATATGCCACAGCCTTCTCCATCGCGACGAGCTCTGGATGTAGATAGAGCATGTGCGAGGTCTCAAATTGGTCACCGTGCGAGTATTCGGCGATGTCTAACTCTCTTGCTGCTTCCTGCCCCATGAAAGCTGGATCCACTATGAGCACCTCGGCGCCGGTTTCGCTCTTTGCCTTCCAAGCAGCTTCTGTAAGAGGAGATAGGTTTGCGATCCTGTGACCGTTGATTATTACGATCTTCTTGAACCCGTGGGTTGCAAGACTTCTAAGCTCGTCTGCGACGAACTCGACCAAGATCTCCGAGCGGATGCTTATCGTACCTGTAATGGCCATGTGGTGAGGCGACCACCCCATCCACAGGGGAGGAGCGATCAATGCTCCCGTCCGCTTTGCGACATCTTCAGCCAGCCCAATTGCGCAGTAGGAGTCGGTACCTAGAGGGAGATGGTAGCCATGTTGCTCAGTACTTCCAACTGGAACTAGAACCACGCCTCCGTTCTTTTGTATGGCTTCCTCGACCTCCCTCCAACGCATCTCCTGCATCCAATACTTCATGCTAGATCACCATCTTTCAGTGCGCAATATGTCGAGAGAAGTTTTCAGAGCTTCCGGCTGATAAACATCAGTTCTTCTTAGTCCTCTGGATGGAGGACGACTTTGATAGCTTTCCTCTCTCGAGCCAGTCTGAAGCCTTCTTCCCAGTCTCTGAGCGGCAACTTGTGTGTTATCAAGAGGTCTGATCGAAGTTCTCTTCTGGACATGAATTTGAGCGCTCTCTCCCAGTCGATCCAAGTGTT
>CAYWPD010000029.1:21245-23110 GCA_964460055.1 uncultured Candidatus Bathyarchaeia archaeon
GGCGACTCTGCTAAGCGGCTGGATGTTTGTATTGCAGATGACTGCGTGAATCATGTCTGCAGAGGGTGATGACAAGGCCGCTTCGTCGAATGATACATCATCTGGCAGTCTGTGTAGGAGCCTCGCCTTCGTTGCCACATATGTTGCGAATCCTCCGTCGAGTCCGTAGCCGAATCCTTTCCTGTGGGGGCACTGGTTGTAGTGTCCGGTGAGGCAGTAGTAGCATTCGCCGCAGGTGTATGCATGGGTTTCGGAGGTCACCCTGTCTCCGACGCTCCAACCGGCGACCTCGCTACCTTTCTGTGCGATGATTCCTGAGAATTCGTGGCCAACCGTGACCGGCGCATTGACCGGAAAAGTGCCCTCTTGAATGTGGAGATCGGTGCCGCATATCCCGGCGCTCTTCACTTCAATCAATACTTCGTCGTCCCTATTCTCCGGGGTTGTAACTTCACGGATCTCCATGTTATCCTTGCCCTGAGCATACTTCACCAAAGCTTTCAAATTGCATAACCTCGCTGATGTCCGTTCGGCTCATCTGAAAGTGAGCTGAAGGAATGTAAGTGTTATCTCCTGTTTCCAGATCGCAAGGTCGAGGATCTGGTTTCAAAGAAGGCCTTTAAGAAACATCCAAACGATCCTTTTGGCATGCGACTGACGGTAAGACCGATCCCGCCTTATGATTTTGATCTAAGTCTCAGCATCTATTCTGAGGGCGACGGACAGATTCGCAGATTCGAGAAAGAAAGGTATTGGCAGGTCGTAAGGCTGGGAGACAAGCTCGCATTTCTCAGCATAGAATCTTCGGGAACCATCGACAATCCAAAGCTCATAATCGAACTCGAATCAGTCGATGAGATCTCCGACAGCGACGTGAAAACGGCCAAAGAGATAGTCGATAGCTGTCTCAATCTGGGACTTGACCTCAAGCCATTCTATGAACACGTCAAAACCGATGAAACAATGCACAGATTGACTCAGGAACTTCGGGGTCTAAAGAGTCCGAACACTGCCAGTATCTTCGAAGCACTGATCTCTTCGATAATTGAGCAGCAGATTTCACTCAGAGTCGCTCATGCACTGGAAACGAATGTCGTCAAATCCTTCGGCGATGTTCTGCACATAGGCCGCCAAGTTTACTACGCTTTTCCAACCCCCAGACGATTGTCGGCTGCCAGTGCCGAACAACTCCTCTCTTGCGGTTTGAGCAGACGGAAAACGGAATACATCAGAGAGATATCCGCATCAGTCGCGTCCAAGGAGCTTGACCTGGAGAAGTTCAAGAGTTATCAAGATACGAGTGAGATCGTTGATGAGTTAGACAAGGTACGTGGAATCGGTGTTTGGACGGCGGAGCTTACCCTGCTCAGAGGAATGAACAGACTCGATGCAATACCGGCAGACGACCTGGGTCTGAGGAGATGTATCTCACACTACTACTCTCATGATGCAGAGATCACGAGTGAGAAGGCGCGGCAAATTGCTGAGAGATGGGGGAGATGGAAGGGGCTGGCAGGATACTACCTAATTGTAGCGAGGAGACTGCGACTGGAAGTGTGATTTCGAATGGGGATTTCAGCAAAATGCCGCGGGTCTATCAAGTGGTGTCGAGGGCCGGACTTGAACCAGCAACGTATGGCGATGTCTCCCGCAAATCCCTTCTCTTTCTTTTGATCTTCTCGCTGTCAGACGTCTATCTCAGCGTGTTCATCCGTTTTGAAGCCTTGGGCGGGCTTCTCTGCGATGGGAGGAAACGACAGGCCACCTGTATCAGCTCCAACCTAGGCCCGTTGTCCTTCCGGGGTATGCGTTTGATTAAATCACTTGCATTGACCCTGTCGTAAGCATCCCTCTCGACGATGTAC
>CAYWPD010000030.1:0-11621 GCA_964460055.1 uncultured Candidatus Bathyarchaeia archaeon
CTTCTTTATGCGTTTGCCGGACGGTTTAGGCGAAAACCGAAAACCAACTCGAAAGAGATGGCGAGTAGGAGGGCCGTGCGGAGGATCTGTCGAGCGAACCGAAAGGGGAGCAAGACAGGGTCACTCGAGCGAACCGAAAGGAACGCTGGAGTGAAGGTGAGTAGTTCCCCGAAAGGGAAACGAAAGCAATCAGCTGAAAAGCTGGGTCATTCCGCTAAAAAGCCGGTCCGAGGAACGGAAACGTTCAGCGGAAAGGTGGAGGTGGCGGTCCCCTCCAATCGTCCGGCGTTTTCATTTTTGGAGATCATAGGCCATAGACGGAACGTATCCCTAGGATGGGCGCGCACATCAATTGGTTAGTGATCGCGAATTCTCTTTTCGTAGCCACTCAGCAAAGGAAAAAAGGAGGCCTTATCGAATCTAGAAGGGGTTGAGCATAAGGGGGCGTGCAATGAACAAACAGGAAAGGGCAAAGCGGTCTAAGAAGCGGGAACAGACCCTATTCAGAATCGGGCCGATGTTCGCTCTGTCAAGTTCAGAGAAAGAGTTCGAACAGCTCATGAAGAAGAACTACCTTATTCCGATCAAACGTAAGTGGAAAGAACCACCCACGTATATCACCTAATGCCCCGGCGGCCTCAGGCATCACACATACTTCTCTGCCCCATGCACGGGAGACCTGTCGAGCGGGCGTGTATGGCCAATGATCCAAGTGCGAGAATAGGACAGAGCCTCTATTACATATCTCCTGATTCGAAGTCTAGGCCATTCAGAAAGACGTGCCCATCAAGAAAGTCAGAAGGATACAAGGATAGGTGCAGATCTATCGCTTGAATCCGAGGGTTTCCTTCTCGCTCATGGCAACCATGGTTATTGTTGATCTAATTTTATCGATTCTCCTAATACTGTTAACCAAGGCGTCAAGTTCTTCCATCGTCGGGGATTCAACCTTGGCGATTATGTCGTAGACTCCATAAACTGGGAATGATTCTCTGACCCCTTGCATCTTCTTCAACTTGGCAAGTATCTCCTCTTCCGCGCCGAGTTCGCTGTTAATCAGAACGAAACAGATCACCATTGTGATCGATCTCCCTCGATACGGTTTGAAGAATATCCGCTCCTCAAGCTATAAAACCATTCGATCTCGGTCATGGAAGAGCCGTCGCCTGCTTACCGATACGGAAATAATCTCGTGAAATCCTCTCACGATCTTGGATTCGGCGAAAGAAATGCGATGACTTAGCCTTCGCCGAAAGATGTGACAAGACTGAAGGTGATCGAATGGCGGAAGACTCAGATATTCTACGGTCAAGGCTTTCAAGAGAACTAACAGACAGAGCAAGGTACTTTGTGAGCAGCATGAAAGAAGACATGAGGATAGCTGAGGAGGACATCTACTGCACACTGGCCCATGACAAGATGCTCTTCAAGCAGGGAATAATCTCCAAGGAGCAACTCGACAAGATCACAGACGGCCTTCTCGAAGCCCTCACAAAATTGAGAGAAGGCACCATCCAGGCGATCGGAAAATACGAGGACATCCATCCGCTTGTAGAGGCCTACGTCATATCCAAACATGGAAGGGAAATCGGCGGGCGAATTCACACCGGTCGCTCCAGGAACGATCAGGTGATGTGCGACGTTCGGATGAAGCTTAGGAGAGAGATCCTAGACATCAGGCGAGTGCTTCATCACTTGATGTCGGTTATGATCTCACGCGCCGAGAATGAACTGGAGACTGTTATGCCTGCCTACACCCATACTCAGCATGCACAGATAACGACCTTGGCTCATTGGCTCCTCGCATATGTAGACGCTTTCATGCGCGACGAAGAGAGGCTAGTCCAATCCTACAGACGAGTCAACATGAACCCGCTGGGAGCCTGCGCAGTTGCTGGGACTTCAATTCCGATCGACAGAGCCGAAACCACCAGACTCCTAGGATTCCAGTCAATCATCGAGAACAGTATGGATGCCGTAGGCTCCAGAGACTTCGTGCTCGAACTCGCTGCGAACCTCGCAATCATAGCAAACAACATCTCCAGGATTGCGGAGGAGCTTATTCTGTGGTCGTCCTCCGAGTTCGGCTTCGCTGAACTGCCTGACGAATTGGCTTCCCCCTCGAGTGTGATGCCGCAAAAGAAGAACCCTGAAGTCTTGGAGTTGATGAGAGGGAGATCTGGCATTCCGCTAGCTGTGTTCTCATCTCTCTTTGTGATGACAAAGGGATTGATATCGGGTTACAGTCAAGATCTACAGGAAACCAAACCTCATCTTTGGCAGAGTCTGGATAGCGTCGTGACTTCCTTGGATATGCTGCAAGAAGTCATCGCAAAGATAGAGTTCGATCGGGGCCGTATGAAGAATGCTGCCACGGAAGGATACATTGCAGCCCTCGACCTCGCCGAACTCCTAACGGTTGAGACCGGAATCCCATTCCGAGTGGCCCATGAAATTGTGGCAAAGCTGGTCAAAGGCTTAGTTGACAGAGGTGTTCCGCTGAAAGAGGCAAGGCAGAAAGATCTTGCAAAGATCTTCTCAACCGCAACAGGGAAGAGACTGACAGCGTCTTTTGATTTCAAAGAGATATGCGATCCCGTGGCGAGCGTCAAGAGGAGAAAGAGCGGAGGGTCGCCGAGCCCGGCGCATATCCTACAAATGTTATCGTCAAGAAAATCCACGCTGAACCAGATAGGCCAGGACAGAGAGCTTGAAGAAAAAAGACTTGACAAAATAGAATCAGAGCTGCTGCCTGTCTGAATGGCTATCGAGATTGGGCCGATGGCTTCACAGGCTTCTCCATGAGATTTCTCTTCTCAAGGTGAGTTCCGTCGTCATAGTGCGGCCTTCTAAGGACTGCGTCGTTTGACTTCTCGATCTCTCTTGCCTCCTCTGCCAGCTTCGACGCCGTGCGGAGCATCTCATGAGCTGATGCCACAATGATGGTATAGCGATCTCGCTCTTGTACTTTGAAACAGCCCTCTGTAGTCACTCTTGACACGGTTCGGGCAATTTCAAATGCGGCCATAGCCTTGGCCTTCGCGTAAGGGTTTTGAAGGCCTGCAGCAGAGGTTGCGGTCTCCTTCTCCACGACTACCGCGCATGGAGAAATCGGAGAGTTGGTCTTAACTGATTCGATGATCCGATCAATCTCTTTGTAGAGGATGTTGTATACGCCCGTTATTGACAATACCTTGATCATATCGGAGTTGAATATGGCCATTTCCACAGGGTCGAGAAACTCACGTCTTGCTCCAATCATCGAATCAGCATGAACAATTATGTATCCGAACCCCTTCTTCGCAAGCTCAGCAGACACCTTCTCAGTAGGCCCGTCGGAAACCACGATAACGTGTTTTCCGGTAGCCGCCAAAACCTCTCTAGCTTTCGTCGGACCTGGAAGCGAGGCGTTTGGACTTGTGACGACATAGAAGTCTGACCCAAACTCGCTGGCTTTGACGGCCACTTCTTCAGCAGACGCGACCGCCATTTTCGCCCCAGCGGATACTACTCGTACGTCTATGTCTTGCCGCTCTGCTCTTTCGTCGAGCAGCAAATCCAGAAGGATAGAGGACCCGATGCATCCAAGCTTGACGAATCCAATCTTCACTACCAAACAATTCCCTCGATGGTCAAGAGTTCTTCACAGCGTATAATGCTTGCGCGGGCGTAATCCCCAAAAAGCAATTGAGTCTACCTCAAGCTTCATATCCGAGCTGACCAACAAAGACCGCCTATCCTTTCGGGATCGTGTCTAAGTGGGTTCGGAACCGACGTATACTTTCTGCACGATTGGACATGGAGCCAAATGGAGCTCGCACAAACAGCATTCAGTACTTGCAGAGTGATGGCGATGCCTGAGCGAGTTGGAGTCTTCATCTGTCACTGTGGCTTGAACATAGCAGGCGTCATCGACGTCAAGGAACTTCATACATACACTCAGATGCTCTCTGGAGTGTCGTTGGTCGAGGACTATTCCTATATGTGTTCCGAGCCGGGGCAAGAGTTGATCAGAAAAGCGATCAGAGAAGGCAAAATCAACAGAGTTGTCGTTGCAGCCTGCAGTCCGAGGATGCATGAGCCAACGTTTCGAAACGTCCTCTCCCAAGAGGGTATGAATCCATATCTCCTAGATGTAGCCAACCTCAGGGAGCACGACTCTTGGGTGCATATGTTCGAGAAAGACAAGGCCCTTGAGAAAGCTAAAGACCTGGTCAGAATGGCCGTCGCCAGAGCAGCGAAGCTCGAAGCGCTGACCCCTAGAGAAGTCAGTGTCGAAAGAACCGCCTTAATCATCGGAGGGGGAATAGCTGGGATCTCGGCTGCTCTCGACCTTGGAGATGCCGGTTACAAAGTGTATCTTGTGGAGTCTTCGCCTACGGTGGGAGGTCATATGGCCCAGCTTGATAAGACATTCCCCACGATGGACTGCTCGGCTTGCATCTTAACGCCTAAGATGGTCTCAGTCGCTCGACATCCTAACGTGAATCTCCGTACCTATGCTGAGGTAGTTGATGTTCAGGGGTACGTAGGGAACTTTAGGGTTAAGATCAGAAGTAAACCACGCTATGTAGATGCGAAGAAGTGCACCGCCTGCGGGGACTGTGTGCCAGTTTGCCCGATTGAGGTGCCAAGCGAGTTCGATGTGGAGCTCACATGGAGAAAGGCGATCTACATTCCGTTCCCACAGGCCGTGCCTACCACATATACAATCGACGATAAGAGTTGCATAGGACTCAAACCTTTAACGTGCAGACAATGCGAGGATAAATGCGGACCCAAAGCAATCAACTTCAATGAATCAGAGAGAGAAGAAGAAATCATCGCGGGCACGATAATAGTCGCAACCGGATACCGGCCGTATAATCCCTCAAAGGAGGAACAGTACGGGTATGGAGTCTACCCGAACGTCATCACTGCCATTGAGATGGAGAGGATGCTCAACGCCTCTGGGCCGACTGGCGGAAAGGTGCTACGTCCTTCAGATATGCAAGAGCCGGGTAGGATCGCGTTTCTACACTGTATCGGCTCAAGAGATGAACGGGCGAACTCCTACTGTTCTCGCATATGTTGCATGTATTCCATGAAACAAGCTCGACAGATCAAGGAGAAGCATCCAGAGGCGGAAGTTCATGAGTTCTTCATAGATATCCGAGCATACGGGAAAGGTTTCGAAGAGTTCTACGAGAAGGCTGCAAGGGAGTACGGCGTGACCTTCATCCGAGGCAAGGTGGCTGAAGTCATGGAGGAACCGGCCACACACGATCTGCTTGTTCGAGCAGAGGATACTATGCTCGGCCGACCGGTTGAGATCGAGACAGATCTAGTTATCCTTTCAACAGCCCTCCAACCCCACGAACAGACGGATCAAGTCCAGTCACTCCTCAGAATCTCGCGAGGACCCGAAGGCTTCTTCTCCGAGGCTCATCCCAAGCTCAGACCTGTCGACACTTTAGTCGACGGAGTCTTCATCTGTGGAGTTGCGCAGGGTCCCAAAGACATCCCAGATACCGTTGCGCAGTCCAAGGGAGCCGCCTCAGGCGCTGCAAGCCTTATGGGCCAGGGGAAAGTCACTATCGAACCCTACTTCATATCCATAGACGAAGATGTCTGTAGCGGCTGCAAGGTCTGCATTGACCTGTGTCCATATCAGGCAATCCATATCGAACAGAAAACAGCCAAAGCCAACGAGGCTCAGTGCAAGGGATGCGGTGTCTGTGTATCCTCCTGCCCTGCGGGAGCGATCAAAGCGAACCACTTCACCGACGATCAGCTGATGAGCCAGATCGTTGCAGCCGTCGGAGGCGCGTAGATGAAAGAGGACTTTGAACCCCGCATACTCGGCTTTCTCTGCAACTGGTGCGGATACGCAGGCGCTGACATGGCAGGCACGAGCCGCATCCAGTATCCAGCTAACGTAAGAATAATCAGAGTAATGTGCAGCGGCCGCATCGACCCGTCAATGATCCTGACAGGTCTGAGCATGGGTGCGGACGGAGTGCTCGTTGTAGGCTGCCACCTTGGAGACTGCCACTACGTCAAGGGCAATTACCGGACGGAAAGAAGAGTCCATCTTTTGAAGAAGATGCTTGGCGATATGGGCTTTGACCCATCGAGACTGAGACTCGAATGGGTCTCTGCCTCTGAGGGGGAGAAATTCAGCCAAGTTATCCGAGACTTTGCCGAAAAGTTGAAGAAGATCGGTCCGAACTCAGCCGTCAAGGAGATGCCGTAGCCTTGAAGGTTGTCTTTGAGAGCCTCAGTGGATGCGCTGGGTGCGAAATAGCCGTCTTGGACCTTCATGAGGGACTGCTAGATCTGCTGAAGCGTGTCGAACTCACCTATGCACCGATAATACTCGATCCTAGAACATTCGACAGATCAGAAATAGGCATCATCACTGGTAGCGTTAGGACGGATGAGGATGTTGAGAAGGTCAAGGCTCTGCGAGAGAAGTGTACAACCCTCGTCACCTTGGGTTCATGTTCCTGTTTCGGAGGTGTGCCGGGCCTCGCAAACCTCTTCTCGCCCGAGTCCATCGTCAAGCAGAGCCACGAAGTGAACGTTGCGCCCGGTTCCAAGATAGTCGAGAAGAAGGATATTCCTAGACTGGAGCACTGGATCGTACCTGTGGATGACCTCGTGAACATTGAGGCAAAGATACCGGGATGTCCTCCGCCGCCGAAGTTCATAGCAGAACAGCTTTCGACCCTGCTCAATGGCGGTTCTCAGAGACTCTCGAAGAAGACGGTCTGCGATGAGTGCGACCTTCAGAAGGAGATTAAGAGAATAGACAAGATACGCCGCTGGGGAGAGGGGAAGACTGACTTTTCGAAATGTCTCTTGGAACAAGGGTACATATGCTTGGGAATCGCAACCAGAGCCGGCTGTGAGTCCAGATGCATAAAAGCTGGGACTCCCTGTCGAGGATGCTTCGGACCAGCCGAGAAAGTCAAAGACGCGGGAGCCAAGCTGATCAGCGCCATAGCCTCGACAGCCTCATTGGATTCACCCGAAGCGATGAACCCTCAACAGCTGGCGGAGTCCTTCATAGATGTGGTCGGCACAGCGTACAGATTCACCTTGGCATCATCCATCATCAGAAAGAAAGCATCTGAGGGGGCTGCCAATTGAAGGAGAAAACGCTCACGATTAAACCGGTTACCCGCGTCGAAGGACATGCAAAGGTGTCGATATTCCTGAACGAGCAAGGGCAGGTGGATCGAGCAACTCTCAACATCATGGAGTTCAGGGGATTCGAGAAATTCCTAGAAGGGAGACCGATCGAAGAAGCACCGAATATTGTGACCAGAATCTGCGGAATCTGTCCGGTCTCTCATCACCTCGTATCTGCCAAGGCCTGTGATAGAGCCGTCGGTGTCAGCCCCACAGAGACAGCTACAAAGCTTAGAGAACTGATGCATATGGGGCAATACATACACAATCACCCGCTTCACATTCTCTTCTTGGGTGGCCCGGATTTTCTCCTAGAAGATGTAGGCCCAACCGAAAGAAACATAGTCGGACTATTGAAGGCTCATCCTGCGCTAGCCTCCAAAGCAATCGAGGTAAGAGCTTTCGGGCAGAAGGTCGTCGAGATAGCCGGTGGAAGCGCTATACATCCGACTACATCTTTGCCGGGTGGAATTTCCAAGCACCCGGGCAAGGGGAGACTTGAAAATCTGAGGGACGAGATCGGATCGGTCAAGAACAAAGCTGACCAGATAATCTCGGCAGTGGAAAAGGGTGTGGAGAAGAAGTTCGAGTCACTCCTCTCCGAAGATTCTTGGAAATCCCACTATATGGCCCTCAACAGAGGCGGAAACTTCGAACTGTACGATGGAAACATACGGATAATAGGAAAGGATGGCGCGGTTGAAGAGGACTTCGAGGCTTCAGACTATCCAAAGCGCATCGAAGAGCATGTTGAAGGATGGAGCTATACTAGGTTCCCATATTACAAGAAGGAAGGCTGGCCCGATGGTGTCTACAGGGTAGGACCACTTGCCAGAATCAACGTTGCCGAGAACATTGAGATGCCTAAGGCCGCCGCGAAACTCAAGGAGATCCGCAGTCGGTTTGGACATCCGCTGCATGACACCTTCCACTACAATACCGCGAGGCTGATGGAACTCATCTACGCGATTGAAAAGGCTGAAGCAATCCTGTCAGACGACTCTATCTTACACGAAGACGTAAGGACTCCCTTCGAGTTCAGACGTGGAGAGGGCGTGGCTGCGATCGAAGCACCCCGGGGAACTCTGATCCATCACTACAAAGTAAATGACCATGGCATCATTACCGGAGCAAACATAATCGTAGCCACCACACACAACAATGGAGCGATGAATCGGAGTGTCCTTAACATCTCGAAGAGACTAGTCAAAGGCGAAGAAGTCGATTACCAACTTGCCAACAAGATTGAGAGTGTCATAAGGCATTATGATCCCTGCCTCTCGTGCTCCACTCATCTTGATGGACGTTTCAAAGTGGAGATCGCTCTCATAGACAACGATGGCCGCCTATTGCAGACGCTTCGAAACTAGGAACCAACAAAGATCTTTCTTGCAGCGCTTCCTTTTTCCAGTAACTAACTATCCGGCCCGCTTCTTCGTAACGCTGTGATGAGACTTGGGAGTGGAGCTATCTTGTGAATTCCGTATCCTGGTTCTCGGCCCTTATTGCGTCGTCACTACGGTGGCAAAGACGTTGGCGCGAATCACCGGAACCTCTTCTCTACCATCAATCTCTAAAGTAATTGCTCGGGTCGGACACACCGATGCGCACTCCCCGCAGAGAATGCATTTGTCCACCCTGAAATCTATGGAAGGTCTCTCCACAATCCTGTGACCTTTAAATGTCGGCCTGTGGTATTCGATAGCCTCTTTGGGACAGGCGTCCGCGCAGACGCCGCACCGGACGCAAATATCGTCATCGACCACAAGACGATATTTTCTTGTCAGCAATTCACGGTTGAGCACCAAGTTGTCGCCAATCTTCTTCTTCACTATGGCGCCTCGCTTGAATGCGGCACACATCCTTCTAATCCTCCACGAACCTTTCATATTCTTTCAAGTGAGAGTTGTTCTGAATCAAAGCGTACAATCTTCCTTCCCCTCTCCCGGTGGCATCGCCTGAGAACACATAGAATGGACCTTGGATCCTCTGGTCTTCCACTTTGACATCTTTTCTCACGTCATCGAACAGAAAGCTCGGTAGGATCGAACCAATGTTGCCCAAGCAGACTATCCTTCCACCGGTCATTGAAGCACCTGCACGTCCATCAGAGTTGCCTTCGACTAGTATTGTACCCTTCTTCATATGCATTCCAGGAAACAGACCAACGTTGCCTTTGACGATGATTGTGCCGTCTCTCATCCAACACCCGATCTCGTTCCCAGCGTTGCTCCTGACTTTGATTAGTCCGCCGTTCATTCCCACCGTGGATCCGCGGTAGGACGCTCCCAAGAAGTCACCTGCGTCACCATAGATATCTATGACTCCCCCTTTCATTCTGGTTCCGGCCCATGAGAGCGAGTTGCCTTCGACTTTTATCGATCCTCCCTTCATGTCCTCTCCAAGGTACATCCCCGCATTCCCTTGCACAAGGACTGAATCCTTCTCCATCGCCTTCCCAATTCTCTTGACCTTACTGAAGTCGCCCTTCAAAATCAGCGTGACTTCGTCAGTATCTCCATGTGAGCCCGCTTCGACTTCGAACAGCGAACGCAATTCGCGACGCCGGTTCCCCTCCATCGTTGGCAAAGATTCAATCTCACTGATTGTCTTGTTTTGCAGGAAATCGGGGCTGAGTATCTCGACTTCAACTGGAACGGTCAGCACGCTTCTTGGGGTGATCGTTATAGTTCTCGCCACGTCAAAGTCCTCCTTTCACTTCAATCGGGTGTGAAGACCGGAGGTACTCCTCTTCGATACCGTAGTTGTTGAAGGAGACCGTGTAAGACTGCTCGAACCGTTCATGGATGTCTGAGATAGTCGACTTTTTGATGTCTTCTGATATCTTGGAGTTCACCCAGTGGGTTTGACCAAAAACAGACTTCAGAATCTCTCCATTTCTAGATACGATCTCCCCACCTTTGATGGTGTAAGCGGCTCGGCGAAATGCCTTCCTGACAGCTTTGTAGTTCTCGGACAAGTCCGTTCTAGGGTCAAGATTATATATGGATATATCAGCGTCACAGCCAACTCCCAGACTACCCTTCGCATGCAGGCCCAGCAGTCTTGAGGGAGCTGCTCTCGTGACGGTTGCGACTTCGCCGAGCGAATACTCTCGGTCCAAATCTTCGAGGGCATTTCTCTTCCTAGCTCGGCCATTGATCCTGTCTAAGGTCGCTCTTCTAGATTTTCGGCTCATCAGCCATGCAATGACCCTTGGATACTCCGTGAACTTCCCCGCGTTTGGATGATCGGTGGTCATCACCACCCGCCAAGGGTCCTTGATCAGCAGGGACAGTTCCAGCCCGATTATCCATTGGGTCGCGTTAACGTAGTTCTTCCTCTTGTAGGTGTAGGGAACAATGCCCGCGCCGGTCTCGTTCTCTACGTCTCCATTCACCCACCTGTTGCCGGATAGTTCGTAGAGTATGAACTGGAACGGACCATCAGCGGTCATCGTCGTTGTGTCGCCAAACGCCACCTGTCCGGTATCTATGCTGACGTGACTGTGCCTGTTTACGTAGTCGGCAATCTCTTCTGCTCCAGAGCGGAGATTCATCCAGTCCCGTCCAGTGTATGAGGTGAACTGGCAGTGCGTTAGGTGAATTGTCGGCCTGCCGTTATCTAGGAGTCCGCGTACGCAATCCATGGTCTTGAGCGTGTTCAGATAGTTGCCCGGTTTGCCTAGGTTGTTGGGGTGTACATGTATTGGATGAGGCATGTTGAGAATACCGTTTACTCTGCAGAGCCCCTTGACGATCTGACGAGGCGTGACTCCGAAGTGCGGAACCGTATCATCCAGATCTCTTACATTCTTGCCCCAGTGCCACGCTTCGACGCCACCAGGATTCACCAGTTTGATCGCATATCCCTTCAGGGAGGAGATCATCCATGAGATGTAAGCTGCGCACTTATTGATCTCCCCCTTTGCAATGTAGTCCATAACAAACCAGTTGTTGCCAAACAACGGATAGCAACCTTTGTCTATCATCGGCGTATCGTCGAGCTCCTCGTGCGTATGCCTTGTCTTCAAGGGAGGCGTAGCAGGCTCGAAGACGGTTGTGTACCCCATTCTTGCGTAGCGATACCCGGTTGCGAAGGTTGAGGGCACTGAGCTCCCGACTCCGCATCGGGTGTTTGACGTCTTGGGCTCTTCGTCTCCTTGGTGATCTTCAGGACGTAGCATTCTTCCCAGATTCACCTTCGCTCCGGCGATGTGGGAGTGCATGTCCACGCCTCCAGGCATCACTACCATGCCCTTTGCATCGATCACCTTTGCCTCCCCCTCGTTGACGGACTCGACTATTTTCCCATCCGCAAGGGAGATGTCCATGACTTCTCCGTCAATCTTGTTGAGCGGGTCGTAGACGAAACCATTCTTGATTACAAGGGTCATCGTCTCAGCCTCGAATTCTCCTAACTTCATGAAGCAGAAGTTCAAGCAC
>CAYWPD010000030.1:11721-22979 GCA_964460055.1 uncultured Candidatus Bathyarchaeia archaeon
GGGTACCCTGTCTGCCATGCGAATACCTCGTTCGCCCCGGCTACGTTGTAGTGGCCTCTCATTGCCATGATCAGGAACTTCGTTCGCCTGTTCAGATCTCTTACAAGAGAGAGAGCTGCATCGAGGTTTCTGCTTTTGCCTAGCGACATTGTCAAGCCTACGCCGAAGAAGATTATTCCGAACTCGGCTCTCATCATGAGATCGGCGAGTTCCTCGATCTCCTCGTTGGAGACGCCAGCTACCGATTCCTGCTCTATCTCTTCTTCATGTACAGCCATTCTGAGGGCGGTCAGCAGTTCATAGTCGCGATTCATCTCAATCTTGTAGAAGACATCGGCCACGCGTGCCGTGTAGGTTTCTCTTACATCTACGACGACCACTGTCCGCTCTCCACGTTTCTTTCTGAAGAAGCCCTTGGATCCGAGGGTGTATCTCGACATGTGGCGCATGTGAGATTGTAGTGGGTTCGACCCCCAGTAGACGATCAGGTCGGCTCTGTTCTTCACCTCTCCTAGGGTGCATGTCGATTTCCCTATGTCGTGATAGGCCTCGATGGCGGGGCCATGACAGACTGTGCTGGTGTTGTCTATGACTCCTCCCAGTTCTTCTGCAAGTTCCACGCCCAGCCTCTGGGTCTCTGAAGAGGTCATACTCCAGCCATACAGAAGAGGGTATTTTGCCTCAACAAGGATTCTGGCGGCGGCTTCAATTGCTTTGTGCATATCGGTCTCTTGAAGACCGTCCGCACTCCTCAGAAGAGGCCGCGCTAGTCGGTCTCTATTGTAGTTAAGGAACTTGGCAAGACTGTAAACGCAGGCTCTTCTGACATTGGTTATTCTGCCGTCCTCGACGACTACTTGTAGGTCGTCACACAGGCATCCGCAGAAAGGACAAACAACATCTTCCACTAACAGAAGGGTCATCTCCCATAGAAAGTAAGTAGCAGCTTGCTGAGCTCCATCGGAACCTCTTTGACCCCGGTTTCGATCTCAGCTGTCAAGCCCTTATATGTGGGCATTCCAGTCCCACCAGTTCTAGAGTCGATCAGAAGGTTAGCCCATGGGCTGTAAGGCATAAAGACCATGCCCAGTGGCAAATCTTCAGAGCCTTTCACAGCGGTAACCACGACGCTGCCAAATTGAGTCGAGATCCTGACGTTGTCTCCTTGTTCTATTCCTAGGGAGTTCATCGTCTCCTCGCTCAATTCGCATATGGCAACGTTCAACCTGTATTTGGGAGTGGACTTGCCTAGCTCAGTTCCTAGACCTTGCGCTAGGCTGCGACCTGTGGTAAGAGTCACCTTACATTTCGCCAAAAACCTCACCGCACAGGCGGGTTATCCATGGCAATATTTCTTGCAGTATGATCGTACAACTTCTTTTAACCTTTATCGAAAGTCAACGAGACGTCGATAATGTCTTCGGTTTGAAGGACGAAAGAACGCCGAAGAATACTAGGAAATCCAAGGAAAATCTCAGGATTCCGTGCTTTAGCGCGCTATACCCCTTGTTTCACCGGCGACCCTTCTATGAAGATAGCGTATTCACACGGATGCTGTCCATTCAAGAGCGATCTTATGACTTTGACTCTGCCTGGTCTGCCCGTACGCACCGTTACTCTTGAAACCACGTATTCGAGCGCTCTCTTTCTTACGTTGCACAGCCATTTCTTCTGTCCGGTCTCCACTAACTTGTAGTATGGACAGGAGACGAACCTGATTGTGAAGCCTCCTTCGAAGTATTCGAGGTCCGCCTCTACGCCGCTCTCTCTGTATGAAGTGACGAGTCGACTCCCAATCTCCTTGACGGTCCACGGGTAGTCCTTTGGAAACAGTTCGTCGAAGTGTTTCTTGGCCAGGAAGAATGCTTCTTCCTCGGATATGGCTGACATGATGCCGACCAACGTCTGAACGGACGCCCTCTTTGAGACGGGTTCCAATACTGGTCTTTCGAGTCTTCTCAGCTTGAAACTTAGCAGGTTGTGAAAAGTCGAGGTTGAAACTTCGAAACCGAGATGCCTGAAAACAGATTCGACGAATATTCTCTGACCGTTCATCACGACGGGATCGATCTTCTTGAAGATGATTCTGAAATTCTCGTCATCAACGAATCTCACTTCCGCTTCCGGTTGAGCGGCCCTGAGATTCCAACGGATGAAACTTCTTGCAATCTTCAAACTCTTCGTCGCGTCCCCATTCACCAAGGCCAATAGAGTGTTTGCAGTTCCCGAGCCGAGAGTGCTGAAGATGGCATCGAATCTCTCTCTATCACTTTCGAAGAGCTTCGAGGAGAGAGAGTTAAGGGCTTCTCTCGGCACGGCCACCAAGTCGACCAATTGTTCTGTGGCTGCTCTGTCCAAGCCAAGCTCGGCTATTTCATCAAGTACAGTGTCTTCGCCCGCTTTTCTCAACGCGAAGGCCATTCTTACCGTCTTATGTTCAAGTCCGTACCTCAACAGCCTCCATCCTTTGGTCGCCAGAATCAGAGACAGACTTACTGCAGCCACCCTTGCTGTGGATGCAGTTAAAGCAGAAAAAGAGATGCTGAACTCCCCCTCAGACTTGTCGACTGTCGTTCTCGTTAGCCAGTTCATCTTAGAACAAGCCAAAAGGACAGCCTTGAGGAACTCGACCGGGTCCGATGGAAGCTCATGCTTCAAAACGATCCTCATATCATCGAGGAACGCCTCCAACGCCATTGGAGACTCCTCAAGCCGTTTCTCGGCCCAATTCATGAACGCTGGGCCTACCATCATCATTCCATTCTTTGACGCAGGAGCTATCTCGGTCAATCTCTTCTCAAGTCGCTCTCGAAGGGTAGAATCAAAGTCTATCTTTCCGAGACGGCCGAGTTCTGGGCGTGTCATCCTTAAGACTATGTCATCTCCCAAGAATTTGAGGTCGAAAGAGACCCCCAGACCCCTGAGTATCGCCACCATTTGCTGGAGAGCCAACTCCGGGAGATCCATGAATGCCTCGGGCCTTATCACAACCGAATTGTCAACTTCCTTGGTAGAAACCACGACGAACAATCGTGTTAGGTCCATCAGCTGTTCGAGTGAGACGACGAAGTCTTTGAAGTTCGAAGGTGCTCTCCATCCAGTACTTCTGCGCAGGATCTCTACTATGTTCTCAGCATCCTTCGTCTGTTCTTCGAATATTTCGGAGACGGTCTTTTCGCCAAGAGCAACTTTCACGAGCCCTTCCAAAGTCCTCCTTCTGATTCCGACTAGGTCCAGCGATCCTTTCAGGTCGGTTTCTTCCCTAAGCCTGACTTTTGTTGGACAGTCGTCGCATGATCCAACCTTTTCCACTCTGAGCAATGTTTCGATGGCCTTTTCTATGACTCGACTCTTGGTGCCGTAGACCTTGACCAGTTCTTCGAACTGTTCATTCGACTTCGGACTGATGGTTGTATGCAAATGACTTCTAGGCATGCCAATCCGCCTTCACGACAGTCGAGGATATTCGACGCGCGCCGGCTCTCAAGGCTACTCGAAAAGACTGGTGAATGAAGTTGGCGATTCGTTCTACTATCTGCAACCTAGGCCGCGTCATTCTCAGTGTTCTCCAAAGATAGAGAGTCCTTTCTATGTACGTCCTCGGCCAGATACCTCCAGACGAATCTCCGACGATTTTGCATGGTATGGTGCTGGTTGATAGGTGGTTGAATCGTATCTGTTCCACGCCTTCTTGACCCTGAGAATATTTTTCCCTGCGTTGGCACGTTCGAGTTCGATCACAATCTGCGTCGAGTGTTCGATTGAGGCCAAGAACTCTTCTTGATGAGCCCGCTTGTCGAGGGTCCAGTACGCCAAGGTGTTGTAGGCATATAGAGCAGGGCAGACGTGGGTGAAAAACTCCCTGGTCTTTTCTCTTCCCCAAAGATGTTCCATCCTCGTCAGGCTTTGGAAGACAAGTCGCGACTCAGGTTCCATGACGTCCCTTTCAATGCGGCCGAAGAACTGGTGAAAGTCGCTGGGGTCATTTGCGCTTGGAACTTTTCGGATCCAAGGTGGAGCCGTGTTGTAAAAGTCGCTGAAGATGAACTCTTTCCATCCGGCCGAGTCGGAGAAGCAATCAAGAAGTAGGAATTTCTCCTCCCAGCCCTTTGGAAGTGTTGATACTAAAGGTCCAATTATGTTTTGGATGGCTTGAGGGGGAAACCTAAACTCAAAACAGATAACCTGTCTTCCTTCTAGTATCCCCGCTCGCATGAAAGCCAGCGTGAATTCATCAACAAAGGTTCCGGACTCGTGTTGCCAAACTACGTTCTCCCCTTTGTTCAAGCCACCTCCAAGAAGTTTGTCGAGCCCTTCAACGCCGGTCGAATGCAAGCCTATCCTATCCGTTGATGACTCACACGGACTCTATTTAAGGGTGATGCGAGTGTGTGAACATGGATGTACATCATTAACACACTGCTTCTATCTGTGAACATGCCTCTAGCTCAGCTGCGGAGGCAAGAAAGAAGATGTTGCGAACTATGGAATTCTCAGCAAGAGAGCTGGGAATGGTCAAGCTGATGTGCGACTATCTATCAGAAAAGCCTGAGATATTGGTGGAGACAAAAGGTTCTGCCTCGCCTAGATACGCGTTGCTCCAAGCTTTTTCAGCAAACTTCGGTGTCCCACTCGAGAGCTGCTGGGGTGTGCTGGACGAAGTCTGCGACAAGATAAAGGGCGCAACTTACCTCCAAGCTGGCGCAACAAAAGGAAAAATGAAACAGATAATGAACACTTGCCTTGAACTGATGAAGGTGATGGCTGACTACTTCTCCGAAAAGCCTCAGATGATCCCCGGATCGGCCATCTCAGCAAGTCCCAAAGAGGTTCTACTGGAGGCCTTCTGCTACCAATCAGGTTGTCCTCCTGAAAAGGCTCGGAACCTCTTCGAAGAATCCCATGAGAACATGCGTCTTTGCACGTGGCTGGCCGCGCAAAGCTTGACACCCCCTTATTTGGACACTCTAAATCCATACCAGAATGCCCTAAAACAGCTGGACATCGCTGCAGAGAAACTGAACCTAGATCCAGGTATTCATGAGATCCTGAAGCATCCGACGCGTGTAATCATCGTATCTATTCCTGTAGTAATGGGCGATGGTAGCACGAAGGTGTTCACGGGCTACAGGTCACAGTTCAATGACGCACTTGGGCCTGCTAAAGGAGGCATCCGATATCACCCCGATGTATCTTTGGACGAAGTCATTGCCCTCTCCATGTGGATGACCTGGAAGACCGCTGTGGTGGGATTACCACTTGGAGGCGGAAAAGGAGGGGTCATATGCAATCCTAAAGAGATGTCGTTGCGCGAACTCGAGGAACTAACTAGGGGATATACTAGGGCAATCGCAAGAATGATCGGCCCAAGCATCGACGTACCTGCGCCGGATGTCTACACAACCTCTCAGATGATGGGCTGGATCATGGACGAATACAGCGAGGTGATTGGCCAGTTCTCTCCAGCCGTAGTGACCGGGAAACCGATACTAATCGGCGGCAGTAGAGGCAGAAGCGAAGCGACTGGAAGAGGCGTTGTCATCACGATTATGGAAGCACTACGACACCTAGGACTCGATCCGAAGCAGTCGACTTTTGTGATACAGGGTTTCGGAAATGTCGGGGCGAACACAGCGTTGCTGCTGGACGAACTAGGATGCAGGATAATAGGCGTCTCAGACTCCAAAGGAGCCATATTGGACAGGAAAGGACTCGATCCGGACAAGGTATTGGAGTTCAAGGACAACACAGGATCTGTCGTTGGTTTTCCGGGAGCCAAGCAGATATCGAACAAAGACCTGCTTGAACTGGAATGCACAGTACTTGTCCCAGCTGCGCTGGAAAATCAAATAACGACAGAAAACGCCGCATTAGTGAAAGCTCGCGTTGTGGCGGAGGCAGCCAACGCGCCGACGACTCCCGAAGCCGACGAGATACTCTTCCAGAAAGGCGTGTTCTTGTTGCCAGACATACTATGCAACTCTGGAGGCGTCACCGTCAGCTACTTCGAACAAGTGCAGAACGCGATGAACTACTACTGGACTGAAGAAGAGGTGAACAGCAGACTCGAATCCATGCTGAAGAGAGCATTTGCTGATGTACTTTCCATCTCGAAGAAGTACAACTGCAACATGAGGACTGCTGCCTACATGCAGGCGGTGAAGCGCGTCTCAGACGCCTTGATCATGCGCAAGGGGGAGAAGATCCTAACCAGACTCGCATAACACGGATCCGGATAAGGAAGCCTTTACAAACGAGGCCACCTTCATAGAGCTTGACGCCAAAGACTTGAAGCCCTTCCCAATTTGGAGGCTTCGGTAGTTGGAACAGGCGACGATCGCAAAGATGGAAGACCTCCCTCCTCTTTCCAGCGTAAAGATTGACGGAGACTACTGTGGAACGTGCACCCGCTGCGTGGTAGCTTGCCCCTTTGAAGCCGTAAGCATAGACAAGACAGCAAAGAAGGCAAGACTGGACATAGAGAAGTGCCAAGTGTGCGGCATCTGCTCAGCCGCCTGCCCCGCTTCAGCCATTGACATCGAATACTTCGATGAAGACTCATTGTTCGCATATGTGAAGAAATCAATCAATGCGATTGGTTTCCAGGATCTAGTCTTGGCGTGTAAGGCCAGCTCTCCATCAGAGATTGAGACCTCAGAGGAGCTCAAAGAGCGCGGCCTGAAAGACTCCTTTCTTCTTCGTCTGCCTTGTGTTGGCCGTGTATCAGCACAGTTTTACCTAGAGAGCTTGGCGACTGGAGTGAAGAGAGTTATCACGCTTCGGTGCGAAGATAAGTTCTGTCGATTCAAGAACGGCAGTCGAGTCAACGCTCTCTTGCTGTCGCTCACAGATCTACTCCTCGAGCAACTGGGCTTCGACGGAGACACTCTTCTGTCTGCCACAAGTTCTCCGAAGGCCATTTTCGATTCTTCGAAATGCGTGGGATGTGACAAATGCAAATTCGTGTGTCCATTCGACGCGATCCGTGTCAAGCCGATGGGCACCCCAGAGATCGATCCCGAATCGTGCGTAGGCTGTGGCGCGTGTGCCATAGTGTGCCCGCACCAGGCAATGCAGCTGAAGGGGTTCGAATATGACAGGACTTGGCGACTGGCTCAGAAATACGCGGCAGAGGCCCTCAAGAAGCCCCGCATCACGAGGCCTGCCGTGCTGGTATTCGTCTGCCAATGGTGCGAGTTCCACGAGTCGAATAACCTCCCGGACAAGAAACCAGAAAATCTCTGGTTTATCGAGATCCCATGTGCCAAAGCCCTAGATCCTGCACACGTCCTTTCAGCTTTACACTCGGGCTTCGACGGCGTTTTCGCTGCCACATGCTCAGAAGATGATTGCAGACTAGAAGAGGGAAAGGAGGTGGCGGTCAGAAACGTTGACGTCCTGAAGAAGGTTCTCCAGCACCTTCATCTGCTGGACAAGTTTGAGATCTGTTCAGCCTCACCTAGGTATGTTGGCGATTTTAGCTCAAAGCTCAGGCACTTTCTCGACAGCCTGCCACCCCGAGAACCGTCGTGACGGTGTAGTCTATGTACAGAATCTTGAGAAGAAGCGAACTCGCCTCAAATATCGATCTCCTTGAGATAGAAGCAGCTGACGTGGCAAGAAAGGCGAAACCCGGGCAGTTCGTCATCCTCAACCTACATGAGAAAGGTGAGAGGATTCCACTCACACTAAGCGGCATCGACGAGGAGAAGAGAACGGTTACGCTTGTCTTCTGCGAGGTCGGAAAGACCTCAAAACAGTTGGGGCAAATGGTCGAGGGCGACTTCATACCTCACTTGGCCGGACCTCTTGGAAACCCCTCGGAGATCAAACATTTTGGGCGAGTACTGTGTGTTGGCGGGGGCGTGATGATAGCGCCTCTATACTTCCAGGCGTCGGCACTGAAGAAGGCTGGCAACAAGGTTGTTGCCGTCATCGGGGCAAGGAACAAAGATCTTCTGATCTACGAAAGAGAGTTTGAAAAGCTCTGCGACGAGATTTACGTAGCAACCGACGACGGCTCCAAAGGATTCCAGGGACTCGATTTTCTGAAGGAGCTGTTAAAGGGAAGCAAAATCGATCGCGTTGTCGCGATGGGTCCCACAATAATGATGAAGACGCTCTCCGAGATCACCAAACCATTTGGTGTCAAGACCATTGTTGCTCTGATGCCTGTAATGGTCGATGGGATGGGGATGTGCGGCGCTTGCAGGGTCACTGTAGGAGGAGATACAAAGTTCGGATGCTTGGACGGACCCGAGTTTGACGGACATTTGGTCGACTTTGACGAGTTGGTGAATCGACAGATGATGTACCTGCCAGAGGAGAGAATGGCCTTACTCATGCACAGAGAGAGTGGAGGCTGTGGGAAATGAAGAAGCTGGCTAGAACTCCAATGTCCAAGCAGGATCCTAAGGAACGGATCCACAATTTCTCTGAGGTCGCCCTTGGATACGATGAGAAGTCGGCAGTTATTGAGGCAGAGAGATGTCTAGGCTGTCCCAATCCACAGTGCGTCAAGGGATGCCCTGTCGGAGTCGATATACCCGCCTTCATCAGGTATATCAAGCAGAGGAAGTTTGCAGAGGCCATTCACACGGTGAAGGAGAAGAACAGTCTACCGGCCATATGCGGACGTGTTTGTCCTCAAGAGGTTCAATGTCAGGAGCAATGCGTGCTTGGACGGGCTAAGGGAGATCCGACATCCATTGGAGGCCTAGAAAGGTTCGTGGCAGACTGGGAGCTTCGCAATGGAGTGGGGGTCCCGTCCAAAATAGCATCAAATGGAGCAAGAGTGGCGGTAATTGGATCTGGGCCTTCGGGTCTAACGGTTGCTGCCGACTTGGCGAAGCTTGGATACGAGATCATGATCTTCGAGGCCCTTCACATCCCTGGTGGAGTGCTCGTTTATGGCATTCCGGAGTTCAGGCTGCCAAAGAAGATCGTCGAGGCTGAAGTCAGATATGTAGAGAAGCTCGGCGCTACGATAAAGACGGATGTCATGATTGGCAAACTCCATACCATCGAGGACCTATTCAATGATGGATTTGACGCAGTCTTCATAGGGACTGGCGCAGGCCTTCCCCAGTTCATGAAGATTCCTGGCGAGAATCTAGGTGGAGTATATTCAGCGAACGAGTTTCTGATAAGGGTCAATTTGATGGCGGGATACGCTTTTCCCAGCTATGATACGCCTATCAGGGTCGGGAAAAAAGTCGCGGTAATCGGAGGAGGCAACGTGGCTATGGACTCTGCACGTTCGGCACTGAGACTGGGCGCGGAAGAAGTCGCGGTCATCTACAGACGATCCAGAGAAGAGATGCCAGCTAGACGCGAAGAGTTGGAGAACGCTGAGGAAGAAGGCATAGAACTGGAGCTCCTCACCAATCCCTCAAGATTCATCGGCGACGCTCATGGATGTGTGGGAGGCATCGAATGTATCCGTATGCAGCTGGGAGAACCAGACGAGTCTGGAAGGAGGAGGCCAACCCCGGTTAAGGGATCTGAGTTCAAAATGGATATGGATACAGTAATCGTTGCCATCGGTCGCTATCCGAACCCCTTGATACAGGCTACAACTCCACAGCTTAAGACGACGAAATGGGGCACCCTAATTGTAGACCCTGCCACGGGCAGGACGAGCATGGATGGTGCATATGCAGGGGGAGACATTGTAACTGGTGAGGCTACGGTGATCAGCGCCATGGGAGCTGGCAAGATTGCAGCGAGGAGCATTCACGACTTCCTGACGAGGAAGACGCACATCGCACGACAGTAGCCGGGTTGTCAAATATGATAGAACGGCCGAGCAGTCGATTGAGGATAGGTCACACTTGCGGATTTCGAGGCGGACATGTACCTCCAGCACGTTGCTGGGCAGTCCGAAACTTGAATAGAAGCAAATCCCACACGCCACAGACAAAAGCTGGATCAGCACCTTCAGGCGACAGCTGTGCCCGCAGAGTTGGGTCTCTGGGCCTGGGCGAAACTTGCTCTGGCATCACCACCGCCCCCGCCCAGCAGGCCCAACGACAACCATGGAAAACCTGTAAGTCGTCTGCGACGTTAGGAATGTGATATCGTCTTTATTACTCATGGATAGGTCTTGAGATTTCAAAGGCCCTGCAAAATCCTGACGAAATTCATGTCGCGTCCCAGCCCGCACGCGGCTTATGCGCACTTGCTCAGTCTTTGCATTCGACGAGCTTGTCCACTGTCAAAGAGCGGGATCAGATCGATAGACTGCAAGCGTTAAACGCTAAATAATGGCTCCCACAACCATTGATGGCCACCACTTTGCGAGGCTAGTTGACCTCGAGGAGTGAATAGTCTGTCCATCAAGTTTGACGGTGTGGAAATCGAAGACACCTTCGCCGAAATGTTTCCCATGTGGGTCTCGCGCTTTCTCATCACGGCTCAGAACGAGAGGTGGGCCAAGACAGCTGCGCAATCGACTGTCGGCTTCGCTTCATCGATAATAATGTCGCCAGCAGAGGCAGGTATCGAAAGATTCGTCGCGTCAGCCGAGACTCCTGACGGACGACCAGGAGTCGTCGTCCAAGTTTACCATAGGGCTGGCTACGCCCTTAGAGGCCAGCTTATCTCGAGAATAGGGCAGTGTGTGATGACTTGTCCCACCACTGCCGCTTACGATGCGCTTCCTCAGGCAAAGCGGAGGATCAAGGTTGGAGCGAGCATCAAGATGTTCGGTGACGGATACCAGCGAAAAGAGCGCATCGGAGACAGGGTTCTATGGAAGATACCTGTCATGGAAGGAGAATTCACGGTCGAGAGCCGATTCGGAGTGAAAAGAGGCATAGCAGGTGGAATGTTTCTCATACTCTCGAAAGACCAGCCTTCTGGCTTGGAGGCTGCAGAGAAGGCTGTCGAGGCTATTATGGCAGATAACGACGGGGCGATTCTGCCATTTCCGGGCGGCATCTGCAGGTCAGGCTCGAAGGTCGGATCGCAGAAGTACAAATTGCCTGCGTCGACCAACCAACGGTTCTGCCCGACCCTGAGAGTTTCTCTGTCAGACTCATTGCTGCCCGAGAACGCCAAGAGCGTCTATGAAATAGTCGTCAACTCAGTAACACCTAATGCCATGAAAAAAGCAATTGGCTTGGGGATTAGGGCAGCTGCAAGAACTTCGGGAGTACTGAAAATCACGTCCGCCAACTATGGTGGAAAGCTGGGACCCTACAAGCTAATGCTCAAGGATGTTCTGCAGGCCTGATTGGTCTGGCCATCTGGATTCC
>CAYWPD010000031.1:0-22698 GCA_964460055.1 uncultured Candidatus Bathyarchaeia archaeon
GAGATAGTCTGCGGCGCATGCGGCCTCGTAGTCAAAGAGAGGGTTCTTGACGAAGGCCCCGAATGGAGAGCCTTCACCCGGGAAGAAAAGGATGAACGAAGCAGAGTCGGAACGCCTACGAGCTACTCCGTTCATGACAAAGGACTCTCAACCGTAATCGACCGGGTCAATAGAGACGCCTTCGGCCGAGAGCTTCCAGCTGCTACAAGGCTTCAGATGCTCAGGCTGAGGAAATGGCAGATAAGAGCCAGAGTCCACTCTTCGGTGGACAGGAATCTGGCTCAAGCCATGGCGGAGCTTGATCGACTCGCGGACAAGATCTACATCCCGACGAGCATTAAAGAAAAGGCCGCTCTCGTCTATAGAAAGGCGCTCGACAAGGGACTCGTACGAGGAAGATCGATCTCAGCAATTGCTGCTGCGTCGCTCTATGCTGCGTGTCGATTCACGTCAACACCTAGGACGCTGAAAGAGGTCGCCGAGGCAAGCCTAGTAAAGAAGAAAGATATTGCAAGGTGCTATCGACTTTTGCTGCGAGAGCTTGAGATGTCGATGCCCATAGCGGATCCGATAAGATGCGTTCCAAAAATCGCTTCCAAGATAGGCATCTCAGAGAAGACACAGAGGACATCCATTGGAATACTCCGTCAAGCTGGAGAAATGAAGGCGATCGCAGGGAAAGACCCAATGGGGCTGGCTGCGGCAGCTCTTTACATAGCATGCGTTCTCGAGGGTGAGAGGAAGACTCAGAAAGAGATCGCTGATGCAGCAGGTGTGACCGAAGTCACGGTGAGAAACAGATACAAAGGGCTGCGCGAACAGCTCGGGATCACCGTCTGAGATTTCAGTCCGCCAATTTTTTCTGACCTCTTTTGTTGCTGGGACCTGTAAGCACCAGAATACTTGAATCCGTAGACTGGCGCGTCACAACCCTTCTTGAAGACTAGATGCGGATCCGTTCACCAAAGGCTGCACGTCATGAAACTAATCCTTAACGGTCTGTATACTCCTCGCTAGAAACCCGCGTACGCATACAAACAGATAGATTCAACAGGATTAGACTAGGAGCTGAAAGGGGAGGACACGTCGGCATGGGGGCAAGAACAAAATCGTCAGCGAACCTTGCCAAAGACTTGGAGGACTCTGCATACGGAATGGGGATCAGCCTTTTCGGCGTGGCTGATCTCGTTTCCTACCACGACGAACACAGAGTCTGCACAGCACTACTCCACAACTATCCGAGAGCGATCTCCATCGGAATGAAGCTCTCAGACGCCATAGTCGAAATGATAGATCCTAAGGACCCCAGCGCTCTCTATGCACACCACTACAGAACCGTCAACCAAGCACTCGACCTAGCAGCGATCAAAATAGCACATGGCGTCCAAGATCTCGGCTACCGAGCCTTGCCGATCCCAGCGTCGCAGATCATAGACGAGGAGAAGCTCCTCGGAACCATATCACATAAAGCCGTGGCCGCTCTGGCCGGGCACGGATGGCAAGGGAAGAGCCTCCTCATCATAAACAAGGAATACGGACCCCGAGTTCGATATGCGTCAATACTGACAGACGCTCCGCTGAAGACAGGCAATTTCATCGAGAATCGATGCGGAAGCTGCACGGAGTGTGTCGACCACTGCCCGGCGAAGGCGATCAAAGGGGTTACATTCCACCTTAGGCCGAACAGAGCCTTTGAAGCGGTCGACCTGAAGGCGTGCGATCAGAGGCTCTGGGAGATGTCAAAGAGGTCGTCAATTGGAAGTCGTATCTGTGGAGTCTGCGTCAAAGTCTGTCCATGGGGACAAAGGTCTCAGCGAGGACGTTCCGCCTGACTCAGAGTTTGAGATAGCCAGAGCGCTTCCACCGACGTCTGCAGGAAAACAAATCGTAAGGCTTACATTCCGTTCGGCTAGCAGTCGTTTGAGGACGCTAGGTGAAACTTCTCGTGAAAGCAACGATCATTTCACACACGCCCGATCCAGAGAGGGTGGCCGCTCTCGCCTACCGACAGTGCAGATTCGAGGAAGGAATAGACAAGCTCTCGGATCGTTTGGACGAGCAGCAGATCGAGAGGTATATCAGGAAAGCGATTGAGGATGGGCATACTAGCGTTCTCGAACACGCCTCGTTCACATTTCTCATCAAGGGGATATCAAGAGTCTGCACCCATCAACTCGTCAGGCACAGAATCGCATCCTACTCTCAGCAGAGCCACAGATACGTCAAGAGAGTGCAATATGTAACACCTCCGACATGGACGAAGAGGGGGGCTCTGCTTCAAGAACTCGAGGATTTGAGGAAGAGAGGAGATGAGCTCTTCAAGAAAGCCGTCGAGACGGGTATTCCGGTCGAAGATGCTAGAGCGGCGTTACTGGATTACAGAGAGACGAAGATCATTGTCACCATGAATGCAAGAGAGCTCTTGATGTCTTTCTTTCCTCTCCGGTGCTGCATCAACGCCCAATGGGAGATCCGAGGACTTGCTTGGCTCATGCTGAAAGAAGTCAGAAAGGTGGCTCCCACAATATTCGAGAGAAACCCATGCGACTTCTGCCCGGGCGGAGAATGCCTCCTTCAAAAGATAAGGAGTCGTTAGATTACTCCTCATGTATCCGGTAGAGATCGGCCTCGACCCCGAGGATCTCCAAGAACTCGTTGGTTGCTCTGCGGGGTTCCTTGGACTGGGTAATGTACCTTCCGACGACGAGTATGTCGGCGCCCATCTCGAGCGCATTCTTCGCAGATGACGGTTCTATTCCGCCTGCGACGGCAACAAGAACCCTCCTGTCCTTGAATTCAGACTTGATCTCTCTGAGTAGCTCCCAACGCGTCTTCCCGCCTCTCTCCTCATCGATGCCCCGGTGCAGGATCACTATGTCTGGCGGCCCTCTCAGGCCTTTCAGTTGGTGCAGCGGATCTCCAACGTCCATCATATCCATGATGGAGTAGATTCCGAGCCTCTTCGCTTCGTGAATGAATTTGTCGGCCGTCTCTTTTGAGGCGAGCCCCGAGACAACGACCGCATCGGCGGTCTCATCGAACGCGATGTCGACCTCCACCTGTCCCACGTCGAGAGTCTTAAGGTCAGCCACGATCAGGCTGTCTTTCACCAGTTCACGCATCTCTCCGATCACCCTTGTCCCATACTTCTTGATCAGAGGCGTGCCCACTTCGAAAATTATCCGGTCATTCCGAGGAATCTCCTTGAGGAGGTTCTTGACCCTCTCAATGTCCGTGAGGTCGATCGCGATTTGAAGGTAAGGCGGATTCCAGAGACGTGGCACTCTGAAGCCCATTATAGGATGTCTCGCCCTGTCCTTCTCGTACATGATCTTCTCCAACGAAGGATAGTTGGCAAACGCTCTGTTCAGCGCCAGTTTGGTAGCGCTATAGTTGTAGTGGAAGATTCTCCTGTAGTCTTTCGCTTCCGGATGGATGAAAACACTGCAGATTATGACCAAGTCATCAACCTTCTCCTTTGGAACTATGCTCTCCTCAACAGAGTCCGCCACAGCCTTCGCCACCGCCGCCTGAGCCGGGCCGAAGATCTTCTCGGCCTCCTCCATCCCCTTCACCGTCACCTTCGGTACGATCAGGGTGAACGGCTTTGGAGGTAGATTCGGCCTTATGACCGCGAGAAGAGGAGTGTGGCCAACTGAGAGGCTTGCGAGGCCCGCTGCGAACGCTTGTCCAACTGGTCCTTCCTTTTCACCAACTACAAGGTCGATGTGTGCGATCTCGTTGCCTTCTCCAACTAACGCCTCACCAATAAGATACATGAGCGGTATCCAGCCTTTGGTCAAACACTAAATCGATCATCAACATTATATCATTTCACAATGACGCGTCAAACGCAAGAGTTGAATATTCGTCAGAGACAAGCGAGTATTCGCCGATGACGATAGACTCTTGAATGACGGAAGAATGACGTGAACTACCCTATCCCGGGGTATCTGAGGCGGAAAACAGATCGAATCAGTTGTTTGGAAATCTATTTTCTGGCGATATCGATAACGTAACGGGCGATCGCTTCAGGAATATTCCTGTCAGTCACCTTTTGCGCTCCTTGCCAGCTTGGCGAAGCATTGACCTCGATCACATAGGGGCCTTTGTGGGACTCGATGATATCCACTCCGGCGTAGTAGAGACCCATGGTCTTTGTCGCCTTCAGGGCAAGCTCGATGATTTTAGCGGCCACTTGATCTCTCTCTACCTTTCCGCCTCGAGCGACGTTCGTCTTCCAGCTCGACGGTGGAGCAACTCTGCGATAGGCACTTAAGGCTTCGTCTCCCAGCACTAGAACTCTCGTATCTCTTCCTAGATTTTCGATAAACTCTTGGACGTAGATAGGAAGCCCGAGCCGCTCTAGAAGTCGAAACTCGTTGTAGGCGAGTTCATGATCCTCATAGGCAACTGATCCGAAGCCCATGGAGCCGATTAGTGGCTTATAGATGAATCGCTTGAATCGCTTTGAGAAGACGTGAGCAACCAGCGCATTCTCTGTCACGATCGTCCTTGGCACTCCGATGCCCCTACTCTGTAACGCCATCAGGCTCCCGTATTTGTCCCTGCACAGTTGGAACGCCTCAGGTGGGTTGACGACGAGTGTTCCAGACTTCTGCATGTGCGCCAGAAGAGAGACCCTCCTAGTCAGCGACTCGTGTCTTCCGCGTCCGAGTGAGCGCACAACGCAAACATCTGCTCCCGTGATCTCCTCGTTTCTCACAAAGAAGCGGTCAGCGCCCTCGCCGAAGAAGGAGGAAAGGTCAGCAATGCTCGTTGGTCTGACTTCGGCTCCGGCCTTTGAGAAGGCGTCGATCAACTGTTTGCAGTTTATCTCAGGCTCTCTTCCATAAGCTACGACTACTTTCATCAAGATCCCCTAGTTCAACGTGAATCTTTTTGAGCACTTGCTGATGGGATCCGAACTCTCGGAGGAAGCTGCCAAATTTGTAGACCGAAACCACGGGTACGTCACCGCACATTACGATCGGTGTCGCTGCTAACGTTACAACCACGGGAAAGAGGTCGGCCCACTTCCAGCCGTCAACGGCAACTCTTCGGCGCAGATTGTCTGGGAGGCCGAGCACACGTGACCTTTCAACCTGCCTCTTGGCAATCTCAGAATAGGCCGCTCTGAGCCAACTTCTCTTCCAGTGCTTGCAATCCACACAAAGAATAACCGGCTTCCTCGCCGCTACCACGTCGATCTCAAATCTCTTTCTTCCATCTTTCACAACAACATGGCCTAGCGTGGAGTATTCACAGAGTTCAAGGATCTTTGAGACCAAGCTTTCGAATTCTCCCCACGCGAGCGCCTTGCTCACCAATTCAGGATCTGTCCCCCGCGAGATCAGTTCTAGGGCGAGGGCCAACCTGTTTCTAGACTGGATGGAGACCACACCGTCGCGAATGTCCACCAGTCCCTTAGATTCAAGCTCCCACACGAGTTCCTCCACCAAGTTCGGCCCTATAGGAAAGTGGCCGACAAATTGCTCGATACGCAGCACCTTACGATTCCGAGTGAGCCTCAACAGGCCCGTCAAGAACAAAGCACTGTGAGCAAAGGAAGATAAGGAAGCAACGGAAAATTCTGCGCTCCTTGCTTCTTCAGACAGACTCGTCACTCCTCGCTAACAGAATCTCGGAGATCCGCAAATCTCTTCCTATTCGATGACACAATTGAGTTGACCTCTTCCCTCGGAACTGTGTATGCTTGGCCTTTCGAGGGAATCACTGCCATCTGAACCGGGCCGCCGACCTTCACACTCAGTCTAGCAGTCTCTGTAATTAGATGCGCGGCAAGATGTTTCAGACTCGCGACATCCATGTTACAGATGTAGAGTCCATTCACAAGCTTGAGTGCATGGTCCGTGATGCCCGCTAGGGCGAATCCCGAGCCACTGAGACTCGGCTTAGATTCGCGAGTACTCATCACCGTGTAAATCCTAGGTGTCGCATCCCCCTTCCCACGGTCATACCCAGCAATGATCATCTGCGACCGCGGTGGATAATGACGGAGATACACAGAGAGCACACGTCCGAAAGGAGACAATACTGGAAACCATTCGTCATAAACTCTGATCGCGACAGCTCTAAGCTCCTCCATGATGTCTGTCACGTTCTCGATGCCCTTCGTGCTAACCGCCTTCTTCACTATCTCTATTACGATCTCGGACTGTCTGCCCCCTGCGGTCAATACCCCGACATTGCGGATCAGATACACCTTCCTCAAATTGTCATGGAAAACTCCAGACTCGGAAGTACCACGACTATCAGAGGCAATCACGAGGCCGTCCAAACCCTCCAAACAGACCGTCAGAGTCATCTCATGGCAGCCTCTTCAGAGATGAATTCCGAGTGGGAGTACTTTTCCCTTAACTTCGAGCATGGGTTTCGAGGTCTTCATAAACGTTTACAGTTTGTCTTCCTCACAGACCTGGAATCATGAGCCGTGCGGTATCAAGATGTTGACCCAGCAGATGCCTTCTGCCCTGTATGGGCTACACCGGAGATACTGGACGCTTCAAGGCTCACTGGAGGTCTTTCGCGCAGTCACATGGAATTATCTGAGAGGGAACTAAGCTCATAGAGCATCTGCCACATCTTTCAAACCGAGTTCCGTCAGCTTCTCCTTGGTTGGTGTTCCCTTGGTGTCCCATCCCCGAAGCCTATGATACATCGAAATCATCTTCTCGAACTTGCTTCTGTCCAGAACCATCCCTTGCGCGATCCCAGTCGGAACAGGGTCGTCGAACAAACGATCAGGCAGCCAATCGTCCTTGCCTGATACACCCTTTCTAACCGCGATGGCTCTGGTCAAGTTCCAGACCCGCTCACAAACCTTCAACATGCCCTCTAGGGACGAGCTCATTCCGGTCGCTGCAGTGTACGCATTCACGTAAAGCTCGGGAGGAATGCCCAACTCCAGCCAAGGGAGCCTGCACACGCCCAAGCAATCGAACATCGGCCTTAGATGCTGCAAGTGGATAACCCACTTCACCTTGTCTTCGCCATATGTCGTTCTGCCAACCTTGAGATCGTAGGTTATCGCCCAAGACCTATTGTGATGCGCACCAATGTCGCAAGTCGCATAAGACAGCCCCATCGCCTGCGCGCCGCGGCTATCGTACCCACTGATTTCCAGGCCCTTCGAATGCATAGCAAACCTCTCAGAGCCTTTTCCTATCTTCTCCGAAGCGACTCTCACGCCTTCAGCGAGCAGGTTGCCTATTCCCGACCTAGAGGCGATTATTTTCAGCAGTTCGAACATCGCCTTCGCGTTGCCGAACCTCAAGTTCAGCCCATGGACTTCTTCGCTTCTCAACAGCCCTCGTTCGAAACACTCCATCGCGAAGGCCACAACGCTTCCAGCCGATATCGAGTCCAGTCCCAAGTCGTCGCACAGATAATTGGCGTGCACCACCTCTTCGATCTTCTCAAGACCGCAGTTGCTGCCTAGAAGAGCCGCGTTCTCATATTCGGGACCTTCTGCAGCTGTGCCCTTGTAATCCCCGCTCCTTACGATACTGAACTGACCGCAACCCATCGGACATCCGAAACATGACTTGTTCGAGACCTTGGTTTTCGACTCCATAGCATATCCGTCGATTCCGCCTATTGCCTCGAAGTTCGCTGCTTGGAAGTTCCTTGTCGGCAGGCAGTCGTTGTCGTTTGACCAGTCCAGTATCTGAAGGGTGCCTTGCCTCTGCCACATCCTAAGATCCTTATGGTTCAGAGCGACCTGCATCGCCTCGTCGAAGAGGCTTCTGAGCCTTTCAAAGTCCGCGACCGCAACATCTTTTGAGCCTCTGACAGCAACTGCCTTCAGTTTCTTCGCTCCCATCACAGCCCCTATGCCCGTCCTCCCAGCCTGCCTTCCATATTCGACGTTGACGCACGAGAACTTGACTAGGTTCTCTCCTGCTGGGCCTATAGATGCTATCTTGATGCGTCTGTCGTTAAGGTCGTTCTTGATGATGTCCTCGGTCTCGTAGCTTCCTTTGCCCCAGAGGTGAGAAGCGTCTTTGAACTCGACTCGCCCCTCGTCAATCAGCAGATAGGTCGGCCTCTCCGCTTTGCCCTCGATGATCAAAGCGTCGTATCCACTGTATTTGAGCTCTGGGCCGAACATTCCTCCGACGTTGCTGTCACCGTAGATTCCAGTCTGCGGGCTTATGGAGGCGAAGGTAGTCTTTCCAGATGCCGTCGTCAGAAGCCCTGTCAGTGGACCGGTCGCTATGACCAGCTTGTTTTCGGATCCCAACGGAGCGACACTCTGGTGGATCTCACTCCAAGCGATCCATGCCGACCAACCCCTACCTCCTACAAAATCTCGAACGAGACGAGGAGATAATGTCTCATCCGTCGCTCTCTGAGATGCCAGATCAATTCTACCGATTCTGCCCACGTATCCGCCCTTGAACTCAGACATATCTACCTCGCCTCCGGCCGACTGACTTGTCTGACAGCATACCGCAGTCGGTTCACTTCCCCTGCAAGCGTAGTCGGCAGATATGATATCGCACCCGATGGGCAGTATCTGGCGCATTGTGGATCCCCTTCGCAGAGATCGCAGATTATCGGCGTGATGAAGTCTGCATGGAATAAGATGGCCCCGAAGGGGCAGCTCTCCCCGCATGCGCGACATCCTATGCACTTCTGTGCGTCAACGTGGATTCGCCCGTCATCAAGCTTGCTTAATGCCTTCGTAGGACAGCTTTCGACACAGGGAGGTTTCCCGCACAATCTGCATGAGATCGGCACGTTTTTGCCGGGCTTCGGAAAGAGTTGGGTAAGTCGGATCGCTCCTTTGTTGGGATTGTTGACTTTGAAGTGAGATGCAGCGCAGACGGTTTCGCAGATCCTACACCCGACGCATTTCTCAATATTGACCGACAACGCCCTCAAGACAATTCGCCCCAGATTAGAAGCAAGACACGGTGACTACGACATTCCTTAAAAGCCTTGTAGGAAGCTGTCTGCAAGTCTTTTCTATCTCGATTGGAAAATCACCATTCGACAGCCATAGGAGAACACCATATGATTACAATAGTGGGCATCCAAGGCATGGGCAATGTTAGAGCCGGAGACAATGTCGGAGATCTCATCGTGAAAGCCGTCAGAGCGCAGGAACTCACATTTAGAAGCGGAGACATCTTGGTGGTAACCCAGAAGATTCTATCCAAGGCAGAGCAACGCATAGTTGATCTGAAATCTGTACAACCTTCTGAGCGCGCCCTAAGAGTTGCTGAGGAAACGGGCAAAGATCCACGCCTCGTCGAAGTCATTCTAACCGAGACCTCAAGGGTGGTCAGAATGAAAGACGGACACCTGATAGTAGAGACGTGGCAAGGTTTCGTATGTGCCAATGCAGGCGTCGACAAGTCAAACGTGCCAGAGGACGAGACGGTCACTCTACTACCGGTCAACCCAGACGACTCTGCAAATAGGATTAGAGAAAGAGTCAAGGAGCTAACTGGCAGCGACATCGCCGTCATCGTATCAGACACCTTTGGACGACCTTGGAGGATAGGACAAATGAACGTCGCGATCGGAGTCTCAGGGATGAAACCGATTAGGGACTATCGAGGATCCTATGACATGTTCGGCCACCAGCTAAGAGTGACTATGATGGCAGTAGCCGACGAGTTGGCCTCCGCAGCGGAACTGGCAATGGGCAAGTCAGACGGAATACCAGCGGTCTTGATTCGTGGATATATCTATGAGAAGGCCGATGGGTGGGCAAAGGATCTCATAATGCCTGCAGATTCAGATCTATTCCGATGAGCTGACCAGCTGACTCACCTTTGAGAAGAATGCCCAGTCTTCAGCAGCCGCTGCGCAGCACGAAGATCTCCTAACGTGTTGACGTTGAAGAATGATTGAAGCTTCGGATCGATTGACTTGATGACAAGCGTAGATAGATATAAAACATGAAGTTCACTCAGCAGCGAGCGCATATCAAAACGCTCAGTTTCAATCACCTTCGCTGCGGCTAGCTGAGTTCGTCTCACCTTATAGGCGGCATGAAGCGGCTCAGCGTATCCATTAGGCCATCTAGGAACGACTGCGTCAGACCTTCGGCAGAGATCGAGCATGAAGCCGACTACCTTTGGGGATACGAGCGGGACGTCACAGGTAAGAACCGCGGCGAGTTCACCGTTGGTAACGTCCAGAGCGGAAGCAAGGCCGAGAAGTGGACCCCTTCCCGGCATTCTGTCCACGGCGAAGAGCGCTTCGGGAACGATCTCGGCCAATTCGTCGCGCTGGGCAGCTGTGCCTGCAGCTACTACAAACTCGTCCGCACAGGCTCTGACTCGATCAATGATATGTCGGATCATCGGTTTGCCTTCGATATCTGCGAAGGCCTTGTCTCCTCCGAATCGAGCTGAGTCGCCGCCAGCCAGCACTACCGCGGAAATCATCGGGACCCTCTACTCTCTCCAGCCTTCCAGATTACGTGTCTCGCTATCTCTTCCGCGATATCTACCTCGGTCGTCTGCTGCAAACCTCTCCATCCAGGCTGACTATTGATCTCTGCCACCAGCGGACCACGAGCGCTCTCCATAATGTCAACTCCCGCGATCTCACAACCAATGACACGAGAAGCCTTCAAGGCGATCGAATTGACCTCGTATGACAACTCGGCTTTGATCGGACGAGCTCCTTGGCTCACATTCGTCTTCCATCCTTCTGCTTGGCGATGCATGGCAGCCACGACTCTGTCCCCGATAACAAAGGCACGAATGTCCCTTGTGCCATGCTCCACGAATTCTTGGATATACACCACGTGATGGTTGTAAGCGAGTGACCTGAAGATCCTAGTCGCGATCTCTCGGTCCGTGACCCTTGTGGTTCCTATGCCCCGCGATCCAAAGATCGGCTTCACGACGACGTCTCCGCCCAACTCATCAAACGCTCTGAGGGCGTCTTCATGCCTTTCGACAGCTATCGTCCGCGGCACCGGCAGATCACTCTCCTCCATCAGAGTCAAGGCATAATACTTGTCAACCGCTTTCTCAATGGCAGATGGCGGATTGAATATCGGAACTCCAAGACGTTCGAGCCTATGGATCACATCGAGTCTGAAGATTATCTCTTCAAGCGAGCCTCGACCTATGGGCCTCACGACTATAGCGTCCAAGTCCGATACTAGGTCAGAATCCTTCACTTGAACTGCGGGCTTCGAATCAATCCGTGCAACTATGTCCGGGAATCTGAAGCAGAATGGTTCTGACCCTAGCCTTCCAATAGCATCCTTAAGATGTCTTGAGCACCAGGCATTCTCATTTCTGGTGATTATTCCGATCTTCAGTGTCGACCCTTCCTAGTTAGACATCAAATACGTTCAGCCTATCACATTTTAACTGTGATGATCAGAAACATACCCCGTCAGATTCGATTCTCTTCCTAGACTGGAGCGCATTCACGGACCACAGTTAATAGAGCCTGATGAAAGATAGGAAGAAACACTATCAGAGGGACGCAATATGTCACAGGAAGACACTGCGATACCGGAAGAGCTCCGCGCAGACCTAGTTCTAATGAACGGCAAGATAATGACGATCGACAAAGATGACTCAATTGAAGAGGCCGTCGCAATCAAGAATGGAAGAATAGAAGCAATCGGGAAGAACCACGAGATCCGGCAGTTCATCGGAAACAGAACACGTGTCATCGATCTAGTTGGTAAGGCAGTACTACCGGGGTTCAACGATGCACACAATCACCTTGTGGAGTCCGGCCTGAATCTTGCAGAATTGGACTGTCGTACCCCGCCCATAGCTTCGATCGAAGAGATCATTCAACTCGTCAGAGACAAAGCTTCCAAGGTCGAACCCGGCACATGGATCAAAGGCTGGGGATACGATCACACTAAGCTGAGGGAGAAAAGACATCCATCTAGAATGGATCTAGATCGGGCTGCGCCCCACAATCCCGTCCTAGTCAGGAGAACAGACGGTCATATGTGCGTTGTCAACAGCCGAGCTATCGAAATAGCCGGAATTACGAAGGACACTCCCGACCCTCCCGGCGGACACATCGTCAAAGATCCACAGACCAACGAGCCTTCCGGACTTTTGCAGGAGACAGCGCAAAATCTGGTGAAAGAGAGGATACCCCCACCAACCCTCGACCAAATCAAAGAAGCAATTCGACTTGCTTGTCAGATCTACCTCGCTGAGGGGATAACAAGCACCCAAGAGGCGGGCGTCGGGCCCGAGGAGATCAGAGCGTTCATCGAGATGCAGAAGAGCGGCGATCTACCCATCAAAGTCTACATGATGCTGAAAGTCGACTACCTCAAAGACATCCTCAAACTTGGGATCTACAGTGGATTTGGAAATGACAGGCTGAAGATTGGGCCGATAAAGATCTTCATGGACGGGAGCATGGGAGGAAGAACTGCTGCTCTTTACTCGCCATATGAGAATGACTCGAGCGCGTACGGGATACTCCGTCAAAGTCAGGAGGAGTTAGACGAACAGGTCAAAGTGTCACACGGCGCAGGCTTCCAAGTTGCAATACACGCGATCGGCGACAGAGCAATCGACATGACTATCAACGCGATAGAGCGTGCGCTGAAAGAGAATCCGCGGGGAAATCACCGTCACCGAATTGAACACTGTGGACTCGCCACCCCACAACTGCGAAAGAGGATCAGAGATCTCGGAATAGTGGCAGTACCGCAACCGACGTTCATATACGCTCTCGGCGACAGCTTCGAGGCGAACCTTGGCGTTGAAAGGATGGGATCGACCTATCCAATGAGATCCTTCATAGATGATAGGATCTTGGTGGCCGCGAGCTCTGATAGGCCAGTAGTCATCGGCTCGCCCTTGGTTGGAATCTGGAGTGCCGTGAACAGACAGACCGCGAATGGCAATACCTTGGCCCCTGAACAGAGGATCTCCGCGTCAGAGGCGATCAGACTCTACACAATAAATAGTGCCTACGCTTCGTTCGAGGAGGATAAGAAAGGCAGCATAGAGCCTGGGAAAGCAGCGGATCTAGCTATAATCTCATCAAGCCCTGTGGACGTCCCATCAGAGAGAATAAGGGATCTGAAGGTCGAGACGACCATAGTCGATGGAAAGGTGATGTATCAGGCATCAGCCTGACTTGACAATCTGTTCTAGTACTCCACCTGGACAGACGCCATGACCGCGAGGAGTCTTCTGAAGGCTTTCCCGAACTTTATGATCGCCCCCATACTGCCTAGGAGACGCATCTGACGTGTCATGATTGCCGTGGCGCCATCGATTTCGCCCTTGTTGACTCCCATCCAGATGTTGTACGGTCCTTCGAGGGTGAAGTCCGTCTTTTCACCCGCAACGGTCTCTCTGATCTCCACAACTTTTCCGTCTGCGAACTTCATGAATATAGGAGGCAACTCCTCCAACCGATCCGTCACGCGATATGTGAACGTGGCATTGAATCCTTTGGCACCTGTGAGGAATTCAGCATCAGCGTTCGCGACATCTTGAACCCTCTTGAAGAAGTCCAGACTGCAGAACTTGACCATCCCGATTCATCCTCTGGAATAGAGGAATATGCCCCCTAAGCTGAGAGAAGGCATTAAATAGTTGCGGTCCAAGACTGGTGCGACCATTCTCCCAGGCTAGGACGAAAATGAGTGAAAATCGTCGTCCCATAGACAGCATTCTTCATCCGTCCAGCTTGGCAGTCGTTGGAGCATCTAAAGACCCCTTCAAATGGGGGCATATGCTCTTGGCTGCGATCATGAAAGGGGGCTACAGAGGCCAGATTTATCCCATCAATCCAACGGTCGACGAAGTGGAAGGACTCAGATGCTATCCGAGCATCACGGATGTACCTGGCCCTGTTGACCTTGCAGTTGTCGTCGTTCCAAGCCGCGCCGTTCCGCAGATAATGCGTGAATGCGCTCAAAAGAAGGTGCCGGGAGCCGTCATCATAACCTCAGGTTTTGGAGAGACAGGAGAGGAGGGTAGGAGGCTCCAGCAAGAAATAGTCAAGATAGCTCACGAAGGAAACGTCCGGTTTATCGGGCCGAACTGTATGGGCGTATGCAGCTCCCCGGCCAAGCTCAGCGCCCTGATGATTCCCTTCCTTCATGCGAAAGGAGAGGTGGCCTTCATCTCTCAGAGCGGCGGATACGGTATGCAGCTCTACCTCAGAGCGCAAAGCGTAGGCGTCGGTATATCGAAATTCATCAGCTCAGGAAACGAGGCCGATCTAGACTGTGTCGACTATCTGCGGTACTTTGCGGAGGACGAGGACATCAGACTCATCGCTTTGTACATCGAAGGAATAAAGAACGGCAGGAAATTCTTCGAGGCGGCCCGCGGAGTATCGAAGATCAAGCCTATAGTCGTCATCAAGGTTGGAACAACGGATGTCGGAAGCAAAGCCGCCTCGTCTCACACAGGCGCTCTCGCCGGGTCGGATAGAATCTACACCGCCGCCTTCAGGCAATCAGGCGTGGTCAGAACTTCAAACGCTGAAGAGATGTTCGACGCAATCAAAGCCCTGCTGTACTGCCCACTCCCAAAGCGAGAAAGAATCGCAGTTATCACGAACTCTGGAGGAGTTGGTGTCGAGACTGCGGACGCCTGCGTTCAACTGGGAATGTGCCTTCCAACCCTGACACGAGAGAGTCAGGTGAAGATAATGGAGGTCATACCACCTTTTGGAAACCCAAGAAACCCGGTCGATCTGACAGCATCTCTCAACATGGAAGCGTTTCTCAAAGTCCCTGACATCGTCTTGCAAGACGAAAATGTCGATGGCGTGATCACACTGGGCCTGGGAGTATCAATAATCCACGCGATGTTCCCGGATACCCCGCGGGAGGCTTTCTTGGGAATAATCAAGGGACTCAACGATCAGCTCGTCAAGACCTACAAGAAGTACGACAAGCCGGTATTGGTGATAAATCCGGCAGCGGACATGGAAGTGGAGGCGGCTAAGCTTCTCGAAGACAATGGCATACCTGTCTACGTGACCCCGAGTCGCGCTGCAAGAGCTATGGCTGCTCTGCTTGAATACAAACGCTACCGAGAAGCGGCTGTCTAGCACAACATGTTGTTGGAGAGTCGTCACTTTTTGAAGAGAGACAGAGTCGACGGAACGAAGAGGGCATACGCCCTCTGGTTCAGCTACATCCTCTCCGCTTCGAGAGAACTCGGCAGCGACAAGACTGTGGATCTGATCGCAAAGGTGGCCAATAGACGGGGCAGAGCTGACGGTGCCGAACTGAAAGAGAAGCTTGGAATCAGGGGTGACGATCTCAACTCCACCTTGAAGGTCTACGAAAAGTTCTTGTCTGACTCCGGCGCGGAAGTCAAGACCTTGTGTGCCGAAGAGACCAAGGCGATAATAAAGATCGATTGTTGCCCCATATTCGAAGGTTTCCGCAGCGCTGGAATGACCTGCGACTGGCTTACAGAAACTATGTGCAAGACCCTTACTCTCCCATTGCTGCAGGCGATAGTGAACGAAGTGAACCCAAGCCTCAAAATTAGAATAAGGAAGTATAGGAGCTCTCCCGAAGATTTCTGCTTGGAAGAGCTCTCTTCCTAATACAGTATCGATCGTCACAGGTTGGAATATGGCTATAAGGCACCCTCTCGTCTGAGTCTTTCGACTTCTTCTTTCGAGTAACCGAGGAGCCCCGTCAGTATCTCCTCTGTATGTTGGCCGAGCATGGGAGCGGGGACGCTCGGGGCTATCGTGGTCTCTGAGAACTTCACAGGGAAGTTCGGCATTCTAGTCTTGCCTGATTGAGGGTGATCTATCTCAGCAATCATCCCTCTAGCTATCACATGTGGGTCTTCGAACACCTGGTCCACACCGAGCACAGGCGCCACTGGAACCCTCGCTTCAACGAGCCTATCCACAACCTCTTTGGTCCGCCTGGCTTTGGCCCAGTCTCTCACAATATCTCGGCTATCTATCTTCTCGACTGCAAGCGCCTTCGTTAGTCTCTCGAGTATATCTCCCATTGGGGCTCCTATCACGACATATCCGTCTGCCGATTCGAACATTCCATAGATGCCGGTGAAGTACTTCTTGTAGGTGTCAACTGGTTTCTCGCCGGTCAAAGTATGCAGTACGATTGAAGGAATCATGGCTATCATCGTATCGCTCTGGGCCACATCTATCATTTGGCCAACGCCCGTAGTTCTTCGCGCGTAGAGAGCCGCCAGTATGCTAATGTCCGCGAAGAGCGCGGGAATTAGGTCTCCGATCGCTTCTTCGGTGTGAATCGGAGGCCCCTTTGGATCATTCCTCTCGCCGGTCAGGCTCATTATACCGCACATCGCTTGAGCAGTTATATCGAAAGAAAGCCTCGCAGCATAGGGGCCCGTCTGCCCAAAGCCTGAGAGGGACGCATAGATCAGCCTCGGGTTTATTTTCCTCAGCTCGTCGTATCCCAGCCCGAGCCGATCCATCGCTCCAGGACTGTAGCTTTGAACCAAAACATCCGAGATCCGGACCAGATCTTCGAATATCTTGATACCTGACTCGTGCTTGAGATTGAGAGTCATGCCCTTCTTGCCTCTATTCAGATAGACGAAGTAGGGGCTAGCTCCATTGACCAACGGAGGAAAGAATCTGTTCATTTCTCCCCAAGGCGGCTCGATCTTGATTACCTCGGCGCCCATGTCGCCGAGCAACATGGTACAGAAAGGACCAAACCAATAATGAGTCAGATCGAGGATTCTGATTCTGTCCAGAATCTTTGGCATTTTTCCCGAGCTCCAATCCGTTGTGATCGAGGTAACGGACAGTGATTTTATGAATGATTTATAAGGTTTCCAGAAGTCTGGTTGTCGGCAGCAGAAGAAGACAGATTCCGAACTGGATTCGAAGACGGACTGAGCGCTATCTTCAAACTGGTCGAAATGTGCTTCGTCATGCAGTTGATCCATTAGGCGAATGCATCTAGCCATCATCACCAAGGGAATGAAACTGACTACGCTTGAAGCCTAGGCAAATTGGAAAGGCTTATCCCAAAATCAGACGTGATAGCGTGAGAAGGACCGCCGGTGACGTATTTGCCACATCTACACATAGCCTCCGAGGATGACGTGAGAAAAGGCAAGACCACTGACATATACTTCGTCAGAACCAAGCAGATACTCGACGCAAAGGGACTTTCCGACAGACGCGTCGTGGCCGAAGTCACCCCCAGCAGCCTGCCCGAGAACTGGCGCTGGGCAGTTCTCTGTGGAATCGAAGAGGAAATGGCGCTTTTCGAAGGAAGAAATGTCGACATCTACGCGATGCCTGAAGGCACTATCATCAGACAGAAAGACCACCGACACATCCGAGAGCCGGTCATAGTGATTGATGGACCATACGGCGAGTTCTGCGAGCTTGAAACTCCGCTACTGGGACTCATCTGCCAAGCTTCAGGTATTGCCACGATGGCCGCTCGAGTGAGGAAGGCAGCTGGCAAGAAGCTGCTGGTTTCATTCGGTATAAGACGTGCACATCCAGCACTGTCGCCCATGATAGACAGAGCAGCGTACATAGGCGGATTTGACGGCGTGTCCAGCCTGAAGGGCGCCGAAATCATAGGAAAGGACCCAACTGGGACCATGCCTCACGCGCTTATACTGGTCATGGGAGACCAAGTCGCCGCTTGGAAAGCATTTGATGAGGTCATGCCGCCAGAAATTCCACGTATAGCCCTAGTGGACACGCTCTATGATGAGAAAATCGAAGCGATTTTGGCCGCTGAGGCCCTGGGATCAAGACTGGACGGGGTTAGGCTTGATACGCCTAGTTCGAGACGGGGGGACTTCGCTGAAATCGCAAGAGAGGTCAGGTGGGAACTCGACGTTCGAGGATTCGACAGAGTGAAGATAGTGGCCTCTGGAGGATTCGACGAGGTTAAGATATTGGAGCTGGGCGATGCACCAGTGGATGGATTCGGCGTTGGAACCTCGATAAGCAACGCGCCGACAGTCGACTTTGCCATGGATATCGTGGAGATTGAGGGCAGACCAATCGCCAAACGCGGAAAGCTCGGAGGAAGAAAACAAGTTCACAGGTGCACGAATTGCTTCGTGGACGTCGTTGCACTCTCGCGGGCTAAGCCGCCGATTTGCCCGAAATGCAGAGGTCGAATGACATCCTTGCTCAAACCATTGATGAAGGCCGGGAAACTTGCCACGAAGATTCCTAGTCCAGATGAAATACGCGAGAGCGTTCTTCAACAGCTAGAGAATGTAAATTTGTAGACTAAGCGCTCATAGGACGAATTCGACTATTCGTCTTCTCGCGGGCAAGGATACATTGAGGACACGTGTCTCGCCAATCGTAGCCTCAACTTCCTGCGATGAATGCACGTGTCCGTGAACCCAGACCTCTGGTCGGTAAGATATCATGATTGGCTCATATTTTTTGGATGCCAGTTCGGGCCAAATACGCTCGTCCTCTCCCACCAATGTCAGGTAGGTTGGAGAGTAGTGTGTTAGCACGATCTTGCGCTGAGATTCACATTTTTCGAGGATTTCTCGCAATCTGTGCAGCCTTTCTGCATGCTCTCTCCAGACGTTCTTCACGTATCGCCTTTGCCAAAACGTCGGCCTATCCAAGGAACCCCTAGATCCGATGAGATCGATCGAGCCCCTATCATCGTGAAGCGTTAATTTCTCGTCTCGCACCCATCTTATCTCATGGACTTTAAGATACTCGTCTTCGCTCTCGGCATACTCCTCATTTCCGAAGCAAGCGAAGACATCCCCTTTGAATGCCTTCCGAATGGTCGAGACCACGGCAGGCATCATCGGAAGATTGTTTCTCAAAACGAGATCTCCCGCGAGAAGCATTACGTCTCCTCCGTGGCAATTATTCAGCGCCTCTCGAAACATATCTAGGTACTTCGGCGCATGGACATCACCCGTCGCTAGAACATGCAAAGGTCTCACGCTAACCCGAATCACTGCAGCTACTAGACAGACCGTCACGAAACATCTCTGATCGATTCAATACATGAAATAAGGCCATATCATTCTGACACCAATGAAGACTAGGAACAGACTGAAAATCCTTTGAAGCATCGCTGGTCTCAATCTCCTCGCGAGGGAGGCTCCAATCTGGCTTCCGCCAACAATACCGAGCGATAGTGCCGCAGCGTACTCGGGAAGAACATGGTTCAACGCCACATGAGTCACAGCGCCCGATATTGAAGTGAATATCATCATAAACATAGAGGTTGCCACCGAGACATGCATGGGTATTCCCATAACTAGGTTCATCACTGGGACCATAACGGCTCCACCGCCAACTCCGAATAAGCCGGACGCCAGCCCTCCAAAGAAGCTCAGTCCAACCCCTAACGGAATGTCAACGAAGAAACTGAATTGATTTCGACTCGCGTCTACTAGAACCCGATGCCACCTTAGAACGCCTGTCCTCGGATCTGATGCCATGGCTTTTCTCTCTCTCATGAAGAGCATTCGCAGGGCAACGAAGACCAGGAAAGCCCCGAAGAGAGCGGCCAATAGTCCGGATGAGATTAATCTTGTAAGATAAGCGCCGATTATCGCTCCTGGAACCGTCCCAAGCGCAAGCGTGGCCCCAACTCTGTAGTCAATTCTCCGTTGCCTGTAATAGGCGAATGAGGAAGCTATCGCGTTGACCACGATCACTGCGGAGCTTGTTCCTACTGCCTGTTGAGTGATGACGGAATAGAGGAGGGTGAGAATGGGGACCATGAGGAATCCTCCTCCCACCCCTATCATGGATGAGACTGTTCCTACGAAGAGTGCGATGATCGTCAGAGCCGCTGCGTCGGCAAGAAGCAAGGTATCACCGGATTCTGACGAGAAGGAGGCCGCGCCTATTTATGAGTTATCTGATGGAAACGGTTGAAGGTAAACCATAGCTAGAGATTCCTTGTAGCACTTAGATGTTGATGTATCTAGATTACAAAAACTTAAGGGAGTAGACGGACAAGCAAGCAATCGGAGAGACTAGGGGTCATGAGACGCTCCATCGCAATCGGATTAATCGTTCTGTTTCTGGTCTACACGATCGTGACCGCCATGTTCGTGCAAGATATAGTCATGATAGCAATGATCGCCTTCGGAGGAGGCCTAGCTGTAGGACTCGCCCGACTCTATAGGAAGAAGAAAACCTGACCTGAAAATCGACTCGGATTGAAGTTCACTGCTTGGTTCCACATCTCGTGCAATAGGACGCCTCTCTTGACAGTTGGAGTCCGCACCTCGGACAAAACTTGGCCTCATGGCCGGTGGCAGATTTGGATTCTGGAATCTGGAACACAATCCTCTCTGATACTACTGTGGTTCCAGCGATGCGGTCGCTGAACTTTTGGTTTGGATCGCCTTTGGTTCCCAGCCCGATCAACAAGTCGATCAGTAGGAGGGCCCAGTGTATTTTGCTCACATTTCTGATGAACGCCTTTTCGACGTTTGGATTCCTGCCGTCAAGTGTTACAACCTTCAGCCCCATTATTCGCTTGCCGATCGTCGCGCCATAGGCTGATTCCATAAAGACGAAGTAGAAGATCGAGAGTATACCGAACATTAAGGGAGCACCCAATAAGATCATTGGAACGTCGAATAAGGCAGGCAATGTCACAATCGCGGCGATGATTCCAACGATGATCCCTAAGAGCACAGAATCTATGAGGAGGGCCATGATTCGGTTAAGCCAGTGAGTTTGCAGTTTACGATCGTTTCCGATGCGGTCGAGGTTGGAAGCCAACGCAGGTTCCCTTGGTTTTTCCAACCCAGCTGATCTAATAAGCCTTGGCATATACTTGGCAGGAAGAAAACTCTGTTCTTTGCTACACGTGCTTTTCTAGGTCGACTAGCCTTTGAAGTTCATCCATCTTGCTGAGATGATGCCGAACTATGCTGTTCTCAAGCTCCTCTTCCAAGAGCTTGAATACGTCCTGATGGATTCTAATGAAGTTCGAGTCTTCTGGATCTCTGGGCCTCTTCAGGCCGACGGAGATTATCTTCTTGACTTTGCCTGGGCGAGCGCTCATTACAATGATTCTGTCTGCGAGTTCAATTGCTTCTGGAAGGCTGTGAGTCACCAATACAAATGTCTTCTCGGTGTCATCGTATATCTCCGCCATCTCCCCCCTAAGCATCTGAGCCGTGAACTCGTCCACGGAACTGAAGGCCTCATCCATTAGAATCACGGAAGGGTTGACCGCCAGTGCCCTCGCTATGCCAACTCGCTGTTTCATACCGCCTGAAAGCTGCTTGGGATACCGGCGTTCGTGACCTCGAAGGCCAACGGCTTCTATGAGCTCCATGGCTATTTTCTCGCGTTGCTCTTTTGACAGTTTGTAAGCCTCCAAGCCCAGTTCCACATTTTCAAGAACTGTTCTCCAAGGATAGAGCGCAAAGTTCTGGAAAACCATACTGACCTTGTGAACTGGTTTGGACATTATCTCTCCGTGAAACTTGACGCATCCTGATGATGGCTTGTCTAACCCCGCAAGGAGTCTCAGCAGAGTCGATTTTCCGCAGCCGCTTGGCCCGACGATCGAGACGAATTCGCGGTCACGGAGATCAAATGAGACATCTCGCAGTGCAGGCAAGTCGCCGTCGCAGCCAGCAAACTCTTTTGAGACGTCGATGACTTCCATCTGAACAGTCATCTAAGCCCACCTGCGGATCTTTGATTCGAGATAGCCAAAGAGCAGTCGGTCCGCAGTTACGGCTATGCAGCCGATCACCATTATTCCTGCGAGAGCGTACTCCATCTTCGGAAACTCGGTGCTCATCATCCTATTGATGAACGACCCGATTCCCGAGACACCAGCAAAGATCTCTATTGCAAGAACAATCTCCCAGACAAAGTCGAATGAGATTCTGAGGCCCGAAATGATGTAGGGAGATATGGCTGGGAGAATCATCTTCATGAATGTATCCACGCGGTCTTTTCCAAAAATCCTAGAGACGTGAAAATATTCGATGGGAATTGCTTTCACGCCACCTCTGACTGTGAAATAGATGGGGAAGAAAGCGCAGATGCTACTCATGAGAATCGCGACGGCGTCACCTGGCCCAAGGAAATGCGCAAACAGTGGAATGAGAGCGAGGTCCGGCAGACTCCCCGCCAACATGATCAACGGTGTCACAACATTATCCGTCTTCTCTCTAAGCCCAGTCGCCAATGCCACTGGAACGGCTATAAGGAGCGCCAGAATGATCCCTGTCGACAGGTTCAGGAAAGTCCGCAGAACAATAACAAGGAAGCTCGGCTCAGAGAGGCAACAGAAGAGAGTCGCCACCACCTCAGAGGGCGGAGGTACGTTACCTCCTTCGAGAAAGATTCTGGAAGTTGCTTCCCAAAAGACAAAGATGCCCACCATTGGTATGAGGAACAGGAACCGATCCCGTTTCATATGGATCGATTCCATTATCCTCATGTTCTTACTCTCCTGAGCGGGGATCGGTGCTAGATCTATCGAGGCTCTGCCCTGCACCGTCTGTCCAGAAGGCTCAATTGCGCCTCAACGATGATTCTTGAGATTCTATATTCATTGTCGATCAGACATCTTGGACACAGATTGGCGAGGCTTTCCTCCATGCGATCATCCTGGGGGAGAGGAGTGTTATCGTTTGGAAGCTCTATACCGCAAAGTCGGCATGTTTTCGGCTGGCTCAAACCGATCCCCACACTCATGGCCTTCAGTCGGTATTCAAGAGTTGG
>CAYWPD010000032.1:0-9421 GCA_964460055.1 uncultured Candidatus Bathyarchaeia archaeon
GCCACGGGCGAGTTCGAGTACTTCGACATCAAATACGGCCCCTTAGAGTATGAACTCGGCGAGGCACTGGGCCCATTGATCAAATACGCTGGAGCAATATTGGAGGACATCAGAAACATGCACAGAGAACTCAATGCAATGCGCACAGACCCCAAAGAAGCCACCGCCGGAATACGGGGAAGCATCTAAGAGATGCGCAAGGACACCAACCAAAACTTCTAGGAGATGAGCAGGCGATACGACGCCATATCTGAGGGGCTGATAAGATCAAGAGAAGAGCTGACAAGGGCAGTGGACCGCCTCTCAAGGCTCATAGACGAGTTCATCAAGCAGCGCAGATCGGAATCCTGAGACAAAGTCACCTTATGATTCTAGCCAACGTAGCAACCCCGCAGGCTTTGACACAGAAGTAAGCGCGGTTTTCCAAAGCCGATGAAAGTGATCCGGGGATAAACTAATAAAAAATCACATGAACCCTCAGTTCAAGCCACCTTCCCCTAGATCGCGAGTCCCTCACCGCTCTCATCCAGCGTCTCCAAGGACCACTATCGTCAAGCCTCCCACCGAATTCGGGCCAATGCAGATCCTCCTCCCTAGACTGTGGTCAAGCCCGCTCGCAGGCTCTCAGGAGCCTAAACTCTTCACAGCGCGGTCGAAAAACGGATACACGCCAATCGTGACCCATAAGGGAGAAGAAGGCGAGCAAAGCCAAAAAAAGAACGGGAACGGAGGCTAGGAGTCGGAGACGTAGATCCTTATCTGGAGAAGCTTCAGACCACTGTTGTCATAGTCCCAGAAGTACTGCCACAGCGCATTATCAAAGAGATAGTGGCGCACCGGATTATACACATTGTCATCGGTAATGTCAACATAGATAGTCGTCAGCTCAAGCGTCTTATCTGTGAACACCGACTTCCCCTTGTTCCGTGTAAGGTTTACACTCTCCAATGAGTACCAATAGTTACCATTCTCATCAACGAAGCCAGTCGTCATTCCCATGAATCCACCAGGCTTCCCAAGCGCCCTAACAAATATCCTGTATACCGCGGTCGTCGTAGTCCCCGGATAGGGATCCATAAGCTGCAGCCTAGCACTTCCATCAGTGCCGTCAGAGTCGATCACGTTGAAGGAGTCGCCACACACCAGCCAAATCTTGGTGTCGGCACCCCACAACTTGACGAATATCCTATGGCCATCATTATCCCAGGAACCACCGTTCTTCTCCTTCGGCACACCAATTATGTTCAGGTTATAGTGAGCACCGCTCGGAGCACCGTTCCCAGTAGCCAACACACCTGGCATAATCACTGGAACACTCAACAGGGCCAATACCATCAAGCTAATTGCAGCACGCTTCATCTCATGTCCTCCACACATGTTTGGGTACTTCTATCATCACGCCCCTCCTCGGCGTTTCGAGCTCAGCTAAGGGCTAAGGCATCTCATCGAGGCCTTGGCCCGTAGGCGATCTTATGTTTAACAGACGAACAATAAAACACTAACGAGCATCCGCAAACAAGTTCAAACGTATCACACAAAAACATACAAAAATATTAGGAACGAACACAACCGAAAAACCCCTTGAAATCTTTGAAGAAACCAAGACAAGGCTAGGCCTTCACCAAACCCTTCGCGACAGAGGGCTGAACGGACAGAACGCCAGAAGAGAGCCTAACGATGGAACTTGTGTTGCAGAGATCATGTACAAGGCCGTCAGACACGACAACAAATATTACAGGATTGATGCAAAGCCAAGCGCGTCAAGATCTCTGCAGTAGACATCCCTCAGACGACTCATACCAGAATTTCCAAAAAAGTGAGGAGACAACTCAGCAACACAGCCAGAGTCGACTGACCTTCTAACCAAACCAACCTAACCTTCCCAACAACAGACAAAAGACACCAGATGGAAGCTCCCAAGAGCGCTGTCACCATCCGCATCGTAGCGCGCTAGAGAAGCAGCAGCTCCATAGGCTTCAACCTACCAGTCACCGGATCGACCTGCAACCCCAACAACTCCAAGGTTGTCACACCCAAAAGTGGCATCGAATCCTCAGCTCCAAAGACCACGATAGACGTAACTCCAATCCCCTCGACCTCCAAGTACGCCTCACCGGTCGGATACTCCTTCACCTCGCCACTGGCGATCTTGAACCTCCTCCACCCACTCGGGGTTATGCCCAAGGCTCTGAGCAGGCTCTCCGGAAGCATCGTGTACATCGCACCAGCGTCAGCCAGCAACTCCACTTCTCGACGCCGAATCCGCTCCCAAGGGCTCGCCACAACAACCTTCACTCGTGTATATCCCATGCGCGTCCTCTTCTACAGAATTCTAGGAAGACTGGCCTCACTTATCCTTTCGGCACAGTTTCAATACGAATTCATCGGAGCCGGAGACCGATCTCCGTCCATCGACCTCTCGTCGAAGGCCTTAAAGGCACGGAAAAGATGTGAGAAAGACCAAGGTAGAAACCAATTGGTCTACTGTACAAAGTGCGGTGCCCAAAATCCTGACGACGCCCAAGTCTGCGTCAGCTGCGGCCAAGCGCTCTATCCAACCAGATACCCTCGGGAGAAGAGGGAGAGGGAGGCATGCTTCGGACTCCCCTCAGCCTGGGGAAGCATCATACTCGGACTCTTCGTGGTTGTTCTCGGACTCGGATTCTTCCTCCAACAGTGGTGGCGCATAGACATCTGGCCAGGCTTCTTCCTGATATTCATAGGCATATTGATCCTTGCAGGCGCCGCATACAGAGCCTCTAGAAAATAGCCAAGGGCCTGCTCAACCCTCTTTTTCGCAGCCAGATACGCAGCCATCGCAGATTCTCTCATGACTCCAACGCGACAGCTCGATCCTCGTACCAAGCCACAGCAAGCTGAAGAGAACCACGACAAGATCAACGTAGAGGCTTCTCAGAACCGCGTCAACCCCCCAGAGAATCAGAAAAGTGCCCACCACGAAGAGACCGCCCGCAAAAACACGAAGCCACGCTTTCTCACCCTTGAAAGACAGCGGCTGAAACAGTCCGAGCGCTACGCCCGCCATTCCAAGAAAGACAAGAGACAGACCCTGAATGATAGATCCAGCTCCCAAAAACAAAGAGACAGCTGTCACAAACAGAGCGATCACGGCTCCCACCAACAGACCAGTGCAGCCAGCACAGAAAGACCTGCCACGAATCAGAACCTCGTGCCCGCGAAATCCTCCGCATGGCGGGTGGTGTCCATGCACAAGACGAACTCCCAGGATATGGGTTGTCTGAAAGCGATCAGGTTCACCCCCAAAGACAGACACACCTCTACCCACTCTCGATGGCCAGGCGATACTCCTGCATGACGCAGGAAAGAAGACGGCAGCCATCCCGAGGACGCAGACGGAGCCATAGATCGCTGAGACAAGGCCCCATCTCCAGACAGGGCTTGCCTCAGGCCGCAGAAACAACACGAAAGCTGCTACGAGGATCAGCGCAACAAGGGAGAAGGCAGACAGAATCCGTGGAGCCCACGCGTCGAGATCTCCCGCCTGTCCTGTCACGAGCCGACATCAACCTCTGAACTGCTGAAGCAAGGCCTGCTGCGCCAGGTATCTGTAGGTCTTTCTCTTCAACTTGCTCGACGAGAAGATCCCCTGGAGCCTCCTCCTCCAAGAACCATAAAAGTCCCGATAGCATCTGTAGAGCTCCCCGTGGAGCTGTTCCCGGCTGAGCGTCTCCGTCGGCATGACCGCGTGGATCATATCGTAATCCGCCCAGTTGCGATCCTCGATCCACCCCATCCTCTCAGCCTCCTGATAGACCTCGGTCCCGGGGAAGGGAGTAAGGATCATGAATATGGCGAGATCTGGATCCACCTGATTGGCGAACTCTTTCAGCTTCCGTATCGAATCGCCCGTGTCCTTCCGGTGTCCGATGATGAAGGTCGTCTGGGCGAAGATGCCGTTCGCCTTCAGGACCTTGACCGCCTCCGACGTATCCTCGGGCTTGATGCTCTTCCCGTATGCATGGAGGATCTCGGGGTCACAGTTCTCGGCTCCCAAGAGCATCCACCGGCAGCCCGCCTTCCACATCCTCTGGACGATCTCAGAGTGCTCCACCACGTCGTCACATCTGGCCTGGACGAACCAGTCGACCCTCTCGGAGACGCCCCTCTTGATCAGTTCGTCACAGAGCTCTGAAACATGCTGGCCCAGGGGGAAGTTGTCGTCTGTGAGCCATTGAAACCTGAAGTCGTAATTCCGATAGAGCGACTCCATCTCGTCAGCTATTCGCTTCGCCGACTTGGTTCTCCACCTGCCCTGCCAGTGCTTCCACTGCGAGCAGAAGGTACAGCTGTGAGAACAGCCCCTAGACCCCTCGATGAGCGCATACCTCACGTCTGGGCCAGCCATCATCGTGAAGTGATACTTGTGCACAAGCTCCTTCACGAAATGATATCCCGGAAGAGGAAGATCATCAAGATTCTCAATCAACGGACGTCCATCAGTGGCATAGTACTCACCATCGTTCCTGAACGATATTCCCCTGACCTCGGAGAGAGACTTCCCCTCCAGACGGCCTCTCACCAGCTCCGCGAAGGTCTCCTCACCCTCACCACGCACAACCACGTCGATCTCGGGAAAAGCCTCGAGACTCTCCTTCGGCAAAGCGGTGAAGTGCTGGCCACCAACCACGGTCAGAATCTTCGGATCAACCTTCTTCGCAGAAGCAGCGGCTCGAGCCGCTACATACGCGTTGCAGGTCGCGAGGCCGCTTGACGCAAAGACATCCGGCCTGAACGACTCGATCCTCCGCTCAAGCCCCCTCCAATCCAGCTGCATCGCCTGACAGTCGACGACCTCAATCTCCACTTGGGGCAACTCACGCTCAAGGTAGGATGCCAGCCCCAGAATTCCAAGGGGCGGCGGCAGGTACTCTCCCATCACAAACCAGAAGCTCTTAGGAGGCTCAGCAAAGAGAACCCTCATCAAGCCACAGCCCATGAGCGGCGATCCAAAGCGCGAAGTCTTCGAAGATACGCCTAAGCCTGCTTGACCGGTTCGATCCTCTCAACCACGATCGTGCACCTGGTAACCAGCGCGGCTATGACACCCAGAGCTGCCAACGTTGGCAACAGAAGAGCACCCACAACACCGACAGTCAGCGGTATCTCAATGAGCGTCCTACCCTCCGGATCAATGATTACAACTCTCCGTATGTTGCCCTCGTGGATCAGCTCCTTCACCTTCTCAACGAGCTGGCTCCCCGAGATCTGAAACTCCTCCCTCCTAACCTCGCCACTCACAGCCTCAACCTTCGGGGCAGAAACGGAAACACCGCAGCGGTAGCAGAACTTCGCATCGTCAGCAAGCCTCGCTCCACACCTTGCGCAATAAAGCATTCCGACACCTCCAGAGCCTGTTTACTTGGCTGAACAGGCAGTCCTCATACATCAACATAGCGATACCGAGGCATTCAGTCTCTCAAAATCGCGGCGCGACTATCGAGATCGGACAACCCTCTTGAAGAAGTTATTCAGCATCAAGTAGCAGCTCGATCTCGTCTCCTCCTCAACCACATCGCACTCCTTCAAAACCTGATCAGCCCTCTTGCCGACGGAAGACAGCTCGGACGCGTACGCCCTCGCCCAGACCGCAACATCACTACACTTGGTCTCAAGATGAAACTGCAGAGCATAAGCTCTGCCGCATCGGAAGGCCTGATTCAGACAGGCTTCGCCCGCAGCGAGCTTGAGAGCTCCTTTCGGGATGTCGAAGGTGTCTCCATGCCAGTGGAAGACAGGGAAGACCTCTGGAAATGAGCGGAAGAGCGGGTCAGACTTCCCCTCATCCGTCAGCCTCACCTGATACGAGCCGATCTCCATGACAGGATTCCTTCGAACCTCAGCGCCGAGGACGACAGCAAGAATCTGACCGCCAAAACAGATCCCTAGATACGGCTTGTCAGCCTCAACTATCCCCTCGATGTAGCTACTCTCCTTCTCAAGAAACTGATGTTCTTTGATGTTGTTGGCAGAGATAGGCGTCCCAAAAACGAAGAAGGCGTCAAACTCATCCATGGATGGAAACACGCCTCCACGATGAGCACTAAGTAGGTCAAACTGGATTCCCTTATTGATCAGATACTCTCTGATGTAGCCCGGCCCCTCGATGTCACAGTTCTTGATCATCAGGACCTTCAATAGTCCTTCACCACGAAAAGACTGAGCAATCAGCTCAAAGACCCGAATGTAGTGCGCATATCGCCTAATTGCCTTTGTGTCGTTCGATGAAGCTCTTGAAAAGTCTACCGAATTCCCCAGTCTTTCCTTCAGGCTCCAAGCGCGCTCTCCCGTGTTCACAACTTCATCCTATTGAAAGACCACGTGCCCAACGCGATCATCGCCGCAGAAAATGCAGATACTACGGTCAAATTGAAGAGGAAAGAGAAAGAAGACACATTGAGAAGCGCGCTTCTGAGCCCATCAACCGCATAGGTGACAGGATTCAACTGAGTCAAGGCAGCCATCCATGAAGGCAAGCCCCCTATCGGATAGAGTGCACCCGACAGGAGAAACAGAGGGAAGATCACAAAGGTACCGACAAGTCCGAATCCCTGTGGACTCTCCATAAATGAGCCTATCACCAACCCAAGACTCACCATCCCAACAGCAAAAACAAAGAGCATGAAAACAGCTGAAACCACCCCTAAAACATCAAACTGCACACGCAAGAGAATCCCAATCAACATCAATAAGATGACCTGGATCATCGAATCCGTCACCCCGCCCAAAACCTTCCCAGAAAAAATAGTAGCTCTCGTCAAAGGAGATATCAGAACCTCCTTCAAGAAGTCTATCCTCTTATCCCAAACAACATAGGTGCCAAAGAAAACCGACGTGAACAACACCATCATCGCAAGAAAACCCGGAAAGATAAACGCCTCATACCCTATTCCAGGAAGATTGACGAGAGATCCAATTCCCCTGCCCAAAACCAACATGAAGAACAACGGAGTCACAATCGATGATACAACTCTGCTTCTCTCCCGCGTAAACACCTTGAACTCACGATACCACAGCGCATACAAACCCTTCGCGACCTTCCTAGCGCTCACCTGTTCAACCCCGCCCTGACAGCCCTCTCCTGCCAACCCCCCTCAGGAGTCTCCGACTCCGCCCTGATCTCCCTCCCAGTGTAGCACAAGAAGACGTCATTCAGAGTCGAACGGCGAACTTCCACAAACTCAGCCTCACCAATCACCCTCAATATCTCTTGCAGATTCTTGCCGACGTCCTCCACGGTGAGATCAACCATCTCGTCTGACGTCTCAATTCTCTTTATGAAATCAAGTCTCTTCAACTTCTCAATCTGGGCGTTCTGGATCTTCACTCTGACGACATCGCCACCCAGCTTGTTCTTCAGATTCTCGGGAGAATCCAACACTATTATCTTGCCATGGTCTATTATGGCAACCCTGCCACACAGCCTATCGGCCTCTTCCATATAGTGAGTAGTAATGAGTATCGTCACATTCTCTTCTGTCACCAATCTCTCGATGTACCGCCATACACGCTCCCTAGTCTGAGGGTCCAAGCCCAGAGTAGGCTCATCCAAGAAGAGGACCTTTGGGCTGTGAAGCAACCCTCTCGCAAGCTCAAGTCTTCTTCTCATACCACTCGAGTACTTCTTGACCTGATCATTCCTCCTCTCCGATAAGTCCACTAGTTCCAGCACTTTCTCGATCCTGTCCTTCGTCTTGCTCTCGGGAAGATCGTAGAGCAGCGCATGCAACTTGAGGTTCTCGTATCCCGTCAGCAGCTCGTCGCTACTCGGATCTTGAAAAACCATACCAATAGACTCTCTAACTTTGCCAGGATTTCTCAAGACATCAAAACCATTCACCGCAGCAGAACCTGAGGTCGGCTTCAACAGGGTTGAAAGCATCATCAAGAGAGTCGTCTTACCTGCGCCATTGGGTCCAAGAAGACCAAAGACCTCACCCTCATCTATCTTCAGACTAACCCTGTCGACCGCAGTCAACGTGCCGAAGATCTTCGTCAAATCAGACGTTTCCACTATGCCCAATGTCCACACACCGACGCGTCAGCAAAGCCTCTGCGAAGCCCGGAACCTCCAGCACATCCTGAACAACCTTCAAATCCGATGCTGCCTTCATTCCTAGGGTTGGCTTTATGATTTGGGAAGGTCAAGTAGAAGTCCTTTGATATCTTATCAATCTTTTCACCGGCTCAGTTGAGAAACGCAGATATCCCGCGGCATTGGAGTCGATGCGAAACCAAAAGTGACGAACCAATGGTCAAGATAATCGGAGTGGTCGGCAGTCCAAGAAAGGGCGGAAACACAGAGTACTCTGTCAAGAAAGCTCTGGAAGCGGCCTCCGAAGATGGAGCTGAGACAGAGCTGATCTCTCTTGCTGACAAGGAGATAAAGCCCTGCGACGCCTGCCTCGCATGCAAGACAACCATGGAATGCAAGATCCAAGACGACTTCAATCCAATATTCGAGAAGATGGCTGAGGCCGATGGGATAATCCTCGCATCCCCCGTCTACTTCGGCTCCGCCACACCACAAATCAAGGCGCTCATCGACAGGGCAGGATACGTATCCAACGCGCGCAAGAGAATCTTTGAGAACAAGGTAGGCGGACCAATCGTCGTCGCGAGGAGAGCCGGACACAACTTCACGTTTGCACAGCTCCTGTTCTTCTTCCTCCACCAAGGCATGATAGTCCCAGGCTCAACGTATTGGAACGTCGCCTTCGGAGAAGATCCGGGCGAGGCAGCCAAAGACGAGGAAGGCGTGAGGACCGTGGTCAACTTCGGGAAGAAGCTGGCCTGGCTCGCGAAGATCCTCGAAAAAGAGAAAGCTCAGGCCAACTAAGCTAGCCCAACCCTCCAGCTTCGGAACTGTTTCTGCTCTCTCGCAGACCTAGAATACTCCCTCTTTCCTCAGCTCAGCCACCTGCTCAGAAGAATATCCCAAGAGACTGGTGAGCAACTCCTCGTTGTGCTGTCCGAGGATCGGCGCAGGCCTCTCGACCCTAGCAAGCTCTTCAGAGAACTTCAGCGGGAAGTTCGGCATCTTAATCTTGCCAGCCTCAGGATGCTCGAGCTCAACTATCATATTCCGGGCCAGAACGTGAGGATCATTAACGACGTCTTCAGGCGCGAGGACCGGCGCTACAGGCACGCTACACTCGACGAGCTTGTCCACAATCTCTCGAACAGGGTGTTGCTTCACCCACTCCTTCACCACTTCTTCATTCTCGATCGTCCCGATGCCTGTTGTCTCACCCATTCTATCCAAGATTCCTCCCATTGGCGCACCGATGACGACGTATCCATCCGAGGCCTGGAAAAGCCCATAGATGCCAGTGAAGAACTTCAGCCTCCTCTCGTATGGCCTCATACCGGCCAACGTGTG
>CAYWPD010000032.1:9521-22264 GCA_964460055.1 uncultured Candidatus Bathyarchaeia archaeon
TGCCAGTGAAGAACTTCAGCCTCCTCTCGTATGGCCTCATACCGGCCAACGTGTGGAGTACTATCGCCGGTGTCATTGCGATCATCGCGTCCGTCTGAGCCACATCAATCCTCAAGCCCTTCCCAGTCAAGTCACGATACCTCAGGCCTGCCATGATTCCGATGGTCGCATAGAGCGCGGGGATGAGATCACCTATGGCCTCAGCTACCTCAACCGGCGGACCCTTAGGGTCAATTATGTCACCAGTCAGCCTCATGATGCCGCACATGGCCTGGCCGACGATGTCGAAGCTAGGCCGGGAACGGTACGGCCCATCCTGGCCATAACCTGAGAGGGAGGCGTACACGATTCTCGGATTAATCTCACTAATCGCCTCATATCCAACGCCCAACCGGTCGACGGTTCCCGGGCTGAAGTTCTCCACAAAGACGTCTGAGATCTTTGCGAGATCCTTCACAATCTGAACTGCCCTAGGATTCTTCATGTTGAGCGAGAGGCTTCTCTTGTCTCTGTTGAAGTAGACGAAGTTTGAATTGGCGCCCTTCACCAACGGGGGACGAAACCTTATCATCTCTCCCCAAGGCGGCTCAACTTTTATCACGTCAGCGCCCATCGCGCCTAGAAGCATGGTACAGTATGGTCCAAACCACCAGTGCGTCAGATCGAGCACTCTGACACCTTCAAAGACACGCATCCGACATCCTCCAGCAGCGTAGGCAGCACTGGCACATCGGAGGCTTAAAAGTCCAACTCCGAAGTACTCCGCGTCAAGCTGCCCAGCCCTTAAATCTCTCATAGTAGAAGAATTCGGACGTTAGAGGTGTATTAAGTGAAGATAGTCGACAGCACCCTCTCAATGATCGGAAACACACCGCTGATGAAGCTGACCAAGGTCACGAATGGCGTCAAGGCAAACGTGCTCGTAAAGTGCGAGTACTTCAACCCAAGCGGGAGCATCAAAGACCGAATGGCCCTAAGGATGATCGAGGAGGCCGAGAAGACAGGCAAACTCAAGAAAGGTGGAACAATAATCGACCAGACCAGCGGAAACACCGGACCAGCCCTCTCCTTCGTCGGAAACGTCAAAGGATACAAGGTCCACCTATTCATCCCAGGCGAATGGGCTGGAACATACAACCCAGAGAACAGAATAAAGATAATGAGATTCTTCGGCGCCAAAGTCGAGACCCTCTCAACCGCAGGATATGAAAAGTACGTCAAGCAGCTCGGGCCGGATCTGCAAGCCTTCGCACCAACCTTCATCGGATTCAAGAAGTGCCACGACCTCGAGAAGAGCGACCCCAAAATCTGGTGGGCAAACCAAGGCTGCAACCCCGACAACACCCGAGCGCACAGAGACTCGACTGGAAAGGAGATTCTGGAGCAGACGGATGGCAAAGTGGATGCATGGGTTGCATCGATCGGCACGGGCGGGACGCTCTACGGAACTGCGCTGGCCCTGAGAAAGAAGAATCCAAGCGTAAAGGTCGTCGGCCTGGAACCCGAAGATACGCCGCTGACGGACTGGATGAAGAGCGGTGCCTGGGCGAGCCTCTTCAAGAAGTTCGGAATGGCACGAATGAAGACGATAGTCGAGGAAATGCTCGAGGACAATATGCCAGACGAGATCATAAGACCCAAGGACGAAGACGCGAGAGAGATGGCCAACAGACTCTGCAGAGAGGAAGGACTCTTCTGCGGAATGTCCTCCGGCGCAAACGTCTGGGCCGCCATACAGCTAGCCAAGAAGATGGAGAAGGGGCAGAACGTCGTAACCGTCCTCGTCGACAGGAGAGACCGATACTACCCAGAGTACCCCAAAGAACACTACGTCATCTAGAGCAGCCACAACTCAACCTGCATAACCCCTAGGTAAGGGGTTCTCCTTTTTCTTCTATACAGATCGGTTTTGACGAGGCCCTCTTCCATCACACTTCCAACTGGATCAACCATTTAGGCCATGGTCGAGCGCTGTGGTCGTCAGATCCGAAATCCTAAGCCAGCTTGTTTCCGCAGCTTCCACAGAACCTAGCATGAAGCGGGTTCTTTGCCCCGCACTTCGAACAAGCCACCGTCCTCCCAGTCGATCCGAAAGCCTCCCTAAGCTCCTTCTCAGCTCTTCCGAAAGCCTCTTCCATCTTCTTTCCAGCAACCGTGAAAGCCTGCTCCATCTCTCTTCCCGCCGTGGCAAAGGCCTGCTTCATCGACTCCCAAGGTTCAGCAACCCCGGCTTGAGCTCCCTGCTCGGTTCTCCAGCCGCACTTCGGACAGAAGTAAGCTGACTCCGGCAGACTTGATCCACATCTCGAACAGAACGGCAACGCTAGTCACCCCATGAAAAAGAAGAAGCCGCTCAGCTATTAGAGTTACTTCGTCCACCTGACCACACGAAACTCAGGCTTCATTTTCTTCTTGCCTCAATACGGGTCAGCCAACCAAACGCGATCCTTGGTTCATCCCGCTGTTCCTCGGTTTTGAGGAATCACCTCCTTTGCCCTTCATCCAAAGAATGGCGGGGCCAAAGCTATTATGCCGCAATGAAGATCTTCAACAGTTCTGAACCGAATTGGCCCTACACAAAAGACTCGGAATCATAGGGGCGGGCAAGATCGGCGAGGCCCTCATCTACGGACTGCTAAAATCCAACGTTGTGAGCCCCGAAGAACTAGCCGCTAGCACACCAAGCGAGCAGAGATGCGAGATGCTCGCATCGAAATATCGGATCAAATCCACCCCAGACAACAGAGAGGTAGCTCGAAACAGCGAAGTAGTCATAATCGCGGTCAGACCGCACATCGTTGGAAAGGTCCTGGACGAAATCAAAGATCTCGTCGAGCCCAGCCAACTCATCATATCGATAGCCACAGGAGTCACAACAGAGTACATCTCAAAGCACCTGAAGGACGGTGTCCCGATCGTTAGAGCCATGCCCAACAACCCAGTTCTAGTGCTCGAGGGAATGACTGCCATAGCAAAAGGGCCCAACGCAGAGGACAAACATCTGAAACTCGCCTCCGCCATCTTCCAGCCAGTCGGCAAAGCCGCAGTCGTACAAGAACGCGAGCTGAACGCCATAACCGGGCTAAGCGGGAGCGGCCCCGCATACATCTACATGGTTATCGAGGCGCTCATTGAAGCGGGAATCAAGGTCGGCCTATCAAGAGAGCTCTCAACCATGCTGGTATCACAGACAACCCTCGGCTCAGCCAAAATGGTTCTTGAGACCAAAGAGCACCCTGCCATACTCAAAGACACGGTCACAACCCCTGGAGGCTGCACAATCGAGGGCGTCATGGAGCTCGAAGAAGGAAAGCTACGAACCAGCTTCGTAAACGCCGTCGTGAAGGCCACAAAGAGGGCTGGCGAACTCGTAAACCAATAGGCCGAGACAGAGACCTCGTCTCCGTCAACAGCGCACCAGGAGAACGACAGCCATTTGAAACGTGCACACATCTACGTATCAGGATATGTTCAAGGGGTCTTCTTCCGAGCGAACACGCGGTGGAAAGCCCTCGCGTTAGGGCTTACAGGCTGGGTGAGGAACCTCCAAGACGGACGCGTAGAGATCATCGCAGAAGGGCCCGAAGACGCTCTGAACAAACTGGTCGAGTGGTGTAACACCGGTCCCCGCGGAGCCAGAGTCACCTCAGTCCAAGTCTTCGAAGAGAAGCCCGAAGGAGACTTTGAAAGCTTCGACGTATGGTAGCTCTCGAGCTCTCTGCCGCGCTTGCAAGCCCATCAGAAAACGACGTCACAAAAACCTAACAGCCCCCCGTGCTAATACTTATATAAGGCCTTTCGAAATCTTCCGCAAGGTCTCTGACAAGACGGAGAGCCAAGGATCGTTTCTAGGAACGTTCACTTGCAAATCCTTCTTCTTGTGACTGACCCAGAATACTATAGAGGTGAGACGAGTTGGATTATCGCGATCGAGGGTTCGCACCAAGAACTATGTACAAGATAACTTGTTCTGATTGCGGTGCTGAGGCAGAGGTGCCATTCAAGCCCACACAGGGCCGACCCGTATACTGCAAGGATTGCTTCCAGAAGCACAGAAGGTACTAGAACAGTTCCCCAGCATACGCTCCCTTACCATCACTCCCCTTTTTTCGCGCACTTATGAGCTGCAGCCTCCCAATTCTTTTATTCACCCTGAATTCCAATACGCTCTCCGAAAACCACCTCACATCAAGAGGTAGTGAGTAATGAGAGACCCGAGATCATTTCTGAGAGAAGAATACGAGGCCTTGGTCCGCTCCCAGCTCGACTGGAAACTCCACATTCTGGAGGGGAACAGCTCACCGAGATGCGTCGTCGACGGCAGAAAGATGCTAATGCTCTGCTCCAACAATTACCTTAACCTGAGCAACCACCCAAAGCTAAGAGAGGCCGCGATCAAGGCGATTCAGACTCATGGTGTCGGATCCGGCTCCGTCAGGCCCATAGCCGGTACAATGGACCTACACATGGAACTCGAACAGACTCTAGCCAAGTTCAAACATGCGGAAGCCTCGCTCGTCTATCAGACGGGATTCGCAGCCAACGCCGGGCTGATCCCCCAACTCGCCTCCGATGGAGATCTCATCATAAGCGATGAACTAAACCACGGAAGCATAATCGACGGGGTACGCCTCTCCAAAGCGGAGAGAGCGGTCTACAAGCATCTGGACATAAACGATCTGGCAAGGGTGCTGGAAGAGGTTGAGAAGAAGAACTACAGAAGAATCCTAGTGATAACCGACGGCGTCTTCAGCATGGACGGCGACATAGCCCCACTCGACGAGATTGTGAAGTACGCAAGACAGCACGGGGCGATGTCATATGTTGACGACGCGCACGGCGACGGCGTCTTAGGCGAGAAGGGACGAGGCATTGTATCGCATTACCATCTCGAGGGGCAGGTGGACGTCGAGATGGGAACCTTCTCCAAAGCATTCGGAGTGGTGGGAGGATACATAGCGGGTACGAGAGACCTAGTCAACTTTGCACTCAACAAGTCTAGAACTTGGCTCTTGAGCGGCTCTCACCCACCGCCAGTCGCGGCAGCATGCAAAGCAGCTCTGGAGGTTTTGGAGAATGAGCCTCAACACGTCGAGAATCTCTGGAAGAACACTCGAACCTTCAAGAAGGCACTAAAGGATCTGGGATTCGACATTGGCAGGAGTCAGACTCCCATCACACCAATAATTGTTGGAGAGAGCAGCGTCGCAAGAACGCTGAGTGATAGACTGTACCAAGAAGGGATCTTTGCCCTGCCCATAGTCTATCCGATGGTTGCGAGAGACAAGGCCAGAATAAGGACTATGATGAACGCCGCCCTCACCGAAGGGGACATCAGCTTCGCCCTAGACACAATCGAGAAGGCCGGAAGAGCGCTACACATCATATGACACGGCGGAAACCCAACCGAGAAAAAGAAAGTGCGGGCGGCGCTGCCACCGCTATTTCTTGAGCAGACCTGCTTCGACCAGTGCTGCATGTATCTCCTTCTTCGCTGCCTCGTTGACCGGAATGAGGGGGCTCCTTGCTGGACCTACGGGCATGCCCATCTGTGCGAACGCCTCCTTCGCCCTTGCAGGCATGTCACCCTTTCCCACGGCGCGCCAGACGGGCAGTAGCTTGTGGTGGATCGATGCCGCGTTCTTGAGATCGCCCTTCTTCACTGACTCGTAGAGCTGAATGCACTGTTTTGGAGCAACGGTACAGATGGCCGCTATCGCTCCCTTGGCTCCGATGACAAATGAGGGCAACAACATGTCGTCGATGGCGGTCATGATGGGTATCTTGTCTCCAACCGTCCTGACCATGTCCGCGAGGCCATGTATGTCTCCTCCGCTCTGCTTTATGCCTTTGATGTACTTGATCTCTGTCAGCTTCTTCGCCAAATCGGCTGAGACGGTGACCCATGGTATGACATTGTATATGATTATCGGAAGACGTGTCTCCTCTCCGATCCTCTTGAAGTAGTCGTAGAGTCCTTCAGACGTGGGAAGGAAGACGTAGTGGACAGGTGTGACCATAAGAGCGTCTGCGCCAGCCTCTTTTGCCTTCTTCGCATGCATCAGTGCAGTCTTCGTCGAGTCAGTTATGACTCCCGTTATGACCGGAACCTTGCCCTTGGCCTCGCCAACGGCTATCTTGGTTACACGGCCGACCTCCTCGCTCGTGAGGGCGTACCCCTCCCCAGTGCTTCCGCAGACCGTCAGCCCATGGACTCCTACCTGCAGAAAGTATTTGAGCTCCTTCTTCAGAGCCTTCTCGTCCAGTTCCTCATCTTCCTTGAAAGGGGTCAGGACAGGCGGCATTATGCCTTCGATCTTCACTACACCAACTCCTTTCAAACCAAGCCTATACGCAAGAAATCGAGATAATGCTTTGCCACGCTGTCGTTCGCACAATTGCAGCCGGATGGCCAGATTGCTAGAGAAAGGGCAACAACGCAGACACGGACTTTCTCGATTTGGAAGAGAAGGATTCGAGAAATTATGAATCATACAGCTAAATCCTAAAGAAGGGGCCGGGGAAACGTTAGCTCGCTGGAGCCGTTCTGAACGCCAACATTTCACGGCCCCAATTTATCTCAGGGAGGCTTTGACTGATGGCCAAAGACCCGATATGCGGAATGTTCGTAGACGAGACCAAGGCGACCCTCAAATCGGAGGTTAGGGGGAGAGTCTACTACTTTTGTAGCGAAGCATGTCTACGCACATTCGAACGGCCGCAAGTCGAATTGCGAAACCTAAAGATCTTGACAGTGTTCAGCCTCGCCCTTGGTGTACCCACGCTACTTCTAACGTACTTCCCGATGCTGCCGGTCTTGCCGACCAACGTCTGGCTCTTCTTGCTTTCAACTCCCGTCCAGTTCGTAGCGGGATGGAGGTTCTATAGGGGGACATACGATGCCCTGAAGATGTTCACCACCAACATGGATACTCTCATCGCGGTCGGCACCTCTGCAGCATGGATCTACAGTACCGTCGTAACCTTCTTTCCAAACATATTTCCGGGCGGGGAAGTGTACTTCGACACGGCCGCTCTTATCATAGCACTCATCATTCTCGGAAAGCTTTTCGAAGATCTAGCAAGGGGAAGGACCTCAGATGCCATCAGAAAACTGATGGATCTACAGCCGAGGATGGCGACGGTGCTGAGGGAGGGTGGAGAAGCCAAGATACCGGTCGAGCAGGTTCAGGTCGGAGATGTCTTCGTCGTCAGACCAGGCGAAAACATACCCGTCGACGGCATCGTAGTCAGCGGAAGATCCTCCGTCGATCAATCGATGATTACTGGAGAGAGCTTGCCGGTTGAGAAGACCTTAAACGACGAAGTCATAGGGGCCACCCTCAACAAGACTGGAATGTTCCAAGCAAGAGCGACCAAGGTCGGCGCGGATACAACCCTCTCGCAGATAATAGACCTAGTACAGGAAGCCCAGTCGTCCAGAGCGCCTATCCAGCGTCTGGCGGACGTAGTCTCCTCCTACTTTGTCCCTGGAGTGATCGCTATCGCCTTGAGTTCCGCTGCACTCTGGTTCTTTGTGGGTAAGACGCCGTTCAACTTTGCACTCCTCATATTCATCTCAGTCTTGATAATCGCTTGTCCATGCGCCCTAGGCATAGCTACGCCCACAGCCATCATGGTCGGGACTGGTAAGGGAGCTGAGAACGGCGTCCTGATAAAAGGAGGAGAATATCTCGAGAAGGCACAGAAGATCGAGACGATCATCTTTGACAAGACAGGCACTCTGACACGCGGGATGCCATCTGTAACCGACGTGATCACATTCGGCAACCACGACAGCAACGAGATTTTGAAGACAGCCGCGATAGCCGAGAAAGGGTCTGAACATCCTCTGGGAGAGGCGATAATAGAGGCCGCAGAGGCCAAGGGGATTGAGATTCCTGCCCCAGATTCTTTTGAAGCGGCTCCTGGTGAAGGCGTGGTCGCATCACGCGGTAACGAACGTATACTTCTGGGAAACAGAAAGCTCATGGAGAGGTATCACGTAAAACTGGTAGCATCCGAGGACAAGCTCAGAGCTTTGGAAGAGGATGGCAAGACAGTGATGATACTTGCAGACGGAGATGCGGCTTTGGGAGCCATCGCCGTCGCCGACACATTGAAGGAGCATTCTGCCGAAGCTGTCAAGCTGCTTCAGCGGATGGGCATTGAAGTGATAATGTTGACGGGCGACAACGAACGTACAGCGAAGGCCATCAGCAGAAAACTTGGGATTGGTAGAGTGATCTCAGATGTGTTGCCAGGGCAGAAGGCCGAGGTGATCAGAGAACTCCAAGAAGGCAAGGTGGTTGGCATGGTCGGAGATGGAATTAACGACGCCCCTGCTTTGGCTCAGGCCGATGTGGGGATAGCAATCGGCAGCGGAACCGACGTTGCCAAAGAGACTGGTGGAATAGTGCTCATCAAGGAAGATCTGCGGGACGTGGTGACCGCGATTCGCCTGAGCAAGTCGACCATGCGGAAGATCAAGCAGAATCTCTTCTGGGCTTTCGCCTACAATACAGCCTTGATACCTGTCGCCGCTGGAGTGCTATACCCGTTTTATGGTGTGCTGTTGAACCCTATCTTGGCAGCCTTTGCGATGGCCTTTAGCTCCGTGTCCGTTGTCTCGAACTCGTTGCTGCTCAGGAGGTTCAGGCCAGCAACGTAAAGCGTCGTTTACAGGCCCAGAATCCTTATTGCCTCAGCTACCCTCCCAATCCCGAGCATGAGCGCAGCTGTCCTCATATCAACAGCGTTCTTCTCCGAGGTCTTCAGGACATCTGCGAAAGCGTCGGCCATCTTCTTCTCCAGCCTCTGATCGACCTCAGCTTCAGACCAGTGCTGTCTATTGAGATTCTGAACCCATTCGAAGTAGCTCACGGTTACGCCGCCAGCGTTCGCCAAGATATCCGGGATGACGAACTTCCCACTCTTCAGCAGAATCTCGTCCGCCTCTGGTAGAGTAGGCCCGTTCGCTGCCTCTGCGATGATCTTGGCTCTAATCTTGTCGGCGTTGTGACGAGTTATTTGGCTCTCCATCGCAGCTGGCACCAAGACATCGCATTCGAGTTCAAGTAACTCTTCGTTGGCTATGTCTTTGGACCCTTCCATACCTCGCACTGAGCCTGTCCTGTGCTTATGTGACATGACTAAGGCCGGATCCAGTCCCGCAGCCACATATACCCCGCCGCTGGAGTCGCTTACAGCAATCACCTTTGCTTCCATCTGGTGGAGCAGCTTTGCGATGTTTGATCCTACATTGCCGAATCCTTGCACGGCAACAGTGGAGCCCTCTACCCTCTTTCCAAGATGGATCATGGCTTGCTTGATTGTCTCAACTACTCCTCTGGCCGTCGCCTCGACTCTACCCTCTAGGCCCCCGATTGCTACTGGTTTTCCAGTGACAGACTCAGGGACACTGTACCCTTTCGATTTGCTGTAGGTGTCCATGATCCAAGCCATGGTTTGCTCGTTGGTGTACATGTCCGGAGCGGGCACATCGCGGTAAGGACCTATTATGTCCAAGATCATGGATGCATATCCGCGTGTCAGCCTCTCCACCTCGCCAATCGACATAGTTTTCGCGCTACAGCGGACGCCTCCCTTTGCTCCTCCGTAAGGGAGATCTAGAACAGCACACTTCCAAGTCATCCACATGGCGAGCGCCTTAACTTCATCAAGGGTAACTCCCGGATGATACCTTAGGCCCCCTTTGTATGGCCCCCTTGCGTCATTATGTTGGACTCGGCACCCAAGAAAGACTTCGGTTCTCCCGTCATCCATCTTGACGGGGACAGATACCATGAGGATTCTCTTGGGTTGTCGCAGGATCTGATGTATACCTCGGTCAAGCTTCAGCTTTGCTGCAACCCGATCGAGCTGCTCGAGTGCAGCGTCGTAGGGATTTACCTTTTCTGAACTCATGGATACTCTTCATGAAGAAGCCAGATTATGAGTCTAACTCCGCTTTCCGCTACTATTTCCGGACTAACTCCGAGAATAAATATGCCTAGCAGTGGAGAATCAGAGGTATGACACCTTACTCTAGCTTATGTATCCTATGCTGGACCTGTCGAAGTCGTCGACTATCTGCACCTCTCGTTCGTTGTCCGGCACGTAGTGCAGCCCTATCCTTGGCAGAAGAGACATGGGACCTTCCAATGAGATCTTGGTTGTTGGATGGTCTTCTCCAAAGACTTGCCGACTTATGTGGATGACTAGTGGTCTGACCTCTTGTTCTTCGATGTAACCCAAGGAGTGCAGGTACTCGTGAAGGAGTATTGAGAAGACGAACGAGTTCACCTCTCTTTTGGATTCATTGTTGCTGACAACCGCGTCAAGGAGCCTGCGGTTCATTACTATCGCGTTACTGCCGACGCCATGAAACGCTCCTACATTCATAGGCAAGTCTGCCAGAACCAGCATTAGGCCCGCTCTTCTGCGTCCCAGCACTTTCTCGACAGCCTTCTTGACGACTTCAAAGACGTCACCGAAGTTCTCACATCGATCTAGGTCAACTTTGAAGTCCATCTAGACGCCACCTCCCGGAGTTCTAGTTCGAGGGATGACGATCTCTAGCACGCCATTCTTCAGACTCTTAGTGGCTCTCTGGAAGAGGAGACCGCTCGGAACTTTGAAGCTGCGTCTCCAGACGTTCCCGCAACTGATCTCAACCCGGTTGCCAAGATCTTTCAACACGACATCGTCTCCAGCAGCGCCGGGGGCTTCTGCCACGATGCGGATAGCGTCCTTCTCTTCAATCATCTCCACGAGCGGATCCATCTTATCATCCGGTTCCGCAGCAAAGTCTTCTTTGCTTTGGGACGCTGAATGCCCTTCCTCCGGCTCAAGTCCTCCGTAGAGAATGTCTCTCATCAGCTGGTCCATCTCTCCAAACGTGGAGGCATCGAAGTCTCTGCTGCTCCGCCGCAGGAATCGGAGCATTATTCGCTCGATATCCGAGAGATCCTCTTCATCCCAATCAGTCATTCCCCATCTCCTCCATCTCTCTGACCATCCTTCCGATCAGGGCATGAGTCAGAAAGCTAGCGAGGCCGAGCTGAGATGGACGGTAGTGAACCTCCCGCCGATGCATTTCAACCCTCTCGACAAGGCCGCTCTCCATCATGCGCCTCAACCCATCACTGACCACTTTTTGGTTGAGGCCTAGGCTCTCCATGAATTCGGCGAATCGGCAGTCCTCTTCGACCACCATTCGGCGGAGCATCTCAGCCCGGGTTTTGTTTGAGAGTACATTGTGCAGCGCACAGGCTCTCTCGAAATCCTCATCGATAGCCTTCGCGATGGATTGCATATCCTTGCCCTTCAGCCGCTCTCCTGTTAGGGGAACCTCCAAAACCACCGAACCGTCCCTGACTAGCCGAATTTTGAGAGTCATCTACGCCACTGTGTTACCGAAAAGTAACTCTCACTAATAAAGATTGTTACCCAACAGTAACAAAGATCTCGCGAGCGCGCGCTGCGACAACAAAGAAATGGAAAAGTCCCCACAACGGAGAGAAACCTACACATGAGCACCACCCTCACACGCCAATAGCGCAAAGAACATCTCCTTTCATGCCGATGAGGCAAGACGATCCATAGGATGCCTTACAGGACCGATCTTGAGAATTGACTACGCCGCCAATCTAACTGCTTCTTGGGATTCGGTTCAACTCTGCATTTTGTCGGGAAGGCTGGCGGCTCAGGAAGAAGAGGACATGGAAATAGCAGACTTCGTGAAAAACAAGAAGGTGGCAGTGCGTACCATAGGAGCAATCAAATTAAAGTTCATCAGCACAAGGACTCTTGAACCCGCAGCCAAGGAAACCAAGCTGACAACTGCTACAGACTATGAACTGCCATACTCTATCTCACGCAAAATCGTCGACAAGCTAGAGGTTAGCAAAGACGTAGAGAAATCAATGGAAAAGAGCCATAGGGGCCTGAAGAAGGCTCTAGAGGCGTAGTTGGTTCGGCGTGACCGCAAGGCATCCTTTCTGGATTATGTTAAACACATGCGGTATGCAGTGATCTGCAAGACTGCTAGTAGTGAGAACTTTCACGGAAATATCGGAGTTTTCACCATACTTTAATGAACCACGATAAGCTCAAAAAGAGCGTATTTCGCCTCTCTGACGCTCTGGGCGAGCCTCTCCGGGGAAATTTGCCATATAATTCTGGAGACCCTCTGACCTCTCTCTTGTTGGGGCTTCAATTCCCGGCCGTTTTTGCCGAGGCGTCGTCCATCTCAGGGTAACCGTGAATCTCGAGTGCTACCCTAGATGCCTCAATGACGTCTATTGGCGAGCGGGCCTCGAGTTCCCTCTTTCCAGCCGATATAGAGGCAGATCAGTCCAGTCTCAGCGTTCATGGGGTTTGGCACGCCTACGACTCGCCGAGGTACAGCAGGTGCGGATACTTGATGATATGTTATCAATGACGCGCTGAATTTGTAGATATCTTGTTTGAGTGAGGAGACGCTGGCCTCCTCCGCGTGATGAAGAACGCCGCGATCGTTGCCCCGGCAACTATGATTGCCATAATTACTGCCGGTTCTGCCATCCCTAGCCCAGTGGGAGTTGCTGTTGGAATAGTTGTCGTCGTTGGTGAAGTCGTGGTCGATGTTGGAGAAGTTGTAGTTGGAGTTGGTGTCGGTGTTGTAGTCGTCGTTGGCGGTGAAGTGGTAGTCGTCGTTGGCGGTGAAGTGGTAGTCGTCGTTGGCGGTGAAGTGGTAGTCG
>CAYWPD010000033.1:0-21577 GCA_964460055.1 uncultured Candidatus Bathyarchaeia archaeon
CCCAGAGGGCCAGACCATCTACATAGTCAAGTGATTGGAGAATACGGTGGATCGCCCGAGGCAGTCGAGCTTATCGAGAAGATAACAGGGGACGCAAAGTGGGCATCCCCGAAGTACACAGAGTATCGCCCGGAGATCGTGAGATTCTACGAGGACTGCTATGCTGCAACAGACGCGCTCGGATTCTGCACATTCACGGGAAATGCGATTCACACAAATCCTGAATTCATGGCCGCGATCTTCTCGGCTGCCACGGGAATCCGAATCGATGGCAATGACATTAAACACATCGGGAGACGCATCCTGACGCTCGAGAAATGCTTCAATGTCAGAGAGGGTGCAGACAGAAGACTCGACGATCTGCCTTGGAGAATGATGTACGAACCCGGGTCCCAGCGTCACGAGTATGCGAGAAACTCCCCAGAAGAACTGGAAACCATGTTGGACAGGTACTACTCCTTACATGGTTGGGATACAAGAACAAGCTGGCCGCGGAAAGAGGCTCTGGAGATGCTTGGACTGAGCGATATCGCAGAGGAGCTTAGAAGAATAAATAGGTTGCCGGAATGATCGAACATCCGAATGGTTGAGCCCGCCATCTGGATTTTCACGGAAAGAAAAAATGATTATGGGAGAACCGCCGAATCTACGGCAGTTCCTTGTATATCGAATAGTATGGGACGACCGCCTGATAGTTGGGGTTGTAGTCGTATCCGTAGACCCAGCTTCTGCTTACGAAGGTGTTCTTTACTTGAACCAGATAGATCGTTGCAGCCTCTTCCACTAACATCAGCTGAGCTTGCCTGTATAGCTCGACCGACCTCGTTCTATTGGTCACGCTGACGGCGTTGGCTTCATCTATTATCCTTTCGAACTCAGTGTTGTTGTAGAACGACCAGTTGAAGTATTGGTCACGATAGAACATGCCGTAGAGATAGTCGTATGGGTCCGCGGCCCAGCTCGGCCACCAGTCGTGAGCACTCATGTGAGGTGCCTCAGACGGTGTAACGCTGAAGGGGTTGCATAACTGTTCCAGTTCGCTGAACGGGTAAGCTCGCGCATCCAGCGTTATTCCCAACTGTGCTAGGTTGCTTCTGAACAGCTCTGCCATCATTCTCTGCGACTCGGATCCTGTGTAGTAGTACAGTGTGAGGGTGAATCCGCCATTCGGATAACCTGCATCGGTCAGAAGCTGTCTTGCCATGTCGAGATCAAGTTGATACATGAATAGATTGTCATCATGGCCCCAGATCCCTTTGGCAACTGGGCCTTGTAGCTGCTCTGCGTATCCCTTGAAGATTTGATCCACGGCTACCTGATAGGGGAATGCATAGCTGATCGCCTTTCTCACTCTGACGTCGTTGGTCGGCGGCTTCTGAGTGTTAATTCTCCAGTAGTAGGTATGGTAGGTTGGGCTGATCCTAACCGTGAAGTTCGGATTATTCTGGAAGTCGCTCAGCTTTTCGGCGGGTATCGACCAAGTGGAGTCGATTACACCTTGCTTGAGTTGGAGTTCATGCGTGGTGGCCTCCCTCACGATTCTTATTATCACCGTGTCAACGTGCTTTCCAGCCCATCCACCCCAGTAGTCTGCGAACTTCTCGCAAACGACCTGCTGCCCATGCGTCCATTCAACGAGCTTGTATGGCCCAGTTCCGCACTCGTGATCCTTCATCCACTCCTCCGCCCAAGAGTCGTCAGTAGTGGCATGTGCCAACACATATGTCGGGCTCACAATGTAGGTCGTATAAGCTCCGCCGATAATCAGATCGAGTCTCGAAGGGTATTTCATCAAAAATCTAATCGTGAGGCGATCCACAACATCCATCGAATCAACTCCGTAGAGCATATATGCGCCGCCTTTGTTGATTGCCAAAACCCTCTCAAATGAGAACTTCACTGCCGAGGCATTGAGCTCCGTCCCATCATGAAACTTGACGCCGTCTTTCAGGCGGAACGTCCAAGTCATCGCATCGGTGGAAGAATTCCAAGATTCTGCAAGATGTGGTAAGGGTTCGCCTTCAGGAGTGAATCTCGTTAGCGTCTCGTACATTGGCCCCATCTCAACCAGTGAGTCATCGAATACAACCGCCGGATCCAAGGAGCTCGGGTCTGCTGTGAAGGCGTGGATTAGAGTTGTGACGTCCGTAGGTGGTGGAGCGACCGGCCGCGAGGTGTACAGCCATATCCCAGCGACAGCGACGATTACAACGACAACGATCCCAACAATGTATTTTAGAGATCCTCCGCGTTGTGCCATCCTTCCTAACTCCCGCCCATACTGCAAATTACGAAACTTATTAGCTTATTCGACTTCTTTGTGAGCTTGCGCTGGACTTACGGGACCATCCAGCCTCTCCGATTTTGAATATAGGGCAGATGGCGGTCTATGGCCTTTCTGGTAGAATATTCAATAGACCGGAGCTCCGAGACATTGAGTTGGAAAATCACCACGGCAATTCCATCCGGCAAAAACCCCTTATGCCGATCGGAGTGGTTGCCGGAGTGACGAGGAAACGAGGTCGATGAAGGCAAGGATGGCGAACCAGTCGTATCTCCAAATGGAGCCATTTGAGTCGTCGAGCGACGGATGCAGGTGACGGATCATCTTGTCGCGATCGAGATCCTAACGTGGAATGAAATCCGAGGTTCGCTTGAGTCCCAGAACAACTCGCGCCAAGAGTTCAGAAGTATGCTCAACGTCTTTCAAGGACGCTACGGCGTTCGGAGTGTGCGTGTATCTCGCAGGAATGTTGACGTTGACGGTGGCTACACCTCCTCGCGAGAGCTGGACAACCTTGGCGTCCGTCGCTATTGGCGTTGGAGCGGCTCTCAACTGGACGGGGATACCGCTCTCTCGAGCTGCATCCTGAAGCATCTGAACGAGGACTGGGCTGTTATTCGCTCCTTTGTCTATAATTGGCCCTGCTCCCAAACGCGTATCACCGAGATCCTGTTTCTCAAGCATTGTGTCCGGAACATCTGATGTCCAACCTATGTCGACCACAAACGCAGCGTGAGGCTCGATCTGATAGGCTGCGGTAACGGATCCACGAAGTCCAATCTCTTCTTGTACCGTTGAAACAAAGAAGACTGCTGCATCGTGTTCTTCCCTCTCCGAAACCTTCCTCAGAGTCTCCATAATGACAAAGATCCCGAGTTTGTCGTCAAACTCCTTGGCAACGATCAGGTTCCCATCGCGGAATCTTTCAAAGGGCGAGTTGAAGGTCACTGGGTCCCCGACGGAGACCAGTTTCTCCGCTTCGTCTCGACTGTCAACTCCTATGTCTATCCATTGTCGCTTAAATGAGACGACCTTCGCCTTTTCTTCTGGTGAGAGTACGCCGACCTGCCTACTACCCACCACGCCAAGAACCGGTCCTCCCCTTGAATGTATGGTGACTCTACGTCCCAGCGTGATGTGCTCATCTAATATGCCGATCGGCAGAAAATACAGAAAGCCTTCTTGCGAGATGTGGCTAATCATTAGCCCTATCTCATCACAATGTGCCAAGAGCGCGACTCTTGGATGTCCAGCCGGTTTTCGAGCAGCAATCAGATTTCCCATGATATCTATCTTCACGTTATCAACGTACTTTCTTATTCTCTCGGCAATCAAGGATTGAATCGTGGTTTCGAATCCCGAAGGGCTGGGGGTTTCGGTAATCTGCTGCAGAACCCGGAGTCTCTCTTCGTTCCAAGGTTGATTATGTGCCAAAAGAATCCCCGATGTCACCCGTCCTTTCAGTCTTTAGCCTTGTACGTTGACGTTCGATAACTGATTTGCGTTGGCACTTTTCGAACCTGCCAAACCAAATTCGATGCTCCCCAGACTTAATATACAAAACGTCCAAGTTCCAATCTGAGCTGAAATCATGTCCAAAATCGATCGTCGAAGGCAGGGCACCAGATGCGTATGGGGTGGCGAATACAAGGACGGCTGGAAGGGTGCAACTCAGGTACCCGTGGTGCACAGCGTCGCCTTCGGCTATTCAGATGTTGATCAGTGGTTAGCGGTTGCCAAGGGACGGAAGCCAGGCCACATCTATAGTCGAAATACAAATCCGACGGTCGCGGTGTTCGAGGATAAGATTCGAGAGTTAGAGGACGCTGAAGCGGCCACAAGCTTCTCCACGGGCATGGCAGCCATAAGCAACACGTTCTTCGCGCTGCTGACGCCCGGTGATCGAGTGGTGTCAATCAAGGATACCTATGGCGGTGTAAGCAAGATCTTCTTAGAGTTCTTCCCGAGATTTCGAATTGAGACCGTCATGTGCGACACCACCGATTATGGAGAGATCGAGGCCGAAGTGAGAAAAGGATGCAAGATGCTCTATTTGGAGACTCCCACAAATCCCACACTCAAGATCGTAGATATCGCTCGCCTCGCTAAGGCTGCCCATGAACAGAATGCTATAGTGGCTGTGGATAATACATTCGCAACTCCCATCAACCAGCAACCACTGAATCTTGGAGCTGACCTTGTGATACACAGTGCAACCAAATTCTTAGGAGGCCACGCAGACGCCATGGGAGGAGCGGTCTGCGGAGCCAAGAAACTCGTCAACGACGTCTTCCACTTTAGAGAGATCAACGGGGCTACGCTTGACCCAATGTCTGCCTACCTTTTGTTGCGGAGCATGAAGACCCTGCATCTTAGAGTCAGCCACCAGAATCAGAGCGCATTGAAGATCGCCGAGTTCCTAGAACCGCATCCAAAAGTCGAGAAGGTCTTCTATCCTGGATTGGCATCGCACAAGCACCACGATGTCGCCAAGCGACAGATGAGCGGCTTCGGAGGCGTACTTAGCTTCCAGTTGAAGGGCGGCTTCAACGCAGTCAGGAAGTTCCTGCCTCATCTCAGATATGCGCATCTGGCGGCAAACCTAGGAGCTGTCGAGACGATCGCAGGTCCACCAGCAACAACGAGCCACGTTGAATGCACCCCGGAGGAACGAGAAGCGATGGGGATACCTGAGAGTTTGATTAGGTACTCTGTGGGTGTCGAAGACACAGAGGATTTGATAGGCGACATAGAGCAGGCCTTCTCGTATTTGCCCAACTGACGCGATCACACTGAGTCTCGCAGCGCGTAACCGCTCTTACAACATATGAACTTGAAGAGAAGGTTGAGTAGAGGTCCTACTCTTTCCAAGCAACTAGGCTATATGGCACGTGCGGTGAAACTCGATATTCCCATAAAGTTGGACACCGAAAGAAGAATCCGCAATTGACTATGCTGTCATGGTCTCTCGATTCTTTCTCTGGAGCCTCATTCAAACAGGTTCTTCGATGATTCGGGAGTCTGATCCTGACCTCTACGTTTGACTTGTTCCGACTTCCGTTTCTTTTCAAGAAGGATCTGCCAAGCTTCAAACTCCAGCGCTAACCGCCGCTCTTTCTGGAAGGCTTCAATTCGCATCTTGAGACCGTCAAGGCTCTTCCTCAGGCCCAAGAGAGACACTAATCATCGGAGCACAGCGTACAATATTTAACCGTTCTTCCTACATCAGGTTCTGTGCGCAATTCTTCAGCATGACGCACATACAGGTGACCATGAGTAACGAGAAGCTGCGGAGAGATGAGAATGGATAGAGAGAGATCGTTCATTCATCCATACATTCCAAACTCCGTTCCGCAAGTCAAGAACCAGATGCTCAAAGAGGTGGGCGCCAAGAGTGTATGGGACTTCTACGAGGATATTCCCGAGGAACTACGGCTTAAGAAGCCCATGAAGTTGCCCGAACCGCTCTTGTCTGAGTACTCGCTGAGAAGGCACGTGGAAGCCATTCTCTCGAAGAACAGGACCTGCCAAGAGTACCTTAACTTCTTGGGAGCCGGTTGCTGGCAGCACTATGTCCCAGCCATATGCGATGAGATCAACCAGAGAGGTGAGTTCCTAACCGCCTACGCAGGTGAACCGTACGACGACCACGGGAGATTTCAGGCGCTTTTCGAGTACACGAGCATGATGGGCGAGCTTCTGGATATGGACGTCGTCAACGTCCCAACGTACGACGGACTGCAGGCGGCCGCAACCTCCCTTCGTATGGCCTCGAGGATTACTGGCCGACGTGTGGTATTGGTCTCAGGAACAATCGGTGTGGATGAGCTCTCGAAGATCAGAGACTATTGCAGACCTGATATCAGAGTTGAAACGCTGGGCTATGACGCCAGAACAGGACAACTCGACTTGGGCCGTTTGAAGTCCAAAATATCCTCGGAGACAGCGGCCGTCTACTTCAAGAACCCCTCATACTTGGGGTTCATCGAGTCTCAAGGAGACGACGTTTCAAGAATAGCGCATGACCATGGGGCACTGTGCGCGGTGGGGGTCGACCCAATCTCCTTGGGAATCTTGGCTCCGCCGATCGAATACGGAGCAGACATAGTATGCGGTGACATACAGCCGCTCGGCATTCACATGCAGTTTGGTGGTGGCCACGCAGGATTCATCGCGACCCGAGATGAAGAGAGGTTTGTGATGGAATACCCTTCCAGACTCTTCGGAATAGCCCCAACCTCAGTCGAGGGAGAGTACGGCTTCGGCGATGTCGCCTACGTGAGAACCTCGTTCGCACAAAGAGAGAAGGGCAAGGAGTTCGTGGGCACAGCGGCCGCCCTGTGGGGCATAACTGCAGGAGCGTACCTAGCTCTGATGGGCCCTCAGGGTATGCGCGAGATTGGAGAAGGAATCATGCAGAGGTCCCGCTATGCGATGATGCAACTATCCGAGATCAAGGGAGTCGTCTCTCCACTTTTCCAGTCAACTCACTTCAAGGAATTTGTAGTAAACTTCGATGGCACCGGAAAGAAGGTGGACGAGATCAACAAAGGCCTTCTCAAGCACAAGATATTCGGCGGAAAGGATCTCAGGAGAGAGTTTTCCGAACTCGGAAACAGCGCACTATTCTGCGTCACCGAGGTCCACACTAAAGAGGATACTGACAGACTCGTCAGTGCACTGAGGGAGGCGGTCGAGTAAGATGGAAGACATAACCAGGAAACGACACACTGACGGAAGACCGAAGCTAAGACGCTTCCACCAAGCCAAGTGGGACGAACCAATAATCTTCGAGCTGAGCAGAGAAGGAGAGAGAGGCATCCTCATACCTGAAGTCGAGGACGATATCAAAAACACGATCGGGGACGTCATCTCAACTATTCCTGAGAAGATTAGGAGGAGACGACCGCCTAGGCTGCCTGAGATATCCCAGTCACGAGTACTGAGGCACTACCTGAGACTGTCACAGCAGACTCTGGGCGCGGACCTCAACATCGATGTCGGGCAAGGCACCTGTACAATGAAGTACAGCCCGAAGATCAATGAGCAGCTGGCCAGAACGCCGCAGATGGCGGAAGTCCACCCATTACAGGCCGAAGAGACAGTCCAAGGAACACTTGAAGTGATGTACCGATTCGAACAGATCCTGAAGGAAATCTCAGGGATGGACAAGTTCTCCTTCCAGCCTAGGGGCGGCTCCCAAGCCATCTACGCCAACGCCTCAATCATAAGAGCCTACCACGCCTCCCGCGGAGAAGCGGACAAGAGAAACGAAATCATCACGACAATATTCTCTCACCCCTCAAATGCGGCGTGCCCCAAGACGGCAGGCTTCAACGTAATAACACTGTATCCAGACGAGGATGGCTACCCTGATTTGCAGGCGCTAAAGGCGGCCATCTCTGAACACACCGCTGGACTGATGATAACAAACCCCGAAGACACTGGTATCTTCAACCCCAAGATCGAGGAGTTCGTCAGGACGATACACGAGGCAGGAGGACTATGCGCCTACGATCAAGCCAACGCCAACGGAATACTAGGCATAACCAGAGCAAGAGACGCAGGTTTTGATCTCTGTCATTTCAACCTCCACAAGACCTTCTCATCCCCTCACGGATGCGGTGGACCAGCCATCGGGGCGATTGGAGCCGCAAGCGAACTCGCAAAGTTCCTGCCAATCCCGGTCGTTGAATATGATGGAAGCAGATACTTCTTGGACTATGACAGGCCCGAGAGCGTCGGCAAGATAGGGTCATTCTATGGAGTTGTACCAGTCGTATTGAAGTCGTACGCTTGGGCGATGAGCCTCGGTGCAGAAGGCCTGAGAGAGGTCGCGGAGATAGCCGTCCTCAATAACAACTATCTGCTCAAGGGGATGCTCGCGATACCCGGAGTGAGCGCACCATACGCCAAGGGTAAACGGAGAGTTGAACAGGTCAGATACAGCTGGGAGAAACTCACGAATGACACCGGCGTTCACTCCGAGGACGTAGGACTCAGAGCTGCAGACTTCGGTGTGCACTACTGGACAAGCCACCACCCATGGATAGTTCCAGAACCATGCACGCTTGAGCCAACCGAATCATATTCGAAGGCTGATCTCGACGAATACATAGAAATACTCAAGCACGTGGCTGACGAAGCCTACACAGATCCAGAACTAGTTAAGACTGCACCGCACAACAGCACCGTTCACAGAATTGACCACAAGCCACTAGACGATCCATCGCGGTGGGCGATGACTTGGAGAGCATACCGGAAGAAAGTGTCCAAGAAGCAAGGATAGACCGAACGACGTGAGGCCTTGATAAGGAAGATTGGGGTCAGCAAAGCAAGGGATGGCATGAAGTGCATGGAATACTGACACCCATTCCTTGTCAACCCTTTTTTCAGCAATCATTCCTGACTGGAATCTGGTACAGACTCTATTGTGCGCTGGAAGTCGCAATACAGCATCTCTGTGACGAAGCGCTCACAGCGATGGCAGTTAACCTTTTGTGAGACTCATGGCCTGAGGTTTCGAGAAGGTGGCATTTTGCCGATGTCAAACTCCGTTGGAACGAAATCCTCCGGAACGTTGAGTGGAAAGGTGGTTCTAATCACCGGTGCTGCATCGGGCATTGGGCGGGCGACGGCGCAACTCTTTGCCAGAGAAGGAGCGGCTGTCGTGGTGGCCGACATAGACGAGACTGAAGGTCAGGCCGTAGCCCAGACGATTCGAAACGAGGGAGGAAAGGCAGTCTTTCTGCGTGTTGACGTGTCCAAAGCGGCCGAGTGCCAATCTGCTATAGAACAGACGATTCAACAGCTGGGCAGACTGGACATCCTTTTCAACAATGCGGGAATCATCCGACGGGCATCGGTCGTAGAGACGAAGGAGGAAGAATGGGATCGGATCATGGCGATCAACGTCAAATCGATCTTCTTGCTCTCGAAGTACGCCATCCCTGTCATGGCAAAGGCGGGGGGCGGGATCATAATAAACACCGCATCCGGATGGGGCATAGTTGGCGGCCGTGATGCAGCTGCATACTGCGCATCAAAAGGAGCAGTCGTCCTTCTGACAAAGGCCATGGCCATAGACCATGGAGGGCAGAACATCCGTGTCAACTGTATCTGCCCAGGCGACATCGACACAGCCATGTTGCACAGCGAAGCCAGACAGCTCGGCAAACCTTGGGAGCAGTTCCTCTCCGAAGCGGCGCAACGTCCACTAGGAAGGATCGGCCGACCAGAGGAGATCGCTCAGGCGGCCTTGTACTTGGCCAGTGACGCTTCTTCCTATGTCACTGGATCAGCGCTAGTGGTTGATGGGGGCGGGCTCGCAGGATCATGAAGAAGGGCGCAGATCTTATCGTCATCCGACGAGGCGGCGCCTTTTCATTTCATGAGAGCCCAGAATCATACCTGCCGAAGATCTGAAACACATTATGTGTTCCAATCGGCGAGGAAATGGAAAAAGTCAAGATAAGGGACTCATCTGAGGCAGGGGGTCACCGGCGCGGAGGAATATTCAGTATCTTCCTTGCCTCCTCCGGCGTGGCGATGTCTCTACCGAGTTCTTTGGCCAGTCGCACTACCTTACCGACGAGTTCGGCGTTGCTCTTGGCGAGAACGCCTCTAGATAGGTATATGTTGTCCTCGAACCCGACTCGAACGTGTCCGCCCATTGGTATCGCGACAGCTGCCATCGGCATCTCGTATCTACCTATGGCGCAGACTGACCAAGTGGCGTTCTTTGGTATCTCCTCAGCCAAGTATGCCAGATTCTTCACCGTCGGCGAGATGCCGGTCTTCCCGATCATGACGAACTGGTAGTGTGCTGGCTCTTTGATCGCTCCTCTCTCGATCATCGTCGCTGCAATGTTGATCATGCCCGTATCGTAGATTTCCAGTTCAGGTTTGACGCCTTCTTCCAGCATCCATTTGGCCCATCGTTCGACGCGAGCGGTTGAGTTTATGAATACGTCGTCGTTGATCGGCGTGAACCAGACGTTCACGGAACCCATGTTCAGCGAATCCATGTCGGGTTTCAACTTGATTCGCTCGTGGATTACGTCATCCAGCTTCTCCAGAGGTACTTCTCTGCCTCCTCCCGTGGTTATGTTCACGATGATATCGCATTTCTCGCGTATTTTGTCATAGTATTCTTTGAATAGCACATTATTGGCGACAGATTTCCCGGTTTTGGGATCCCTTGCATGAAGATGAACGATTGAGGCTCCAGCTTGATAAGCTCGATATGTCTCGTCCACAATCTCATCTGGTGTTATTGGAACGTATGGTGTATCGGCCTTCATCGCTGAGAAGCCCGTGACGGCGCAGGTTATGATCAACTTCTCCATCCAGATCACTTCTCGACGATGATCTGTTATCACAGCCCTTTAACATTTGCACAGGCAGGAAAGACCAAACTCGTCAGCGTGAGCGGTCATGACGCGCCGTTATCGACAGGAATCATAGGCGAAAGGCGTCTTCTCTCCTTTACAGGAAGAATGAAGACTGCGCCAGCAGCTGAGAGGAGAGCTGTAACGATAAAGGCTTGTTTGAATCCCCAGAGATCTATGATCAGACCCAAAACGAGCGGTGCTATGCCCCCCAGAGTCATCTCAATGGCAAAGAAGAGTCCGAACACCACGTCTCTGATCTCTGGATCTGCAACATCCGCTAGGAAAGCCTGCAGAACTGATGCGGACGAATAGAGAGTAAAACCCAGAAAGAGTAGATCGGCCACGACAGCGTACAGGTTTGTGGCCAGGGTCAACAGATAGATTGAGAGGGCAGAACTCAAAACGGCCACCAAGATCACAGGCCTTCTGGAGAACCTGTCTGAGGCGTATCCAAAAATCACCGGGCTCATCGCTCCCGCAATCAACATTATTGTGAAGAAGATACCGGCCTTCGCGATGTCGAATCCTAGTACACTCGTGAAGTAAGATGGGGCAAAGTTCGTCACAGCCCTAAATCTAAAACTGGTCAACGATCCGATAGCCGTTATCGCCAAAACCCGAGTATCGCGAAAAGCGGTGAGCAGACTTGCGCCAGACTTCTTGATCGATCGATCTTGGCCAACATCTCTAGCCTCACTCACTAGGAACAAGAATAGCAGGCCCGTGATCACTCCAGGCAGGATGAATAGGTATAGAGTGTTTCGCCAACCTAGATAGACGATCATGAAACCGGCTGCTATCGGAGTCAGAGAGGTCCCGATGTTTCCGCCAGTAAGGTGGAAACCCATGGCTCTACCTCGCCCTGCCTTGAAACGCTCCGATATGAATGAGGTTCCGATCGGATGATAGAGGCTCGCCCCGACTCCCGACACCCCCTGCAAAGTCAGGATTTGGGCGTACCCCGCTGAGGTTCCAGTTAGAAATGTCGCCACAGCCATCCAGATCATGCAGACTCCGACGAGTATCCTCCTCTTGACGTACTTGAAGAGGAAGCTGATTGGGAACTGAAGTGCAGAGAAAATCAGTATAAAAACCGATCCAAGGAGTCCGAGCTGCGCGTAAGTGAGATTGAACTCTTGCCCAAAGATAGGATAGAAGAGCGGCAGCAAGGCGGTGTAGACGTGATGTATGCCATGAGCCAGAGAAAGCATGACTAGCAAACCGAGCGAGGAGTTCTTAAACCGCTGTAGAGCCACGTCTCAGAGCCCCGTCACGGATGAGAGGCGTGTCAATGTTGCAGGCCAGATATATCTTCGACTAATCCTGCCGACCTAACTAGATCGTAATGTCGCAAACGTCAGCTTGATTGAGATCTCTGATGTCGGCAGTCCTCAGCTCAACGAGCTTCGATCTGGATCCCCCTCCTGAGAAGAGCGTCTCAAATCGGAGAAGGCTCTCGTCCATCAGCACCCTCATCTTAGTCTTATGTCCAACTGATGGGGTTGCTCCGGGCGGGTAGCCGCTGACCTCCTCCGCCCGGTCAAAGGGCACCAGCCCCACCGACTTGACTCCCAGAATCGCCGCAACCTTCCGGAGGTCCACTTTATTGTCTCCGGAGACGATCAGCAAGACGTACTCGCCGCGATGAGTTTTCGCAATGAGATTCTTCGTTACCTTTTCTAGAGGAAGTCCCGCAGCCTTAGCAGCATCTGAGGTATGAACGGTCTCGCTCTTCTCGACAAACCTGAACCATATGCCCGTCTCTAGTAGGAATGACCCAAGATCCATTGCAGACACCTGTACTAAGCCACCCCAGGGATTTCATCACGGTCTATCACAAAGTCTAGGATAAACGGCCCGTCAGAGTTCAGAGCTTCTCTCACCGATGGTTCGATCATTCTAGGATTCTCGATTCTCTTTCCTTGGGCGCCCATCGACTCTGCAAGCTTCACAAAGTCCGGCGTCCTCCTGAACTCTGTTGCCGTAATCCTCCCGCTGTAGAAGCGCTTCTGCATGTACCTTATCATCCCTAGGCTCGAATCGTTCAGGATGCAAACAGGAATGCTGATGGAATTTTCGACTGCTGTGGTGATCTCTTGGCAGACCATCTGAAAGGCGCCGTCGCCGGTGAATGCTACCACTTGTCTGCCGGGCAGAGCCAACTTGGAACCGATGGCTGCGCATAGTGAATAGCCCATGGGAGTGAATCCGGCCGGATGGATCCAAGTTCGAGGCTCGTAGATCTCGAAGTAGGTCGAAGGCCATTCTTTGCAGAATCCAGCCTCCGCTGTGACGATCGCATTCCTCTTCAAGACCTGCCTGATCTCTTTCATGATTCTTTGAGGCTTGATCGGAACTTGATCAGATTTCGCCTTGTTCTCGACCGCCTTTCTCCAAGCTGACTTCAGTACAGATACTTCTTCAAGCCACTGTTTGCGCAAGGATTCAGACGGCAAATCCAACCCCACAACATGAGTTAAGAGCTGCTCCAAAATGGTCTTTGCATCTCCGGTGATGCATAGGTCTGGACGCACGTTCTTGCCGAACTCCGAAGGATCGATGTCGATCTGTATGACTCTCGAAGAGCTGTTTGGGAGAGTCCAGTTGTTGGTTGAAACGTCAGTGAATCTGAAACCTATCGCAATAACCAAATCCGCTCTCGAAACAACTTCCGACGCAAACGCGGGAGTGAACTGTCCAGTTCTACCCACACTTAACGGGTGATCCTCGGGCAAAGAGCCTCGACCGTTGTAGCTGGTTGCAACCGGAGCATGAAGGGTCTCCGCCAACTTTGCAAGTACTTCTGAGGCACCAGACGAAATTACACCGCCACCCGCCCATATGAGGGGTCTTACAGAAGAGCCAAGCATTCTAGTCGCCTCTTCCAGATCTGCGGTGCAGGCGGCAATACCCGAGAGGCTCGGCGTTTCGATGTGACGCGCAAGCTCGGCATCCGTCTTGCCCTTCTGAACATCGACTGGAATATTAACATGCACAGGACCGGGCCGAGGTCCACGAAGATAGGTCATCGCACACTTGAGTATGTTGGGCAGATCCTTGGAACTACTCGCTCGAACACTCCACCTCGTAATCGGTTCAAAGAGCTTTGCGTGATCGAAATCCTGCTGAGCGTTGCGCCCCATAAAGTCTGTTCTAATGTTGCCTGTGATTGCCAAAACTGGAATTGAGTCGAAATAGGATCCAGCTACTCCTATCGTGAGATTTGTTGCGCCAGGCCCTACAGTTGCCATGCAGACGCCGATTCTGCCAGTTACCCTAGCGTATGCATCTGCCATGAAGCTTGCCGCCTCCTCGTGTCTCACAAGGACGTTTCGGATCTTCGAATTGTGTCTTAACGCGTCGTAGATGGGGAGAATCGAGCCTCCAGGCAGTCCGAAGACTAGTTGAGTGCCTTGCCGTTCAAAGGCGCCTACTAGGTACTCGGCACCAGATGTCTGTTGAGCCATGGATTCTCCTCTGTTGTCTGCCTTATAGTCGATACGGTTTCACGGGCCGGTGTACGGCGAAGAACAATTAGATCCAAACGTGGCAGTTTGTCAAACGTCAATTCTCGGCCTTTTTTTGCGGCAATTGGTGTCTAATTCTGCCATAGGAGTAACTTGGCTTTTAGATGATTATGTAAATGGTCTTCGAGATGGAAACTGGGATCTGGCTCAGAAACGCTCGAAAACGACTGAACCGAGCTGGAAGAGCATAAATGAGCTGAGAGAACACAGAATATGGGCATCCCCGAAAAGAGGGCAAGAAAGACGACGGAGGAAGCTAGTTGCCAACAAAGTTCCTGAAGAACTGGGAGAGGGATGAAGGCTACTCGGTCTTTCGAAGGGTTCAAGACAGAATTCATCCCGGTCCACCCCTCAAAGAGCGGCTTACAAACTCAATATATCGAATACAAGTGATGCGGCACCGAATGGACGACACTGAAAACAGGCTAACTCAGAAAGACAAAGATATGTTCAACAAGTGCGTTAACGCTCAGATGGCAAAGCAGACCGATAGGGCGGCGATGTACGCAAATGAACTAGCGGAGATGAGAAAGATTGCAAAGCTCATACTGCGAAGCCAAATGGCACTTGAGCAAGTGGAGCTTCGACTAGCAACCATAAGAGACTTCGGTGACGTCGCGGTCACTATGGCGCCGATCATAGGAATAGTCCACGCCATCAAGAATCAGCTCATGGGCGTAATGCCTGAAGTGTCATACGAGCTGGGAACGATCGGCGAAACTCTGAACAGCCTCGTAGTTGAGGCCGGAGACGTTACAGGGACAGGTTATGATATCGAAGCGTCCAGCGAAGAAGCGACAAAGATCCTCACTGAGGCGAACGCAGTGGCAGAACAGAAGATGAAAGAGAGATTCCCGGAGCTGCCGATTGCCGTTCCCGCCGCGGAGAGGGAAAAGGCAAGATCTCCGTAATGCCTCTCCCTTTTTTCTAGTCAATCTGTCAAGGCATTCTCTCGAGACCGATCGCGCTGGCCGAGCACTTGAGTCCTGATTCAAGCAGTGTAGACAAAAGACGATTCACATCAGAGACGGAAAGAGAAGATTGGGCCGATGATCTACCCTTCGGCATAGAAAGACTGGTTCGATATGAGCTATCCGGGGAGGGAACCCAAGCTCGCCTAGCACTCTGTGCCAAATTCATGAAAGAGCATAAGGCCTTTTCCATGGATCTACTCTCAACATGGGAAGAACGGGACGAACTGAAGACCGAATACGGGGAGAAGATCTACCTGATCTACAGGATAGTTGAAGGCGAGAGCGATGTTGATGTCGTCTTGCAGTATCCAGACGAAGAGAAAGTGGTCGGAACCCTGACTATGCGAATCTTCGACAACGGAGTCAGAGTGTTCTAACTCGGCAGATGGAGTCGAGCTGCCCAAAGACGAACCATTCATCGTATTTCTCTGAATCCCCTAGAATTGTTGACCGTCTCCTTCATGATCTGAAAGGGTTCAGATTCCAAGGTCAGCCACGCCGCAAAAGCATCCCCCTTCTCTGTCATAGAAATCGATATTGGTATCCCCGGTGACTTCTGAGACCTGATAGAACTTTATTCACTGATACAAACCGAAACGGGATACATTTGCAGGTAGAATCGCAATCTGAGGGCATTGATGATCTGCTTCTGGATCTTCTCTCAAGCTGGTTCGAGGCGATCGCCAATCCTGCTGAGGCCCAAGAAAAGGTTCTACGAGACCTCCTCAAGGCCTACTCGACAACAGGACTCGGAAAGGAACATGCGATCTCTGAAGGCCTGAATCTTCAAGAGTTTCGACAGAGGCTCCCAATCTTCAGATACGAAGACCTACTTCCGTACTTCGACCTGATAGAAAAGGGAGAATTCGACGCGCTCTTGGCCGATCGGCCGGTCGGATGGGTGATGACCAGAGGAACCACCGGCCAGTATAAGGTAATCCCTGTAACACAGAACCACCTCGATAAGATCTTGATTTGCGGCTCCAGAGCGGTCACCAACTATATACTCAAGACTCGTGACTACGCCCTCCTAGAAGGGAAGGCCCTGAACCTGAACTTTCCCTCTGTTGTCTATCAACGGAGATTGGGCGACCAACTTGTGAGCTATGGATACAGCTCAGGAACCTACGCGCGTCTACACCCTGAGTTCATCGGCATGGAGCTAACCCCTCCCCAAGAAGATATTGACAAACAAGGAGCAGACCTGACCAGAGAAGGCTGGGAGAGAAGATTCGCAGTGACGTACGAGGCGTCAAAAGGACAGAATGTAAGGAGCGCCATCGGCGTCGCTCCTGTTATCCGCTCATTCGCAAGATATGTTAAGAGAAGACACGGAGTCTTCCCCAAAGACCTCTGGAATACGCACACAATCTTCTGTACCAGTGTCAGGAACATTCATTGGAGCTACGAATCCACTTTCAGAGCCCAGTACGGAGCAAAATCAGTGGTTGAAATATACAGCGCGACCGAAGGCGTCTTCGCGCAGCAACTCGACAAGTATCCATACGTAGTTCCGAACTTCGATACATATCTCTTCGAAGTTGTATCTGGAGGCGGAGTGAAGCTCCTTCATGAGATGAAGAGAGGTGAATGGGGCAAACTCATAATCTCTTCGCGTCTCCTCCCTAGGTATGATATAGGCGACCTAGTAGAATGCGCAGGAAAGAGATACTATCGTGTCATCGGCCGCGCCAGGACCCGCACTATCCTCGAGCACTACCTGAGGAGAGCCATCACTTCATGGTTCATCTAGGCGTGGGTGTACGTCGATAAGTCGAAAGCGCGGAAATCACGATTGCGATTCCCAGCCCTATAATAGCCAAGGGCCACCACTCGGCTATCTCAGCTATCGCCGCTACGCCTATGAAGACTAGTACCAGGCCGCCGACCAGTGGTGCAGTTGCTGGTCCCCGATAAGTCGTGGTGCCGAATCGCAGCACAGCGAGGACGAGGAGAACGGCTCCAATTCCCAATAGGAAATATCCCCACCAGTGTCTCCACGCCAATACTCCAGCTTGAGCTAGGAAGAAAGTCACGCCCAGTAGAACTAGTATTAGTCCACCAACGATCGGGCCAGTTCTGTCCTCGTGTTTTTCTCCTTTCTCTTCTTTCTCGCGTTTCTCCTCCTTCTCTTCCTTCTCGTGCTTCTCCCCTTTCTCATATCTTCGAGGAGGCGCGGGCTTAACTAGCTGAACGGGGCTTCCACACCTCGGGCAGAAGGTCGCTCCTTCTGGCAACGCGTTTCCGCATCTTCGACAGTAAGGCATGAAAATCACTTTGCAGAGTTAATCCCCGACGGACCTGATTTAAGTGTAGTGATGTCTTGGTGTCGTCGGCCTAGTCGAGCTTCATGATCCTCCTTATTGTTGGTAGAGAGCGTATGAGATCCACAAGTCCTTCAATCATGAGCCTGAAGACCTTCTCTCCCTTCTCTCTGGTCGCTTTGGTCGCGTCCCCGACTACTCCTGTCTCTGACAGTTCCATGATACGGCGGAACTGACCAAATCTAAGAGACGGGCCGGGGATGATAGGGTCGGATTTCGAATATCTCTCTTTGAGGATCGGATTAACTTCCTTGACGAGCTGTCCCTCTCTGACTTCGCTCGGTCTCAAGGCAAGAGCCAGCGACGATTCGGTCTCGCAAGCATGCATCACCATTCGATCGTCAAGCGCTCCAGGCTCGCTTTCTCTGTGTTGCTTCATATATTCTGACGAGAAGATCCAGGGGCTGACGAGGGTGGCTAAGACGTTTGGAAGATCTCGTCTGAGTTCTTCGATGACGAGGTTCATGGGTGTGATATTGCCGCCGTGGCCAGTCACGAAGATTATGTTTCTAAATCCGTGACCTGCTAGGCTTCGTGCGATATCTTTCACGCATGCCATGAAAGTTTGAGGAGTCAGAGAGATCGTTCCGGAAAATCGAAGAAGCTCATCAGACATCCCGAAGCAGAGTGGTGGTGCGACCACTACATTCTCACATCTAAGAGCGGCATTGATGCAGAGCTGAGTCGAGTTGAAGATGTCATTGTCGAGCGGTATCGCTGGGCCATGTTCCTCTGTCGACCCGATTGGCACGAGAGCTGTCTCGACACCTCCACCAATGCACTCCTTCATCTCTTTCCACGTCTTCTTTCCCAACAGGACATCCTCGCTCCCACTCCAAGGCAAGAACACAGGATATAATTTCGCGGCCTTCACTCTTCTACGATCCATGGCAGAATCTCTCCATTACTGTATCAGTCTTGATTGACAGATCTTAACTTAACCTAGAGGGTGCAAGGTCTCTTTGCGCCTCGTCTTTCGGCTTATGATAGGATGTTATATCGACTGTAACCGTATGAAAATGGTTTCAGCAACTGATAACGTGCATCTCCAGTGGGAGGAGTTCGAACAATGAGGGGTATAGAAACTCTCGCAAGAAGCGAAATGGTGGTCGCAAAGCATACCGCAGCGGCCAAAGTCGGTGCCGATGTGTTAAGGAAAGGAGGAAATGCTGTCGATGCGGCCGTCGCCACCGCCTTTGCTCTTGGGGTTGTAGAGCCATATATGAGCGGAATCGGAGGCGGAGGCCTGATGGTCATCCATCTTGGTAGTGAGGATTACGTTATAGACTACACGATGAGGTCTCCGAACAAGGCCTCAGCTTCGATGTATGATCTTGAAGAAGGCATCGCTCCGAGTCTGTTTGGATGGCGGAAAGTCAGGGATGACGCGAACATCCACGGATACCTCTCAATATCTGTTCCAGGAACGGTCTCTGGATTGAGCAAAGCGATGGAGAAGTTTGGACGGCTGAGCTTGGAAGAAGTCATCGCCCCAGCCGTGAGATTGGCCGAGAAGGGGGTCGAAGTTAATTGGTTCACGACTATGTTGACGGCAGGCGAGATGGACCTTCTCGTGAAATACGAAGAGATCTCGAAGATTTTTCTGAAGAGAGGTTTTCCTTACAAGCCGGGCTTCACATATCCTCTTGAGATGCCCGAGATACTCAGACAGCCTGACCTAGCTAGAACCATGAGGACGATAGCCAGAGAAGGGGCAGACGCCTTCTACAAGGGAGAGATTGCTGGAAAGATCATAGAAGATGTCGAGAGAAACGGAGGCATTCTTTCAGCGCAAGATCTTTCAAGATACCAAGCGAGGATAGAGCGAGCTGCCCCAAACGACTACAGAGGATTCACAATCCATTATGCAAAGGGTCCTTCCGGGGGGCCAACTCTAGTTGAGAATCTGAATGTGCTAGAAGGTTTCGACCTGAAGGCTATGAGGCACAACGGCCCTCAATATCTCCACAGAGTGGCCGAGACAGGGCGTCTATCTCACCACGACAGGTTCAAGTTTTTGGCGGATCCAGACTTTGCTGATGTTCCGTTAGACCGATTGATGTCAAAGGAGTATGCGGCGCAGCTACGATCGACGATGAGCTTGGAGAAGGGGAGAGAATCGACTTCATTGGCGGCAACCACTCATTCTTCTGGTTGCACAACCCATTTGTCAGTAGTCGACAGTGCGAGGAACATGGTATCTCTCACTCAAACGCTTCTCTCACTCTGCGGCTCCTTTATCGTGCCAAAATCGACGGGAGTAACGATGAACAATGGAATGATGTGGTTCAATCCGCAGCCTAGCACACCGAACTCCATCGATCCAAACAAGAGGCCGCTCTCCAATATGGCTCCCATCTTGGTGACCAAAGATGGCAAACCAGTCATGTCACTCGGAGCGCCAGGCGGAAGGCGCATAATAAATGCTGTCACACAGGTCGCCATCAACGTGCTGGACTTCAGTATGAGAATGCAAGAGGCGATAGACGCGCCCAGAATCCATTGCGAAGCAGACGAACTCCTCGCAAGTGAGAATATACCGAGAAGAACCATCAGAAAGCTCAGGAAAATGGGACACAAAGTCGTGCCCCTTGAGATGTCACCAGGATCTTTCAACTTCGCGAGCCCTGTCGGAATACTTGTCGATCAGAAAAGCAACCTCCTCAGAGGAGGATTCGACCCATATAGGCCCGGACTCGCCATAGGCAGATGAGAACAACCAGCGCGAGTCATGTCAACGCGGGTTCAGTCTCCTATCGAAGCTTCATCCCGCCATCATGAGGAGACTTAGAGTTCTGAGCGGAGAAGAGGACAGCGTCGCATCGCTCTCTCAATATCCCACCGAAGGATGCACTTCGAGTAAGACCTACACTCATGGCATATTCGGAAAGCTCTATCGATCTTCTCCGGTGATCCTGCCACCCAGATTGTCGGCATCTTTGACGCCTTCAAGAAGAATGTGAGCCCAAGGGATAAATCCATTTGAAGTAACAGTTGATGCATGCGTTGTATCCTCTGCGGCGAAGAGGTCGAAATGATTCACATGCATCACGTCGTACCTAGGGCCGCGGGTGGAAGCTCAGAAGCAACGAATCTCGCACCACTCTGCACGAAATGCCACCACAAGATGCACCACTCAACCAGATCGACAAGACTGAGGCTCAAAAAGAGGCTCGCGGAAAGTGTCCTTCCGGTGGACGAGTGATATCGGTTTCGACTGTGCTCGGAAAAAGAATAGAGGGGCTATGAATCTAGGGGACTACCGAGACTTCGTTCGACGGCGCAGACTCGCCGTCAGCATTCACAGCGGTTACATAGTAATAGTATCTGATTCCTCTCAGTAGTCCCCACTCAGTAGTGTAGCATGTCGTTGTGCTTTTTCTGTAGCTCTCGCCTCCTGAGGTTGTCCCTCGGTATACCTTGTAGCTGGTCAGCGGAGATCCACCGTCATAGGCCGGAGGTGACCATGTCAGCTTCACTGATCCGTAGTAAGTGGACACCCTCAGGTTCTGAGGTGGTGAAGGTGCTCTCGACTGTGAAATCGGAGCTCCGCTGTCGGTGATATTCAGGGCGAGCTGAGTCGAATGAGACCTAGAATCAGATTGACCAGTCACGGTGATTGCCCAATTTCCTGAAAGTGCGGATGAGGAAACAGAGATGGTCAGGTCTGATCGACATGAACTCCCCGGAAGGGGAGTCACTGGGTTTGAACTGAAGCTGAGCGTGACTCCGACCAAATCATTGACAAAGAGTTTTACTTCTGAAGAGAAACCATCAATCGAGGAGATTGTTATCCTAGAAGCACCTGTCGCACCCCTCTCGACCGTCATGGCAGAAGGTGACAAAGACACAGCGAAATCGGGATTCGATGTCGCCATGCCCTTGGCCGTTGAGACACTAAGCTGTGCGTTAACCTTTCCGTACCCGAAGTACGTGTCTCTGCCCGCGGAGCCAAGGTCACATGCACTCCGATCTAGGAGGTTCCTGACCTCTTGATTGGTCAATGACGATGAGGCTGACCATACAAGAGCAGCAACACCCGATACATGGGGGGCGGCCATCGATGTCCCGCTCA
>CAYWPD010000034.1:0-19302 GCA_964460055.1 uncultured Candidatus Bathyarchaeia archaeon
TTCCACTCGCGTGTCTGGGATCTTCGGATACAGTAAGCTAACCGAGGTAGGATATGCCGAGATATCCTGCCAAGACCTTCCACCCTCTGTGCAATCAGTTCACTTGGGATGGGTCATTCGACCCTCTTCTCTGAAGCATGCTCGTATCCATTCTGTAGTTTTTCTGTCGATCTCGACTGGATATAGATGCCCCGTCACCTCAGCTATCTCTATAGCAACCTTTCGGAACAGTTCTGTCACCGCTAGCGGCTTACGACGCACACTCGTCTCAGCCTGCTAATGTCTCATCTCTTTTCCGTGGAATGTCGTGCTCCATAGTCGGGAGAATGCTCCGACTCTTCAAACGTGTCTGTCAGGCGCTGCATGTGACAACACTTTGTGGCTTCGCCCGTCATCAAGGAGAGGCCTCGCATAGAAGCTTTCTAACACATCGAATAGAATTGATCCATTGTTGATCACGTCTCTGACTGAAGCGATGTTTCAAATTCACGGACAAGAAAGGTTCCACTGCGCCGAGAAAGTGAAATACTAGGGTGACGGAGAAATGCCACCGGTGCCCTAAATGAGACAAGAATCCATCGACCTACTCAAGAACCTGCTCGAATCCTTCGGACCGGCAGGATTCGAACGCGAGACGGCACAGATAGTCAAGAACCACGTAACCCCATACGCTGACGAGGTCACATCAGACAAGCTCGGAACAGTCATCTTCAAGAAGAGAGGAACACAAGACACTCCAAGAATCCTGCTCGCAGGACACATGGACGAAGTCGGCTTCGTAATCTCAGGAATAGACGACTCAGGCTTCCTAACCTTCAACCCCCTTGGAGGTTGGTTCGACCAAGTCCTCCTCTCACAGAGGGTCACCGTAAGAACCAAGAGAGGAGACCTACTGGGCCTAGTCGCCTCCAAACCACCGCACCTCCTCACACCTGACGAACAGAAACAGGTCGTGACCAAGGACAAGATGTACATCGACATCGGAACCTCAACCAAGAAAGAATCCGAAGACCTTGGTGTAAGGATAGGCGACCCAGCAATCCCATGGTCCCCCTTCACGCTTATACAAGACGGCAGACTAGCCCTAGGAAAAGCCTTCGACGACCGCATCGGTGCCTTCATCGCGATAGAAGCCGTCAAAAAACTCAAGGAAGAAGCCGTCTTCCACCCCAACACAGTCTACGGAGCAGCAACGGTCCAAGAAGAAGTCGGCCTAAGAGGCGCCCAGACCGTGGCTCACGTCGTCGACCCAGACGCAGCCATCGTACTCGAAGTAGACATATCTGGAGACGTACCTGGAATCAAGAGCTACGAGGCACCCTGCAAAGTCGGAAAAGGACCGACAATACTAACCTTCGATGCCTCGATGATACCAAACCAACCCTTCAAGGAATTCATGATAGATGTCGCAGAAAAGCACGGTATACCATACCAGCTGTCCCAAGTTTCCAAAGGCGGTACGGACGCAGGGCGAATCCACCTGAACAGGGCTGGTTGTCCAAGCATAGTCGTAGGAGTAGCGACACGCCACATACACTCTCACGCAGGGATCCTTAGCATAGAGGACACCGAGAACGCCATCAAACTGACGGTAGAAGCTGTAAGAACATTAGACGGAAAGACGGTAGATTCATTCACACAGATTTAGAACTACTTAGTGACTAACGAGTTCCATAAAACTGGACAGATGGAGAAGAGGCGACAAGATTAGCGGGCTCAGATTTGCGAAATGATGGACGCGTTGTGGGTGAGGCTGCGTTGTGTTGTGGCTTCGTTCGTTTGTGTGAAGATTGTATGGCAAGGCAGAGTTGGTAGTAGACGGTTCTTTCTATGTCCAGTTGAGGCGGGGGCGCGGGGGTAGTTCTATGAGTTGGCCACTAAGGGGCGAAAGCTTCCATATGGTGAAGGTTTCCCTAAAAACAACTTGAAGGGTTCATCCCTGTGGCAAGTCATGACTGATGCGCTGCCTTCTTCGTGAGAGAGTCCGATGGTGTCTCTGCAGGGTGACTAGTATAGCCGGTGAGATATGTTCAGCATTGGACGTTTACAGAGCCTACTATTGTGTCAGCTACACGCGGGTGTGCTTCAGATAATACTGACAACCCAACCCGCGTCCCTGAATTTGGAAGAATAGCTTTCATATTGCCGTCTGCACGCGCTTTGCTGCCACCCTCCGTCCATGTTTTCGAGAGTAGCGGTCAGATAGGCCAGATTCTCACCAGCAAGTTTGCCAGTAAGAGCCCCACGAGCGGAGCGAGCAACCACCAAAGAACGGTTTCTCGGACGAGGCGTCGATTGCTAATGGCAACGCCCCTACCGAGTCGCGTCCCCAGAATGGCGCCTACAAGGGCTTGAGTCATCGATGATGGTATTCCAAATTCGGTGAACAAGTGCAAAGTAGCGGCCGCGCTCAGCTGTGTTGCTAGACCGCTGACGGGCGTTAGGGTTGAGAGCTTGTCGCCCGCCGTCTGGGCGATTCGAGAATGAAAGAGTGTTGTACCTCCTACAGCGGCTAGCAGGACGAACGTGGTCCTTGGCAGACCTGGAGCCTCTATGGTGGCCGCGAGCACGCCCAGAACGTTTGCTCCCAGTATGTAGGCTGTGTAGGTGCTCGTGGCGATGGTGAGCTTTGCGTATAATTGAGTTGATCTCAGGATTGAACGATTCTCATTACGAGTTCGCCTCAAGTAGGATCTGATTAATGCCGCCAAGACGGCGGCAGCAACAGGTGTAAGAGTCCAAGAGGCGAAATAAGCTGCCAACGTCTGCGTGTGAATTGAGAGGTTGACGGCCAGAGCCGCCCCGGCTACTGCGCCGACCGTCGTCTGTGAGAGCGAGAGGGGGATTTCTGCGTAAGTCGAGAGAACCATTAAGATGAAAGCAGTCGAGAGTACGATGATGCTCAGGAGAGCGGCAGGGTTTCCTTCAGACTGAATGACTCCGAAGACGGCGCCCTGCATTCTGCGTCCTTCGAGCAGGAAGCCGATGGTCATTCCTAGAACTGAGAGCGTGACAGCTCCTCTATGTGTAATTACGTGCGCTCCCATGTTAGCTCCAAGGGAAATTGCCCCGTTGTTCGCCCCCACGATAACTGCCAAGGCGGCCCCCATGGCCAGACCCACCATCAATTCGTTTGACATTTAGCCTGCGCCCTTGGCAACGATCTCGATTATGACATCAGACGAGTCCTCAGCGGCATCTGCAATATCGTCGAGTTTAAGAATGAAGTCTTTGAGATGTAGAAACGCGAATAGATCTAAGTCAGTTCGGTGATCGTATAGGTGCCGGAGGAGCCGAAACTTAGTCTCATCGGCCTCCTCTTCAAGCTTCTCGACCTGTAGAGCTCCTTGAATAGCTTCTTTCGAACTTGATTCAAGACTGTGGATCGCTTCTTCTAAGGCTCTCACCGTGAGACCAACTTTGTCTAGGTAGATATCTATTGAAGCTTCTGGACTTGGATGGAGATATCCGAAATCGTTCGCTGCAAGTCTGCTCTCTGTGATAATGCGGGCTGCATCCTTAGCTTGAACTCCTATCTTGTCGATCCGCTCAAGGAGATTGAGAAAGTCTTCTCTAAGTCCAGCAAAGAAAGTGCCTTCGCAGAGGCGCATTATGCTTCTTCTGTGGGTATCCCTTGAGAGAGATCCGTATTTGGAGATCATCGCTGAGTTCGATTCTGCTATCTGCCAGTCTCCTCGTTCAGCAGCAGTCACGAGTGGTTTCAGGGCGCCTACAGCCTTCTCAACTAGATCCATCTGATTATCAAAGAGTTTCAACAGTTCCTTTTCCCGTCGTCCGATGAGGTGGAAATCTGGCAGCAGCCTCAACTTCTCAAGCCCTCATGAAAGCTCAAAGCGCATGAAAATAGAATGCTGCCATTCTATTAATGACGTTGACTGGACGCATCGACTATGGCTGTTCCTCTTCCACAGAATCCCGCCGCAATTGTTATTCAAAATTGAGACTATCCGCCCCTGATAGCGCTTCAAGAAAAATAGAGTGGTGCAAGTGCCACGAAGTAGGCGACCATGAGAACCAGTCCTAAAGGAACTCCGAAAGAGGCCCACTCTTTCATGGTGATCTTCAGTCTCGCCGCCGCGACAATATTGGGAATATTGCCTGGAACAAGCATTCCGCCAGCCACGAGCAGGCCCATCAGGGCGCTCTTGATCTGAACCACCGAAAGGGTCGGGCCTATCTCAGCCGCTGCGAGAGTTGCGTTATCAACTACGGCTGAGACTATGTTCACCCAGTACAGGGTGTGGGCGGGAACCTTGGAAAAATACCATATGATCAGAGGCGTCAGCCCTGTACCCAACAGGACAAGCGCGCCGACAAAAAGGTAAACCTTCACAGCCCTCAACGCGATGTTTCTGACGGTTTCGGCTGATCTGCGTTGGCTCTCCGCAGCTTCCACGGAGGCTTTTTTCCCTACGTATTCGGCTGCAAAGATAGCCAAGGATATTATTCCAATGCAAATGTAGATGCCAAGCAGCATGAACAGAAAGAAGAAGTCCGCGTTATAAGGTGGTCCAGCGAGCTTATGCACGACAATGGTGGATAACGGTTCGCCCACAGGGGTCAACGCCGCACCGAGCCCCAAAGCGAAACAAGCTATCACCGTTATCTTCGTTTTCTCATTTCTCTGGAAGGGGAGCGCAACAACGACCTCAGCCAAGATCACAGCTGTAACGATCACCGAAATTACACTAGAGCACAAACCTAGTAGAGTTATGATGACAAAAATGAATACCCTAGGACCTAACCTGCGTGCTAGCAGGGTTATTCCTTCGTAGAAAGGCCTGTCGAAGTAATGAATAAGGAGACCCGCCACCAAGACGACTTGGAATATTCCCAGTGGGATGCCCGCAGTAATTACAGGGGCCTTCACAGCCTCCTCAATCAGCTCCAGATTCCAAAGTCCCGAAATCGTAACGGCAGCGACCCCCATGATCAAAAAGAATGGTTCGAGATTCTGCTCCACCTTCTTGACCTTGAAGGGTAGAATCAACACGAGAGCAAAGATTGCGAAGAGGCCTGCCGCCACGCTCATCACCGGTTCTTCGGGAATCGCTGCCATAGTAATGCGCCGATGACTTCTGATTGTTCGCGAGCCCTCTATATTAAGAGAGAAGAACTCCACGAGAAGGATGCCGGCGGTTTTTCAGCGGCCTCCAACCAAATTATCCTAAACACGGAGACATAATTGACATCGAAAGGTCCTGGTTGTTACCTAATGCTCTGAATGAGGGCTTAACAGAAGGATTAATATTGCACTCCTTGAGACAGTCCGAGAAGTCATCACCAGAATAGGTGGACTTCCTTGGCTGCGATCCCGACATCGTTCGAAAAGTTGGCGCTCTGGACCATAATAGCTGTTGCACTTGGAGCCCTGGCCTACGCAGTTCTGCTGGCGAGACAGGTCCTGAGAGAACCGAAAGGCTCGGGAAGATCGCTGCAGGTTTGGGACGCAATAAAGCAGGGCGCAAACGCCTACCTGAGACAACAGCTTAGATCGATAGCTCCCCTCTTAGGCCTACTGGCAGTCGTTCTCTATCTCACAGCGTATGCTGCCGAGGCTCCTCTCTCGATATCCCTTGGCAGAGCTGGCGCCTTCCTAATGGGAGCACTCTTCTCCGGATTAGTAGGCTACTTAGGCATGAATATGGCAGTCCAAGGAAACATAAGAACCGCCCACGTCGCTGGAAGAAGTTTCAGAGATGCGCTAAGGATCTCCTACAGATCTGGAACAGTAACGGGAATGCTCACCGATGGACTAGGCCTCCTAGGTGGAACAATCATCTTCTTGTCGTTCCTAACGCATGCACCAGAGGTGCTGTTGGGCTTCGGTTTCGGCGGAACACTCTTGGCTCTCTTCATGAGGGTCGGAGGCGGCATCTACACGAAGGCTGCTGATGTAGGAGCGGACCTCGTTGGGAAGGTTGAGAAGGGCATACCAGAGGATGACCCGAGAAACGCCGCAGTCATAGCAGACCTCGTTGGAGACAACGTTGGCGACTGCGCGGGAATGGCCGCCGACATATTCGAGTCATACGAAGTCACTATGGTCTCGGCAATGCTCTTGGGCTTGGCAATAAGGCCGTTCGATTTCAAATGGATAGTATTCCCGCTACTTGTCAGGGCGATAGGCGTCCTCAGTACAATAGCTGGAACGTACTCTGTGGCACTGTGGCCAGAGAGTCTCACAAAGAAAGACGCCTTCAAAGCTATGGACTTGTCTTACGACCTATCTTCAGCGATATCGACTATCAGCTTCTTCTTCTTGGCCTATTACTACGTGAACGACCTGAGAGTATTCTTTGCGACCGCCGTCGGGATCGGCCTAGCCATAAGTTTCAACAAGCTGGCCGACTACTTCACCAGCCCCTCCAGGAAGCCTGTAGACCAAATTGCGAAGTCAGCTAGAACAGGGGCAGCTCCACTGCTCCTTAGCGGATTGGCCTTGGGCTTCGAGAGCACAGTGTGGACACTGCTCGTAATAGCCGCCACAATCGTGGGCTCGGTCATCTTCTTCACCGGTGCGGGCCCCATCCTGGCCATGTATGGCGTCGCATTGGCAGGCATAGGCATGTTAACCCATACCGGGAACAACGTCTCAATGGACGCCTTCGGACCCATAGCAGACAACGCTGGCGGAATAGGCGAGATGGCAGGACTTGATTCTGAAACTCGAGACGCACTGGCCAAGCTAGACGCAGCCGGGAATACCACCAAGGCTGTAACCAAGGCTATAGCGATAGCTTCAGCCGTAATAGCAGCAATCTCACTCTTCGCATCCTACGCCGAGTCGATAGGACTTGGACAGATCATAGGACTGAACATAGCAGAACCCCTAATCTTCGTCGGTCTGCTCATCGGAGGCTCACTTCCATTCCTGTTCAGCTCGATATCAGTAAGAGCCGTCGGAAGAACTGCTTCAAGAATCATCGAAGAGGTGAGAAGGCAGTTCAGAATCCCTGGCGTCATGGAAGGGACCACTACGCCAGATTATGCCAGAGTCGTGGCGATAGTGACGTCTGCAGCTCAGAGGGAGTTGATAGGATTGGCGATCCTAGGAATCTTCACGCCGATAGTGGTGGGGCTTCTGCTTAATGAGGTAGCCCTTGGCGCCTTCCTAGCGGGCGTGATACTCGTCGGACAGCTTCTTGCCGTCTTCATGGCGAACACTGGAGCTGCTTGGGACAACGCGAAGAAGAAGATAGAGGACGGATACTATGGAGGCAAAGGCTCCGAAGAGCACAGGGCATCTGTGATAGGTGACACCGTAGGCGATCCCCTCAAGGACACTGCTGGACCGGCTCTGAATCCAATGATAAAGGTCATCAATCTGGTGAGCCTGCTCTTTGCGCCTGTCATCATACATCTGAGAGAGAGCTTGCTGATCTCGTCGGCAATAGCGTTGGCCTTGATAGCGGTGCTGGTTATTGTGATCATCCGCAGCAAGAGAGAAGCGCCAGAATTGATGAAAGAAGAGACAACAGTGGTGGCTCAGGAGCTCAGATAGAACAGATCGCCACTCAAGGGCTCTTGATACAACGACGATTTGGCGATATCCCAATATGCCATCCGCATCTGCAGCACCCACTTCCTTCTCAGCCGTACCCTGTATTGAGCGTCAACAAGCGCCTCTGCCTCCGCGGAGAAGGCGTGGGATAGAGATAAGAGCGTATTCGGGCTTGGAATTAGCCGTGGAGCCAAAGCTGGACCTCAGGGATATCGAATCCGAACTGAAAGGCAAGACTCTCCTCGTGTATTGGCATATGTTGAGACTTGGCAAGTCGGTTGGAGTCAGAGAGATCCAGAGAAACTTGGGATTCTCAAGCCCTTCGGTAGCTGCCCATCATCTGGAAAAGCTAAAGGACCTCGGGCTTGTCACCAAAGATTCGATTGGCCAATACTCCCTTGAAAACGAGGTTAAGGTCGGGCTTCTGAAATTCTTCGTGAAAGTGGGGCACCTGATGCTTCCACGATACCTTTTCTACGCTATCTTCATGACTTCGATGTTGCTCATTTATGCTCTCGAATACGGGATAGCGGCGACTCCAGACAGCATCGTAGCCGTCATATTCGGAGCCTCGGCCTCTCTGATCCTGTGGTATGAGACAATCAGGATCTGGCTGCAGAAGCCGTTCTAGATGTAGAACAGGACGTTCTAAGCAATGGCATTAATTAAAACTGGTGATACAAGCGATGCATGAAGAGGAGAGGAAATTGAGGCATCTAGCCACAGCAGGAGTACTCGCTGTGGTCATAGCCCTCATCGTCATCACAACCATTCCCCGCGTGGGACTACCTTTCAACTCTGGGAGATCTCCGGACCAAACGGCTGGCGGTGAAGGGTACAATACAAGCCCTCCGACGATCGCCCGCGCGAAGGTCACCTCATTTTCCGAGGCGGCCCCGATGGGATATATGTTCCTGTTCGCGCTTCTGCTTGGCGTCGCGTCGTTTGTCGCAGCTAGAATCATGCTTCGACACTAGTTCACTCCCAGCCCTTAGGAGTCCTATGAATCAGGATATAGCCCTTGGCCATTCTGCCTAGCCTGATAGCATCTTTCTCGACAAGGTGAACCTCTGGGGCTTCCGGGCTGTCGACGGAGTGCGTTGCCTCCAAGATAGCACAATCAGCGCCTCTCACCTCTCTTTCCAGCGCCTTCATATACCCGGTGTCTCCGGTGTAGACTATTCGTTCCCCGTCTTGAAGGGTATAGCCGAAAGCGGGAATTGGATCCGTTATTCCCTGTGTTGTACTCCCCCTGTGAATGACTTTGAAAGCTCTCACCTTCGTCGATGCTATTTCGATCTGGTCACCGTCCTTGAGGCGTCTAAGCTCCGCGTTGAAAGGAAGTCCTCCTGGCGAGTAGGTCGAGATGATTTCAATCATACCCTCAACTTCCGATCCTGGAGCCGGGACGACTATTGGCAGAGCTTCTTTTCGCCCTATCATTCTGAGAAAGCCGAGGAGAGTGTAGATTCCGCCGACATGGTCAAAGTGACCGTGACTGACCAAGATCCCCTTTAGTCGGTTGAAATCGTAGTCGATGTCCATGAGGTCTCTGAGAACTCCGTCTCCAGCATCGAGCAGGATATCTCCGCTCTCTCCTTTCACGAGCACTTGGGTGGCAACACCAGCCTCAGAATAGAGCGGAACAACCTCGAAATCCCTACCGCGCCACGTCTGCGAGCCGCCAGCTTTATTCATGAGATCACCGCGACTCGCTCGCTTCCGTCCTGTAATAGGGCTTTCGGGTCTGAGGATCTCCAAAAAATTGGAGACCCTGAAAGACTCCAAAAAATCGAAGGCTTTTCGCCCGCTCTTGGGGCTTCCCAGATGAAGCACTCCAACTTCTCTCTTCTCGTCCTTCATTGTGGCAGGATAATTCGACCGTAGATGTTGATCTCCACCGTGATCTTATGTCATTGCCGCATGACTTCCCAATTGTCGAGCAAGGAGTCGAAAGCTCCGGTAATACGTAATACGTTGGTAATACAAGTGATGGCATGTGCGGTCCTTTTTTTAACAGCACGGACAGACTCTGACTTGACTCATTGCTCTCTCTTAGAGCACCATATTCTGCAACCATCCGAAGTTGGAGCCGTCGGCAACCATGAGACCTCGTGACTAGGGGCAAGGCTCGTCCGTCCTGCCTGACTGCCTACCTGTTTGGGCATGAGTTCTACTGGAGTGGCATCTAGATGTTATGAGGTCAAATGCTCCGGATTCTTTGACGCAGAAGGGCTCTATTAGAGGTCACCTCAACTGTGCTTGGACCTTGTTTTTGATGGCTACCACATTCATTTCGACATGGCGTCGATTGGAAGCTTTGGATCCGAAAAGGCTCCCATTCTCGAACAGATCCAGAGAAGGCAAGTCTTATTCCGTTTCCGAATCTATAGTAACCCCAGAGAAGTTCTCTCAGAGGCAAGAACATGAACGAGAAACTTCTCAGAGTAAATCTGAGGACTGGCAAAATAAGGGACGAGAAGATCGGCGAAGACAAGCTCAAGAAGTTCTTGGGTGGACGCGGGCTAGGAGAGCACCTGCTTTACGGTGAGACTAAGCCTGGCATCGATCCCTTGGGTCCTGAAAACAGGCTCTATCTAATGGTGGGGCCTGCGACCGGCACGCCTTGGCCGACATCTGGACGATATCACGTCGTGACAAAGTCGCCTTTGACTGGTGGCATCGGAGACGCGAATAGTGGGGGCAAATGGGGTCCGGAACTGCGATTCTCAGGATATATGGGCATCGCGATCGAAGACTCGTCTGACGAACCTGTCTATCTGTGGATAAAGAATGGGCTTGCAGAGTTGAGATCGGCTGACAAATATTGGGGAACGACTGTCTGGCAGACAGAGGACGCGTTGAAGAGAGATCTCGGAGACGACAAGATCCAGATTGCAAGTATCGGGCCCGGAGGGGAGAACCTAGTGCCCTACGCTGGCATCCTGACGGACAAACACCGGGCAGCGGGAAGAACTGGCGTAGGTGCCGTCATGGGGTCGAAGAAACTGAAGGCGGTTGCGGTCAGAGGCACCAAGAAGCCCTTCATAGCTGATCGAAAGAAACTTGAAGGGGAGGTCAAGAAGGCAACCAAGAAGCTCACAGATCCTGACTCTGTCTGTGGAAACAACCTGCCCAAATACGGTACGGCAGCTCTCATCAACACGGTCAACGAGAATGGCATACTTCCGACCAGAAACTTCCAGACTGGAGTCTTCCCAAAAGCTGACGACATAAGCGGAGAAACGATCAAAGAAACGATTCTCACAGGTCAATACGCCTGCTGGAATTGTCCTATCGGGTGCGGAAGGGTTTCCAAGATCACTCAAATTCCATACCAGATCGAAGGCCACGGCCCAGAATACGAGACGGACTGGTCCCTTGGATCTGACTGCGATATAGCCAACTTAGGAGCCATAACCAAAGCACACAACACGTGCGATGAGCTCGGAATCGACCCGATAAGTCTTGGCGCCACGATTGCATGTGCTATGGAGCTCAACGAGAAGGGTAAGCTCCCCAAGGACATTGCTGATGGCATGGACTTGAATTGGGGAAATGAACAGACGATCGTGGACCTTAGCTGGAAAACTGCCTACAGGGCAGGCTTCGGAAAGGAGATAGCTATGGGCGCAAAGAAGCTGGCCGAGAAGTACGGAGCACCAGAGCTTGCCATGGAAGTCAAAGGTCTCGAGTTGCCTGCCTACGACCCACGAGGGGTACAAGGCCACGCTCTGGGATATGCAACGTCAAACCGAGGAGGATGTCACCTTAGAGCGTATGTGATGGCTGCCGAGGTTGTCGGCGAGGCGTTCGGCGACAAGAAGAAGAAGGATAGATTCTCGACCGTTGGAAAGGCGCAGCTCGTCAAGACCATCCAGGATGCTTATTCGGTTCTGGACTCCGCGGTCGTCTGCAAGTTCATTTCGTTCCCGCTTGGCCCGCAGGACTATACGGATCTGCTAAATCCGATAACAGGCTGGAACTGGTCCGTTGACGAGCTTATGAAGACAGGCGAGCGCATCTACAACTTGGAAAGAATGTACATTAACAGAGAAGGTTTCGACGGAAAGGACGATACTTTACCAAAGCGATTTTTGGAAGAGCCGATGCCCGAGGGCCCCGCCAAAGGGCACGTGGTCAAGCTGAAAGAAATGCTAAGCGAATACTACAAGGTCCGAGGATGGACCAACGGCAAACCTACCAAGGAAAAACTCCGCGAACTGAATCTCCCATAGATCCCTCTCTTTTTCTTTCGAGAGAGCATCATTCTTCACGTCAAGAGGCAAGCCAAGAATCCCATATTTCGGCCGTCTCTCTCAAGAATGTTGCAAAGTCTCGACTCACGAAATATGCTCCCCTCTCGCGTCTGAGCAAGCCCGCACCTACGAGTCTCCTCAAAGTTGAGAAGTAGTTGCTGTGCGAGACCTTGTTTTCATCTATGAAGCTCTTCCAGTCTTTGGCCATATACGGTTCACGCTGCCTCTGTCTCTCTCGAATCTCAAAGATGAGTGTCTTGGCAACTCTAGAGAGGTCTCGACTCTTGTAGAAGATGAGCTGCAGAAGAGCGTCTATCCCTTCTGCCTTGAGCCATTCCGTTCGGCGTGGCCTAACCAAGATCAGAGTCTGGGTCTTTGCCAATAATTGAACCTTCCAGTATCCGATCTAGGCGAGTTCTCTGCCCGTTCCAGATGGTGCCAGTTCTGCAGAGAGTTGCTCTCCTATGAGACTGTCCCGTATCTTCTTTGGCAGCCGCTCGATGATCAGCCGCCTGTCAACTATCCTGACGTAGACTTGCTCGCCGTCCTTGAACGGAAAGCTTGAGTCTTCAGTCAGCTTCGTTGGCAAGTAGATTCTAGGTGATCGATAGACCGCTCCAGTAGACCCTCTACGCTTGGTCACAGCATATTTGCAGACGATTTTATCAACCAAAACGCGTCGCCATTTTTGGCTACGTTTACGCCACTTTATTCTTTTAAGTTTTGGTAGACAAGGCCCTCGCAGCCAGTTGTGAGCGCACGGCGTTCTCCTTTCAGGATTGTGGCGGCAGATCCTTTGGCTGAAGCCTAATCAGCGTTGCGTCACCCAGTCATACTGCTCTGAGACCTTTGTTTCGTGCATTCAGACGGCCGGTAAGGCCGAACTCTGGGGCCGACGTTGTCAAAAAGTATGTTGAATCGAGCAGTGTGATTACTCATTCCCCAGCGCTTGCTTCACTGCTCTGACTTTTCGCGTCATGCGTTTGCCCTTGACATCGATCCGATGATCGATCCTTAGGCTGCTGGATATCCTCTTGACTCCCCTTCCGCGCAGAGCTTCGTGGGATCTCTTAACGATCTCCAGTATAGGATCGATCTCATCAGCTTCCAAGATCGTGCCCATGGGCGTCAGATGCCAGTCGACACCTTCAGCTCTCTCTATGATTTTGACTGCTTCTGCGACGTATTCGTGCATGCTAGTCTGTCCGAGCCCTACAGGTGCGATTGAGAACTCAGCCATCACGGTCATGGATCTCGCCAGAGAATAGAGGATACCGATGGCGATATCAGACTTTCCAGCCGGGCGGCAATATGGCTGTTCGCCTTGACCCTAGACCTCGCCGTTGATCAATCTCCGTGTCCTTTCATCTCGCGGGTGTTGAAAGAGAACTTCGGGAGGCCCCTCCTCAGCAACGAATCCCTCAGCCAAGTGGACGACCTTCGCCGCAAGTCTCTTCGCTTGAGCCAAGTTGTGTGTGGCCAAGACGATCTGTTTCTGAGATGCCGTTTCTCTGAGAACGGACTCTATGATTCCAGCGTTTCCTAAATCGAGATTCGCAGTCGGCTCATCTAAGAGGAGAATCTCAGGTCGGAGAATCAAAGCCCTCGCCAAGGATATGCGCTGTTGTTCCCCTCCAGAGAGCTTCCTTGCGATCCTTCTCTCGTATCCATCCATTCTGACCACTTTGAGAACGTCTTCGACGCGCCGCCGAATCTCTTCCTCGGAAAGGTGTCTGATCCTTAGGCCATAGGCCAAATTGTCGTATACTGTGGAGCCGAACATAACTGTCTTCTGGAAAACCATCGTCGTCCGTTTTCGGAGATTAACTTCCTTTTCCAGCCTTCCATCGAGAAGAATCTCACCAGAAGAAGGAGTTTCGAGTCCCGCTATCAATCTGAGTAGTGTTGTCTTGCCCGCACCGCTCACCCCTACGACGGATGTGATACCTGTGTCCTCGGCTTCGAAGTTGACGTCTTTCAATGCTCTGATAGGACCGAAGCTCTTCGATATGTTTCTCACCTTGAGCTTCGGCATCTCAACTTCTCCTCAGAAGATTTACAGCCAAGCTAAGGCAGAAGACTATGGATAGCAGGATTATCCCGAGCGCGATGCTTAGAGCGATCTCTCCTTTAGCCGTCTCAAGTGATATCGAAGTGGTCAGAACTCTGGTGACATTAGCGATGTTTCCTCCGATCATCATCGCAATTCCAAGTTCAGCAAACGCTCTGTTGAAAGCCGCAACAACTGAGAGGATTACACCGCCCAGAGCCTCTTTCGCAACTTTCAGCGAGACCTGGGTGTCAGATGCGCCCAAGGTCTTCGCTAGGTCTTTCACCTCGGAGCTCGTAGCTTCGATCGAGCTCACTCCGAAGCTGATCACTATTGGTGCGACGAGTACTGATTGGCCTATGGATATGCCAAGTGGAGTGTAGAGAAGATGAAAGAGACCTAGTGGCCCGCTTCTTGAGAACAGAAGATACAAGATTAATCCCAGAACCACGGTTGGTATGCCCAGCAGGGCGTTGAAAAAGGCCTTTAGGAGTCTCTTTCCCCGGAAGCTCCTTAGAGCTATGATCATCGCAAGAGGGATTGCCCAAAGAGTGGCAAGCAGTGTGGCTAATCCGGAGACCGCGAGTGATCGCCATGTTATTGATATGACTGTCGGATCTCCAGAGAGGATCAGCCTGAGCGCGTTGATGATTCCCTCAGAGATTTCTTCTAGCAATCGTTCATCTCAATTGATTTTGACGGCAAAATCGAAGAATTTCAGTTATGTTCCTAGATATAGGTCGCCTGCCTGATATCTGAATTGGGTTGGGCATTCCGTGTTGTTGAAGAAGGCGAATGTCTGTATCCAAGACAGAACTTCTGTGCCGTTCGGAGAGGTCAACAGGGGTATGTACGGATTGAAGAGTCGCATGCCATATTGCTCTATCCCGTACTCTTCGAAGAGTGCCTGACCCTCGGGTGAGACCAAGTATTTGACGAATAGCACCGCATCTTCGAAATTCGTCTCATTCAGGACAGGTTTTCTAGGATCACATACTATCGCGCTGTAGACGTTTAGGGTATCTAGCAGTTCAGCCTGAACCATCACTTCTAGTTGGATGTTTCCATCTTTGAAGTTCTTCGTATAGCTTCCTAAATCTGACAAGGTGTAGGCATTTTTCTGATTCGCCATGTTCAGAGTGGCAGCCATTCCGGTTCCAGATTCAATGTACCAAGCCTCCTGCCTGGTAGTTTCGTTATCAAGGCCACAGCTGTTCCACAGCCTCTTCTCCGCTTGATTTGTTCCCGATTTGTCTCCTCGTGACACCCACTCAGCCTGTCCCTGCCTTCCAGCATCTGCTATTCTCCTCATAGCATCCAACGGTGCAAGCCCCTTGATGTGAGCAGGATCGTCCGCTGGTCCAACAATCACAAAGTAGTTGTAGGCAACGATCTTCCGGTCAACTCCATACCCCCCTTCCAAGAATTTCAACTCGCTAGGAGGGTCGTGGACCAAGATTATGTCGGCGTCTCCACGCATTGCAGTCTGAATCGCCAGCCCTGTTCCCTGAGAGATGAAAGAGACGTTGATGTTCTGGTACTTCGATTCGAATGAGTTCGTTAGAACATCCAAGAATCCTGTCTCGTAGAGGCTGGTAGTCGTCGAAACTATGAGTTGATGTTTCGCCGGAGGGTTTGTTGGACCCGTCATAGTCCCCCAGTATGCGAAGCCAACTGCAACAGCTGCAACGAATACGACAACGATGAGCAAAGATACCCTTACTCTACTTGATACCATTATTCCATCCTCTGTTCCCCAGATGGGGCGAGCGCAGTAAATAGCCATGCATATCGCTTTTAAAACTACCTGCTGATGGCACCGGCCAGCGGCGGACGGCTATTTCCCTACGATGACCTCTGTGGCCTTGAATATTGCTTGGACGCTGTCCCCTTTTTTCAACTCGAGATCCCGCGCCGCATCCTTGGTTACCACTGCGGTGATCGTCGTCGGAAACCGTATCTCGATATTGATCTTCAGGGTCCCTGCTTCCTCCGTGATCTCGGAGATGACTCCGCTCAAAATGTTCCTAGCACTCAGTCTCAAGCTCGCTCCCTCCATGACCGGCAAAGCACCCAAGAAGGCATTTATTTGACTCTGCAGAGCCCGAAACTCTGAAAGCAGCGTCTTTCCAGACTCTGATAGGTCGGTTCGACCTCCGCCCAATCCGCCTTTCTTTGATACTATTACTGGCTCGCCTAGCGATTCTTCGATTCTTCTCAGCTCGTTCCAGACGTACCGATAGGACATACCCAATGATCTCGAGGCTCTGGTTATCGAGTGGTTCTTCGCAATAGCTTCCAGAATATCTGCACCACCCATTCCAACTAGCGCTCTTCCTTCCCTCTCCAACCAGAAGCGGACGGCGGGGGTGTATCTTGGTTCAGGCATTTGCAGATCGATCCGTATCTCCGGAGATATCTTAGATAATAGTTCTGCTGAAACCCGGTCAGCTGATTGAGATCCTGCAGCTTGAAATGGGCCTGATGACCCTAGCAAGAACTCAAAGAAAGCTAGGAGAGTAAAGATCGGAAAGGTGGGTTATTCGTCACGGCTATCCTGAGCTGACTGGCCTTTGGCTTCGGGATCCCTGATAATTGGCATCGTCAGGCAGTGGATTGATCCACTATTCCTGGGCTCCACAAGTGAATCCAGTTCGACCTCGATTGTGTCGACTCCACTCTTCTCCATCATTCGGAGAACCTTCTTGTCCTCCTCTTCTCTAGCCGCGGAGACTAACAGACGTCCGGGCCTCACGGCGACTCCAGCGGCGTAGAATCCTGGCGGAATTGAAATGATGTTCATTTTCAGTTCGTCGCGCAGGAACTCCCTGAATGAGTATGGAAGTCCTCTCTGCGCAACGGCTGCGAGATGTTTGTCCAGCATGCAAATGAATCCATCTATGTGTCCATTCATGATCGGGATGGCTTTCACTTTGGCTTCTGTCGAGGCGGTCTTGACGATTTCAGCGACTTGTCTTGCACCCTCTTCGTTGACTCTGTGAGACAGTCCGATCGCGAGATGCTCTGGGTCGAGCCACATGACACTTCCGCCCTCTATCATTCCCGTTCCATGGACTACGTGCACCGGGCAACCCAATTCTGCAAGCGTCTGCATCGTAGGCAGTTCTTCTCCTCTTCTAAGGGCGTCATACATTCTGCCTACTATCACCCCTCCTTTAATTGCGAAGGACGGGTCACGTGTGTAGATCGATTTCACCAATCTTGGCGGCTTGTTCTTCTCAAGCTGTCGGATTACGACCTCGACTCCTTCGTCTTTGAAAGCTTTGACGAGGTTCTCATGATGCCTCTGCATCTCTTCTAGGTTAGGTATCTCTGTGTATCGCCACTTCTCCAGGGGCGGCTGTACAGAGTTCATCTCTTCTCCAGGTCTGTGGAGCATGACCATGCGCAGTCTTCCGACCTCGGTATTCGCTCCCCAAGGCTTCCCCCAGTACTTCTTTACCTCGTCTTCGAAACATGTCTTCACCGGAGGATGGAATTCTTCGTAGACGCGGTGTAGTTTGAGCATCGCAGTTGTTCTCTTTGACGGCAATTCATCAATCACCAAACAGAAACTCCAAGCTAGGTTTGCCTTTGCAGATTATAAGGCATACACATGCGGTGGATGGCGTCCTACGCTGCCTAGGGCTGACTCCTCGGCTGCCTAGTAATGGAGTCGCACGGCGATCCGTTCTCAAGAATCTCTGAGTTTGGAAAGAATGGGTTGAAGATACCGCTACGTTCTAGGCGCGTTTGCTCTCGAAGAGTCCGAAGGCGTTGCCTTCCGGATCGAGGGCGAGCGCCCACCAGCCGATTCCCGGGATCTCCAATTTCGATATGACGATTTTTCCGCCCTGAGTCTGTATCCTCTTGCTGTATTCGTCGACAGATTCGACTCCTATGTACATCAGCAGTTTCTGATCCGGCGTCTCCCTCTTCATCAGGCCGCCGTTAACGCCTGGCCTTACGAGCATACCACGCTCATCGACTGGAACTGTCTCTATGTTCCAGTAATCCATCGGCCCCGGCATCTTCTCTATCTTCCATCCAAAGATCTGCGCGTAGAATTTCCTCAGTTTCTCCACATCGTCTGCAGGGATCTCAAAGTGAACAATCGTGTGGTCGACCATTCGCATCACATTTGCTATGGTTTCTCCTCGATGCGATTTAAGCCCTGTCTCAAGGCCCAATGCGTTGACCGATCTACCGCTTTCAGATGTAAATCGCAATTCGCGAAGAGTGTTCATGAGGCCTTCTGCCGAAGCCATCAAGGTATTTATAGCGAATTGCCAAGAAGCATCTCGACCACGAAGTCGTGAAGCGGTGAAGATCCGGATTGAAAACTGAGTTCAAGGTGAAAGACATCTCTCTCGCGGAGGACGGACGTCTGAACGTTGAGTGGGCTGAGAAGCACATGCCTGTACTAATGAGAATTAGAGAGCGCTTCGAGAAGGAGACGCCTCTTAGAGGCGTCATTGTCGCAGGGAGCATCCACGTCACGAAAGAGACGGCCGCGCTCATCGGCACTCTTCAGAGAGGGGGTGCCCAACTCTCCTGGTGTGGGTGCAATCCCCTTACAACACAGGACAACGTCGCTGCATTTCTAGCCAAGTATGGAACGACTGGCGAAGGTGTACCCATTAGCATCTACGCGTGGAAGGGACAGACGGCCGAAGAATACTATTGGTGTATAGATCAAGTTCTCGATGCAAAGCCGAACATAACGCTCGATGACGGATGCGACCTAGTATTCACAGCCCACACCCGCAGGCCGCAACTTCTTCCCGATATAGTGGGCGGATGTGAGGAAACTACTACAGGGGTAAAGCGTCTTGAAGCGATGGTCTCTGACAAGGCGCTCAGATACCCGATAGTCGCCGTTAACAACGCCATCACGAAGTCAGATTTTGATAACGTCTACGGTACAGGGCAGGGGACCATCGACTCCATAATGAGGCTCACCTCAGTCCTGATTGCCGGAAAGAACTTCGTCGTTGCAGGGTATGGACACTGTGGCTCAGGGGTCGCATGCAGAGCAAGTGGGATGGGTGCGCGGGTGATCGTGGCGGAAGTTGATCCCATCAAGGCCTTGAGAGCGGTCATGGACGGATTCACGGTGATGCCTATGGCAGAAGCGGTGAAGGTTGGGGACATCTTCAACACAGTAACTGGATGCAAGGACATAATCACGAAAGATCACTTCATGGATCTCAAGGATGGAGCGATCCTATCGAATTCGGGCCACTTCAACGTCGAGGTCAGAGTAGACCAGCTAGAAGAGATTGCGAAGGAGAAGAGACGCATAAGGCCCCTCGTGGACGAATATACGTTGCCGAACGGCAGGAGGGTGTACCTTCTAGCCGAGGGAAGGCTCGTCAATATCTCGGGGGCCGAGGGACATCCTCCAGAGATAATGGACATGTCCTTCGCAAACCAAGCCCTTTGCGTTGAGTACTTGGCGAAGCGTG
>CAYWPD010000035.1:0-16418 GCA_964460055.1 uncultured Candidatus Bathyarchaeia archaeon
TCATGGCACCCGGCGTAAGGGGGATCCAAGGCTCCTTCAAGAGCAAGGAACTGGTAGCGATAGCGGACGAGCGCTTCTTGAAGACTGTTGCTGTCGCCGAGGCCATCTTCGCATCCGAGGAGGTCGGTGAAATGAAAAGCGGAAGAATCGCCAGAAATCTGCATTATGTGGGCGACAGGGTCTGGAAAATGGCCAAGAGCTTCGAAAAACCCCGGAAATCACAGTAAACGTTTAATGCAAAACGCCTCGAAATCTACCATATCCCGAGGGAATCTTTTGTCCGACTCTGCGGAAGATAGGACGGCCTTAGAGACCCCCAGTGCGCCTGTTGCGGAAACCGCAGAGCCGCAAACCTATCTCAAAGCGCTGCCGCTTCGAGACATAACAGACCTTGAAGGGATAAAGAACGAACTCAAGAGCGGACATATCCTAGTCATCAGGATAACCCCGCTTGCAAAGAAAAGCCTAGAAGACGTGAAGAAAGCCATAAACGAACTATGCGATTTTGTCGCCTCTCTAGGCGGAGACATAGCAAGGCTCGGAGAAGAGAGAGTCGTGATCACTCCAGCACCAATCAAGATATGGCGAAAGACCACTCCCGAGACTCAAACTGCCATGCAACAACAAAGTAGCGAAGCTACCGTAACCTGACAGTCTCAAGAACCTGAGGAACCATCGATTCAACTCGAAACATCTTGTAGAGCCCGCTCGCCAGACTCAGAGTCTTTGCTTTCTCGCCATGACATACAAGAACTCTCTCCGGCTTCGGCATCACTCTTCTCACGTAGTTAAGGATCTGGTTTCGGTCAGAATGGCCTGAGAATCCATCGACCGATTCGACCTTCATCTTGACCGGTATCAGCTCGATCTTTCCCTCGTTGTTCATCATCGGAACCTCCGAAAGTCCATGCGACACCCTACGTCCAAGCGTCCCTTCAATCTGGTAGCTGACAAAGACAAGGGAGTTACGCTCATCGGGAGCTAGATGCTTGAAGTACTCGATCACAGGCCCTCCTTCAAGCATACCTGATGTAGCCATAACTATGCAGGGTCCACCCTTGATCGCATCACTCCTTGCCCCGGAACTCTCTATCTTTGTGAAATAGGGAGATTCGAAGGGGTTAATTCCTTCGTGCAGAATCAGATCTCGCACCTCCCTCGCCAAGTATTCAGGATGCGCCGTGTGTATGGCAGTCGCCTCCGAGATCATACCCTCCATGAACACCGGAACCTCCTTCAGAATACCTTGCCTCATGTAGCTGTCAATTACCAAGATGATTTCCTGAGCTCTGCCCACGGCGGGGGTCGGGATCAGAGCCTTCCCACCGTTCGATACAGTCTGGTTCAGGATCGATACCAAGCGGTCCTCAACCTCTCGCCTCTGAGGCATCACATCTTCAGACGCACCATAGGTGCTCTCGGTTATGAGAGTCTCCACCCTAGGAAACGATGTGACGGCGGGTTCAAGGAGCATCGTCCTCGCAAACTTGTAGTCGCCCGTATAAACGATGTTATGAAGACCTTCACCCACGTGGAGGTGAACGACCGAAGAGCCGAGTATATGTCCTGCATTGTGGAGGGTGAGCCGCATGTCAGGCGCCACATCAGTGACCACGCCATACCTCAGCGGGATTGCGTGAAGTACCGCCTCCCGAACATCCTTCTGGTCATAGGGAGGCATCTCGCCTTCCTTCGAAAGAACGTCAAGATAGTCAAGTTGCAGCAAGGTCATGAGACTTAGAGTCGGTTCAGAACAGTAGACGGGCCCGTCGTAATCATACTTGAACAGGAAGGGAAGCAGCCCGCAGTGATCGAGATGAGCATGGGAGATGATGACTGCATCCAGCCTGCCGAGATCGAACTCGTCGATATCTACTCTCGGGAATCTATCAATAGGATCATCAGCCCCGGGGTTTATTCCGCAGTCAATTAGGACCCTGCTCTCTGAAGTCTGCACCAATATGCTGGATCTGCCGACCTCTCTGGCGCCTCCAAGGAATGTTATTCGAATGTCCCCAGTCCTTAGGACTGGTGGCCTGAAGACCCTCTCTCCAACCCCCCTCAGTATGCGCTCTCTCTCCTTGGCTTCCGAATGCAGAAAATGTCTGATGTTGCTAATGATCTTCGAAGATTGAGGCGGGGTCCTAAGTACTCTTGGCCTCCACTTGGTGGCCTTTATTATCTCCTCAAGAGCCGCACCTTCTCTACCGATGACAAGTCCAGGCTTCTTCGCTTCTACGATTATCTCCCCAACCGTGGGGTCGAAAGTGAGACTCGTTATTCCTGCCTCTAGAGGGACGATCCTCTTGATCGCAAGCTCTGTCTCTGGTTCCGAGAGCCTTACTGCCGGGTCTGATCTGACAACTATTCTCTTCCGTATCTGGGCAACGATCTCTGTTACCACATAGCTCTGCTCAACCAAGATCTCCGGGCGCTTGGTGTATATCGCCAGCTTGGGACCTTCAAACTCTATTCTAGTGATTTCGGCTTCCTTGGGAATACGTTCTAGGATAAAATCCCTGATTCGGGCTTGCACCTCATTGAAGGAAGGCAAATTGAGCGCACGCTCTGACTAGGCCTCACCTTTCAGGATCAGCCGCTTCTCTTCCTCGGAGAGCTCAGCGTATCCATCGCGTGTCACAATCGCAACGTCAAAGCTGTCACCGCTAGCCGCATCCCTCTTCATGGCAGAGCCCACAGCCTTGACCACTATAGGAGCAGCCTCCTTAACCGAGATTCCTTCACGATACTCGCTCTCAAGAACCCCATATGCGATGGGAGACCCTGACCCTGTTGACACATACCTCTCCTCTACTATGCTTCCGAAGAGATCAACGGAGAAGATGTGGGGACCGGTCTCATCGTGTCCACCTATGATAGCTTGCAGAAGAAGAGGCGCCATCCTCCAAGAAAAAAGCAGGTACGAGGCGAGGCGAGCTGCCGCCGAAACAGGCATCGGGCAATTCATTTCCAATCGGTAGAGCTTCGCGTTAGCCTTCAGAACTTCAACCACGGACTGGGCATCAGCGACACCACCAGCGATCGTCATCGCGAGGTGGTCATCTATCGCAAAGACCTTCTTTCCTTTCTTGTGAGCCACGAAAAGCCCCATGGTGACTCGCGTATCAGTTCCTAGGACTACTCCGTCCGTGCAGACCACACCTACCGTAGTAGTTCCTGTCATAGCCTTGGCATACTTCTCTTGAAAGTCACGCATCACCTTTGATCCCTCGAGAACCCGAAGCGAGACTGAGTCAGATTCGCCGAGAACGCCTTTCAACGGCGACACCTACGATCACTGTTGGCCAACTTAAAAGTATTTCGAGATGGCCTATCACTTCAAGTATGTCCGCTTGCAACCGCTGCATTGGCTGGCCCAAGACAACCTCTCAACATCGCGACAATCACGGGATCGAAGAGGCAACCGATGTCACCGGCAAACCCGGGGCATGACGCGACCGTTAACCCTGAATCGGATCAAAATCGCCAATATGGATTTGTTCCCGGCCACGTCTTCACCAAGGTGCATATATACCAATTCTCTTCCTAATGCCTCTGAGCGCCGTGAGGAGGATGATCCCCATAACCCATAGGATGCAGCTTCCAAGGGAGGTTCTGATAGGAAGCGGCACCCTGCAGGAGATCGGGGAGACAGCTAGGAGACTCGGATTTGAGGGCAAAGCGCTTCTGATAACAGGTCCAAGCACTTTCGAAATCGCGGGGAAGGCAGTCATCGAAGACCTGACTAGAGAAGGATTCCTCACTGACCATCTGATAGTAGAATCCTCCAGCATCGAATCTGTATCGCAAGCGCGAGCTGCTATAAGTAAGGCCAAACCCGACGTCGTCTTAGGCGTCGGAGGAGGAAAGAACATCGACATAGCCAAGCTGTCGTCAGCGCTCGAAAATGTCCAGTTTGTGAGTGTACCCACATCAGCCTCGCACGACGGCTTGTCGAGCGGCTTCGCATCAATCAGAGACTCCGGCAGACCAACCTCTGTTGAAGCACAGAGCCCGGTCGCGATCATAGCTGACATCGACATAATCTCCAAATCTCCACGCCGCTTTATCGCCAGCGGATGTGGAGATATACTCGCGAAATACACCGCTGTCAGGGACTGGAAACTGGCGCACAAGCTGAGGAATGAATACTACGGCGAGTATGCGGCTAGTCTCGCCCTGATGAGTTCGAAACTGGTGATCAAGAACGCTGACACGATCGCGGGAGGCCTTGAAGAAGGTCTCAGAACGCTTCTCGAGGCTCTGATTAGCTGCGGAGTAGCGGCTAGCATAGCGGGGAGCAGCAGGCCATGCAGCGGAGCCGAACACATGTTCAGTCACGCTCTTGACACGCTGAATTCTGGGCAAGCAATGCACGGTGAGCAGTGTGGAGTTGGCGCCATAATGATGGCGTATCTTCAGGGAGCTGATTGGAGGCTCATCCGTGACACTCTCAGAATAATCGGTGCGCCCACGAAGGCCTGCGAGCTAAATGTTCCCGATTCGGCAATCGTTGAGGCTCTCACGCTTGCGAACAAGATAAGGCCCGAGCGATATACTATCCTCGGAGAGAAAGGGCTCGCGAATGAGGCTGCCATGAGGCTTGCCCGTGCAACTGGGGTAATCGATCATTGAACAAGGCCGCCGCCAAGAAAGAGGGTGCAGTAATGACTCTCGTCGGCCAGAGGCAAGCGCGAGAGAACTTCACCTTCATCCATCAAGGTTCAGCAACGGAGTGCCAGAAATGTCAGCTCTTCACCGTCTGCATGAAAAACCTAGCAACCAACAGGATATACAAGATCGTAAGAGTGCACGACCGATCTTTTCCTTGCCCCATGCATGAGGACGGAGTAAGGCTGGTTGAAGTGGAAGAGCCAGAGATAAGGGCGGCAATTGACTGCCGACATCTCTTTGAAGGGGCGATAGTCAAATTCGCTCCAATCAAATGCAGCAGACTAAATTGCAGCCACTTCGAGGCCTGCAATCCCGTGGGGCTGGCAGAGGGCGACAAATGTAGAATAGAGAAGTCGTTCGGACCTATTCCTTGCCCTCTGGGGCAGAAACTCGTTCTTGCGTCACTGAGGCGGCGGCACTAGCGGCGGCTTGCTGAGTCTTCCTCACGTATCTTTCGATGAAATTCACGGTGTCGATGTCCGTTAGGAACTTCTGAAGATCCGACGCTATGCCTCTCTTAGCCAGCTGTAAACCTTCGATAAGAAACGATTCTTCCGGCAGTTCGACTGAGACAGTCTTCCCGTTGAGCGTGACAATCGCTTTGGATAGGTCAGCCAAAGGCAGGCGCCTATGAACCAGAGCCTGAATCTTCTCTTCAGCGGAAGAGAGTACCTTCTTCACGACGATATCATAGACAAGAGTCTTGCCGGCCAGTGGAGGATTGTAGTCGACCTGAACTCTTCCGGCTCCAACAGACCTGATTGTTGCTGGGCGGCCATCCACGTCCAGTTGAAGACCTGGGTAAGGAGTGACCTTCTGAGCGGCAAACCTTCTAAGTGGGATGAGCTTGATCTTGGACGAGTCTCTTTGGCCGAATCCCTTCTCAGGAGGAACCTCGATTGTGTCCTGCACCCCAATTTCTTTGCCCACAACGGCCTCGTCGAGTCCCTTTGGTATCCATCCCTCTCCCACAGCAACAAGTAACGGCTCATACGTTCTGCCTTCCTTGTACAGCTTCTCTTTCCTTGCGAGCTCTTCTGAAGTGGTGTCGAACAGTGAGCCAGTCTCCTTTATCTTGGCACTGAAGTCCAAAAGGATGAGATCGCCCTTGAAAACTGGCAAATGTATTCCAGCCGTGAAATATGGTGAGTTTGCGAGTGCGCCCTTTAACCTTTTCTTAGCACGGATCTACGAGGCCAAGTTCGTGAAGCAAGGGACATTCCTGCCACTGTTGAACAATATGATTCTCATCTGTGCTTGGAACAATAGGCACCTTCGAGACCGTTAGATACGCGGAGTATGGACTTCTATCAATCTTAAAATACCACGATTCTTTCTACTCGAGACGAGGCCCCCAGAATGTGTCTTGCCATACCGGCAAAGATCACGGAGATCTCTGGAGACCGAGCCATAGTAGACTTCGGGGGAGTGACCAGAGAAGTAATGCTAACACTCGTCGAGAACGTCAAGGAAGGCGACTACGTTCTGGTTCATACTGGATACTGCATCGCGGTTCTAGAGCCTGAGGAAGCTCGAGAAAGTCTCAGACTCTGGAAAGAGATCCTGAGCCAAACGGACTAATCCATTTCAAAGGGTTACAGCCAAGCCGGCTTTCGAATGTAATGAAGGGCTGGAGGTCTCTTTCGGCTCTTGTTGAGGAGCCCTTCGAAATTTCTTCCACGTGGCACCAGACTTCGCAAGATCCAAACGGTTCCAAGTCTTTGCTGCGCTGCCAACTAGCGGAGCGTCCACTCTTTGCCGCCGAATCGCATGGCGATGTAGCAGGCGCCCTCCCTACTCACGGCGCACGGCCCTACTGGATGAGTTAGCGTGCATGCTGTATTGAAGAGCGGACATTCCTCCGGGTAGACAATCCCTCTGAGGACTTCACCGCACCTGCAGCCAGCGGGTATTGAATATGATTCCTCGAAATCCAGGTCGAACTTCTCGACAGCACTGAATCTGTCAAAGTCGTCTCTGAGTGCCAGACCTGATTCCGCAATCGTTCCGATGCCTCTCCAGGCCGAAGACTTTCTGACGAAGGCCCTGTCTATTAGTTCCAACGCCTTTCTGTTGCCGTTTTCGCGCACAGATCTCGCATACTCGTTCTCAACTTTCGAGGATCTTTCATTAGTTTGCTTGATGAGCATATAGATGGCCATTAGCACGTCTATCGGTTCGAACCCCGCTATCACCTGGGGGATTTTGAACGACTCCGACAGCTCTCTGTACGGCTTCACGCCGATTATTGTGGATACGTGGCCTGGACATATGAATCCGTCCAGTCTGGTTTCGCCCCTCGTCAGGAGATACATCATCGCAGGAGGAATGATCCTATGGCTGCATATTATGCTGAAGTTGCTCGGTGGATTTCCTGCAATCTCGGCAGCTGTCATGGGAGCGGTTGTCTCAAAGCCTATGCCGAAGTGAACATACTCACTAGAGGGGTCGGACCTCGCCATCTCCACAGCGTCATGAATTCCATAAACAACCTTGATCGAACCTCCACGCGCCTTGGCTTCCGCCAAAGATCCAGCTGCAGAAGGCACCCTCAACATGTCTCCAAAGGATGTCACCACCACGCTTGGCCTAGTTGAGAGGTTGATGGCGAGATCGATCTCGCTAGGAGAAGTGACGCAGACGGGACATCCTGGACCCGATCTGACTTCAACGTTCTCTGGAAGCAGCTTTCTCAATCCGAACTGCACGATAGAAGCTTCGTGTCTCGGCTCAACCGGCCACTGGCGGTTGTGTTCCGCACACGTGCATGAAGAGAAAGTGACGCTTCCCAGAGATCTCTCGGATGCGCCTTGATATTCCATGTGCGACCTCACGGTCTCTGAAGTTTGCCATCTCCTCGATCAAGCGTTGCCTCCTTCTTGGAGTATTGAGACTTGAAGATAAGAATTATATCATGTAGACAAGCCGAGGTCTGGTCTCCTTGGGTTTCGCGGCCGATTGTTGCTATCAGGTGGGAGTTGGTTGGGCCCGCAAAAATGGGCTGCTTGCTTAGGCGTGGAAGACCTCCCTAGTTTTCTTCAGTCCAGTTCCGAGCGTGACCGGATAGCCTAGATCATATAGAGTTAACTCGAGGGCTGCTACCGTTGCTGTCACCTCTGCTTCGGAGATTATTCCCATGCAGCCAATCCTGAACATGGCTCCCCGAAGTTTTCCCATACCTCCGCCGACGACTATGTTGTGCTTCTGGCGCATTGAGTCTCGGATTGCTCTGTCTTCGATGCCCTTGGGATTGTTTGTGGCTATGACTGTGTTTGATCGATTTACTTCTTCAGGATAGGTTGAAAGTCCCAAGGCGTGAAGAGCGTCGTAGAAGGCGTTTGCGCATTTCTTATGCCTGGCAATCCTATTCTCAAGGCCCTCCTCTCTAAGAATCTTCAAGGCTTCGTCGAGGGCGAAGTAGAGTGGAAGAGAGGGTGTAAACGGCGTCTCTTTCTTGGAGGCAGAGTCCTTCGTCTTGAGTAGATCTAGGTAATAGACGTGACGACGATCTTTGTCCCTCGTGATCGTTCGCCAACCATCTTCGCTGACGGATATGAGTGCCAGTCCAGGCGGACACGCTAGGCACTTCTGACTGCCAGTTATGCACACATCGACGTGCCAGTCATCGACTGGAAGTTCATCTCCGCCCAGTATCGAAATTGCATCGACCACGAATAGGGATCCATGTCTCTTGACAACTTCACCGATTCTTCGCAGATCTCTGACCGTAACACCTGTGGAAGTCTCGTTGTAAACGAGTATGGACGCCTTGATATCCTTCTCCTTCTCCATGACCTCGTCGATCTGTTCTACAGATGGTGCCGTTGTCCAGTCAACTGGGAGTTGAACGACTTTGCCGCCAAAGGCCTCGACAGTCTCTTTGACGCGCTGACTGAAGACTCCGTGCACGGGCACTAGTATCCTATCGTCTGGACAGACTAGGTTGCCTACCGCGCACTCAACGCCGCCAGTTCCTGACGCCGAGATGGGGAAGACGTCGCCGTGAGTCTGAAAGGCGTATTTCAGATTCTCGAGTATGTCTTCATAGAGCTTCTCGAATTCGGGGCCCCTGTGGTTTATTGTAGGCCTCATCATGGCCCTCATTACCCGTGGAGGTACGTTTGTTGGGCCCGGCAACATCAGTAGCTGTTGCCTCTCCATTTTGCTTCATCCTCAAGCTGGACAAGTAGACCTTCTGGATCGGTTATAACTCTTTGCGGCTGAACGATCAGTTTACTCGATCGTTCTTGTAGAGCTGGACGACTCTTTCGACTCCGTCTATCTGCTCGATGAATTGCGCCACGCTTGCTGGAACCAAGGTCTTCCAGTCTCCGCCACTTAACATTCTCTTTCTTACGTTCGTTGCGGAATAGGTCTCTCTCTCATAGAAGGGAATAGGATTGACTTCGTATCCTGCTTCCACAAACAGCCTAGATGTCAACGCTTCATTCGAGAAGACCTTCTTAAAGGGCGGCGTATGAGCTTTGACGTGGGCGACCCAGACTGAGTGATTGTCCACATCTGGCACTGGCACCAAGAAGTACTTTGAGAGAGCAACGGAGGCCTCCTCTAGGGCCCCACGGACCATTACGATCCGTTCACCACAGGTGAAGGGGTTATCCACCTCATGGCTGAACTGCGAACTTCCGATGACGACAATGACCTCATCGACTTCTTCCAAAACAATCCGCACGGCGTAAAGGTGGCCCTTGTGGAAGGGTTGGAATCGCCCTACGTATAACCCCCTGTTCCCCGACATCTTTGGTTTACCTGCTCTATCTCCAGAGGCATTCGGGTAGAACACGGTTGCGACGGAATGCAACCCCTTCCCTCTCAAGCAACTCGCGTTTGATCTCAGGCCTACGCCCATAATTTCCTGTCTCCATCGTAGACCGGATCACCCTGTGACAGGGGACGATCAAGACAAATGGGTTCTTCGCCATAGCATTTCCTACAGCCCTCCATGCCCTAGGAGAGCCGGCTCTTGAAGCTGTGGACGCGTACGTCGCAACCCTCCCCTTAGGAATTTTGCGAACCTGCTCAAGCACCCTCTTTTCGAAAGGTGGCAGGCCGCTCAATTGTATGGGAATCTCCTCATCCATGTCCCCGCCTCGGTAGATCTCGGCCAAAGACCGAATGACGGACCCGCCAAGAAGAGTCTCTTTATCTCTTATCTCGCAACCGCTGCGCAACGACCGCTTACAGGAGTCAAAGGCCTCAGAGCGTGAAACTGTGGAGAATGAGGCTGCAATAACCCTCTTCTCATCGACGGCCACCGCAAACCAGACTTTGTCAAGCTCGCTGCACTGAATCGAGACCAATTCCCATCACAGAGCCCATATAACTGGCCGATCAATATTTGAGCTTCGCTGGGCGGAGCAGAGCCAACTCATGATAACCGTTTCCGGAGATCTCCTCGAGGGCGGAGGGCAAATTCTCAGAACAACCGTCGCACTCTCCTCTCTACTTTCAAAGTCTGTACGAGTAACAAACATCAGAGCCAAGCGATCTCCACCCGGATTGCGAGCACAGCATTTAGCATCGTTGAGGACATTGGTCGCTCTTACGAACGCCAAGACGCGAGGGCTTGAGATAGGCTCAAAGGAGATAGTCTTTGAACCTGGCCCAATCCGAAGCGGCAACTTCTCTTTTGATATAGGCACCGCAGGGTCTATCGGCCTAGTTCTTCAAGCTCTGATGCCAGCTGCTGCTTTCTCACCCGGTCCCGTCTATCTTAGGCTCATCGGGGGTACAGCGGTCAGTCACAGCCCTACGATAGGATATCTGCAGAGAGTCTTTGTTCCGATCTTGAAGAAGATGGGCTATGACACCTCGATTAGCCTTCTTAGGCACGGCCATTATCCCAAGGGAGGAGGACTAGTCGAGGCGTTCACTAACCCAGCGAAGAAGCTGACTAGACTTGAAGTGAAAGAGAGAGGCAACGTGGTGCGGATAGCAGGGTCAAGTCACTGTGTGAAATTACCTCGCCATGTGGCGGAGAGGCAGGCTCTATCCGCGGTAAGAATGCTCAAGACCGCAGGCTATGCGAGAGCCGACATGGAAATAGATGTCCCTTCAGATGATCAGGGCCATCTTGGGCCGGGGAGTGGAATAGTGCTTTGTGCGGAGTGTGACAACGGTACCGTCTTGGGATCCGATGCCCTTGGGGAAGCTGGTAAGCCGGCCGAAAAAGTGGGTGAAGAAGCGGCGACAAAACTTCTCGAAGATCTTGAGACGGGCTGCGCACTGGACAGACACATGGGAGATATGATCATTCCATACACAGCGGTAGCCGAAGGCGTCTCAACCTTCACCTTGTCAAAGGTGACACTTCACTTGTTGACTAACGTCAAAGTGGCCGAAATGCTATCAGGAGCAAGGTTCAATATCGTCGGGGATCTTGGAAAGAAAGGCTCGGCGTCAGTTCAAGGTCTTTCATTGCTGAACAGCTCCATCAAGTGACATCAAGTTGAGATTCAGCGATTTCTGCACCTCTTTCTCAGCGGTCTGGATCCGCACATTCCTCATCCCGTTCCGCGGTGATACCGAGGACTCCTCCAGACGCTCCGTTGTTCTTTGACGTCGAATATCTCAACGATTCTGTGGAAGGGGATCAAAGTCTCCTCGCCATCTTCCCCTAGAGTGAAGTATGACCTTGCAACGCGACGTATCTTTGATACTGTTACCGCCTTCATGTTCTGATCAGCACCTCGATGGGTAAACTTGACTTCATAGCGGCTGGGATCCTCTCTGGAGTCCCAGAAGATCTTGTTCAGCAGATCCCTAAGCGTTCCAGTCAATTCCATCGGCACTTCCTTTTGACTTGGAATCCAAAGATGTGAGCACGGCCGTTCGAAATAATAGCTGTGAATAGCATTAAGACAAGGGTTTCTGCCAGTTCGGTAAGACGATGAGCTGGCAAGATGATATGTGCTGCCACCGAATTCTTTAATAGCACACCATTTCTATTGACCGTGAACCCGGGGATGCTGATGAGCCAAGAAATGTTGTGGATGCCCGGCGCTTCCACCGTCGGCGTTGTATGTATGGATGGAGTTATACTCGCCTCGGAAAAGAGACTCACAATGGGGTATATGGTCACCAGCAGAGTAGGCAGGAAAGTCTTCAGGATAACCGACCACGTTGGAACTGCTTGCGCAGGACTTGTTTCTGACATGCAGATGCTGACCAAGGAGATCGCAGCCTTGGCGAGATTGTATGAACTCAACATCGGCAGAGCCATCTCCGTAAAGTCTGCAGCCAAGATCATGTCCAACATCCTCTTTGAGAGAAGACTATTCCCCTTGTTTACGCAGACTATCGTCGGAGGGGTTGATGAGACCGGGCCAAGCCTCTACGTTCTGGACTTGCTTGGATCCCTCATCGAAGACAAGTTCGCAACGGTTGGGACAGGGTCAGAGGTCGCGATCGGAGTGTTGGAAGCGGGATACAGAGAAGGGTTGAGTCTTAGTGAGGCGAAGGACCTTGTGGTAAAGGCAATACGGTCAGCAATCGCAAGAGACGCGGCCAGCGGCGACGGAATAGACGTTATGACTATAACAAAAGCTGGCGTCGGAGAAGAGACTCTGCCCGCGAAATAGCGCATCCGAAATACCTGATTGATGAGAAAACCCGCACTTTCGATTCTCACTCGGAATACGTTCTGAGCCCTTATGATCAAGACCTTTCCATCTAGGTACTGATAATGACCTTGGAAGAAGCGATTCCTGAGGCGCTCAGAGAGTCACTCAGGCGCCAGAAGTATCAGCTTGTGGGAGCACACTCTGCAGTCAAAAAGTGTAGGTGGCTTCACCAGAGTCTTGTGGAAAGAAGACCTTGCTACAAACAGAAATTTTTTGGCATATCAAGCCATCGCTGCCTGCAGATGACCCCTTCTGTCGCTCAATGTACACTCCGATGCAAGTTCTGTTGGAGAACGCAACCTGACGACCTAGGAGTCTCTTGGGATGAGATGCACTTCTCTACATTGGACGATCCTAGAGAGATAGTCGATGATTGTCTTTCAGCTCAAAGGAGAATCCTATCTGGATACAGAGTCCACGCACACGTGGACAAGGCCCAATATGCGGAAGCCCTTTCGCCCAAGCATGCGGCGATAAGCCTTGCCGGTGAACCCACACTGTTCCCGAGACTCAGTGAACTCATCCGCGAATTCCATAGGAGAGATCTCACCACCTTCCTTGTTACAAATGGAACCCTCCCCGAAGCCATTGATGGGTTGGAGGAGGAACCTACACAGCTATACGTCTCCCTTAGTGCACCAGATGAGGAGAGCTTTAGAGAGATCTGTAGGCCTCAGCTACCGAATGCGTGGAAGAGACTTAACATGACTTTGGAGCTTTTGAGGAGCGTCAAGTGCCCCACAGTCCTCAGACTGACGCTCGCAAGGAACTTGAATCTCAAGAACCCTGAACGTTATTCAGAACTCATACAGAAGGCCAATCCCACCTACGTGGAGCCCAAGGCCTTCATGTATGTCGGCTCCTCTCGATTGAGACTCTCTTTCGAAAACATGCCTAAACATGAGGAGATACGCCACTTCGCAGAAGGTATCGCCAAGCAGACAGGCTACAACATCATCGATGATTGTCACGACAGTAGAGTCGTTCTTCTCAGCCGCCTGTCCAAACCGATAAAGCTGTCGAGATCCAACTGATCTTGCGAGGGAAAGCCGATGTCGCTCGCCAAGATCTTCGAGGAACTCCAAACACAACTGAAAAACAAAGACAAGGCGAGAGAGAAGATCCTCTCTGGAGCGAGAACAGTGGTGAGACTATCCGGACAGGCGATACTTTCAGTGCACCGAGGGGATTACGGCCAAGCCAAAAGACGACTAAGGGAAGCAAGAGGCATCTTGAACAGGATCGAGCATCTCATCGATCAACATCCGGAACTGGGTAGTACAGGCTCCGTCATCACTGCGCTGCAGGAGTATGCGGAAGCGAGAGTCTTCCTGGCAATTGCGGAAAAGGATATTCTGTTGGGTCCAAGCCGGATAGGCGTCAAACCGGTACCCTATCTTCTAGGGTTGGGAGATCTGATAGGGGAGTTGAGACGTAGATCGCTGGACTCAATCAGGCTCGGGAAACTCGACACCGCGGAGAGGAGCTTGGAACTCATGGAGGACATTTACACCAACATCCTGGCCCTTGAAGATGTTCAATCATTGGTTCCCGGGCTTCGCAGGAAGAGCGATGTTGCAAGGCACCTGATAGAGACGACCAGAGGCGATGTCACTCTCGAGTCGAGAAGACTGAGTCTTCAAAGATCAATTCAGTCTTTGGAAGACAAGATGACTAGACATAGATCTCTGTCATAGCTGAGAGTGATGTCTCACGACCTTTTGGGAAAGTCGCATGACTTTAGGAGAAATTGCGGTGGACGCATCTGAAAAATTTAAAGAAAAGCAGAGGGAAATGGCGTCAAAAGTCATCTGTCAGGATCTTATCGACAGAGAGATTTCAATCATCGGAGGCGCTGACGTCGCCTACAAGAAGACTAGCGCTGTCGCAGTTACCTCGATTCATGATTATAGTAGCTTGAGGATTCTAGGCAGTGGTTTTCATACATGCCGAATAGTCTTTCCGTACACTCCCGGCCTACTGGCGTTCCGAGAGGCTGAGGCAATCGCGTCGTCTGCCAAGCCATTTTCAAAGATGATGGATGTGTTGATAGTTGACGGTCATGGAGTCGCTCATCCCCGTAGATGCGGATTAGCATCTTTCGTCGGGCTCTCTATGGACATACCGACCATTGGCGTGGCAAAAGAGCTACTCTGTGGAGAAATAGCACCTTTCGGCGACAAGTTCGCAGACGTTATCTATCAAGGAGAATTGGTGGCTCGAGCCTTCAGGAAGAGCCAATCCGCGAGACCGATCTACATAAGTGTTGGACACAAAATCAGCCTTGATAGGGCTTGCCAGATCACTGAACACACGACTAGAAACCACCGAATCCCAGAGCCCGTCTTTGAAGCTCACAAGCTCGGAAGGGAAGAAATTAGCAGGCGGAGACTCGACAATTGAAAGAAAACCAATTCAGGATCCTCCTCACACTTGCCGAGCAAGGAGCATACATTGCGCCCATTCAGATGTCAACGACAGACATAGCGGCAAAGATCGCGACCTCTCAACAAACAGCATCGAGATACCTTGCCCAGTTGGAAAAAGAGGGGCACATAGAAAGGGAGATGATCGCACGAGGAGAAATGATAAGACTGACTCAGAAAGGCAGGGACGAGCTAAAGAAAGTCTACGACACCCTCAGAGGGGTCATCGAGCCGGCCTCAAAGAGCTTCGTCTTGGAAGGATCTGTGGTCACGGGAATGGGGGAAGGCGCCTACTATCTCAGCCAAAGAGGTTACCGGAGACAGATCGTCAAGATGCTGGGCTTTGACCCTTTCCCCGGAACACTCAACCTAAAGATCAGATCTTCCCTTGAGACCGAGACAAGAGGACAACTAGAGAACTACTCAGGCTTGGTCGTTGAAGGTTTCGCAAATGGTTCAAGAACCTTCGGTTCACTCAAGTGTTTTCGGGCACTCATCAACAATAGGGTGAATGGGGCCGTTATATTCATAGAGCGAGGTCACCACGACAGAACGATCCTCGAAGTCATTGCACCCATGGACTTGCGAAGGGAGCTGGGCTTGCGGGACGGTGATAAGGTAAGAGTCAGGGTTTTTGTCTGACTTCTACTATTCGCCTTCTGATCTCGGAGCTGCTATTCAACTCCTCCCTACCGAATCTTCCGATGCGAATAACATCTATTTTCCACCCATGTTTCTTGATGGCCTGCTCAATCTGGGATTCCAGTTCTGACGATTGGTCGTATCCAAGAGCAATTATGTCCGGTCTGACCTCTTCGATGACCGCCCCCGGGTCCATTTCGTACAGGCCTAGCATGGCCTCGTCTACTGGTTTCAGCGCCTCTACTATGGCCCTCCTCTGATCTTCAGGGAGTATCGGCTTTCGTCCCTTCAGTTTCTCCACCGTTCTGTCCCTAGTCACAAGGACTACAAGCCTGGAGTTGTCGCCGCCTGTCCTCTTCGCCTCTTCGAGATACCGCACGTGTCCGTAGTGAATCAGATCGAAAGTGCCAGAAGCCAAAACTACGGTTCGTTTACCGATTTTCTTCATCCTCTCACCACTGGAATTCGAGTATTCCGAGCAGCTTCATGCAGTCCAGAAGACCCTCACTGTATGAGATACAGGCAAGACCTGTTGCTGAATCGCCCATGCTGACATAGAACTCTGAATCCTCCAGATATCTTCTGGATTCATGCAACACCGATTCGATCTCTGAGGCTCGGACGAGTCTAGGTCTCGTGCTTGACTCTGAGATGCCTTCCAGTACACGTCTGGCCTTTTCTATGTACCTTCTGGCTTGGAGCTCTACCTCTGTACTCAAGAAATCAACTCCAGCGATTCTTCCGAGGCGTCTGCAAAATAGCGCAGAGCCTCACGCTCCATGAAGTGCAGGCGTCCAGGAAATATCAAGATGTGCGGCGTAAGGCCGAAGCAATAGCTTCTCAGTTCTCTGATAAATCCAGCCTTCACCACTGGATGCTCTGATCCAATTCTGGCCAAGCCTATGACAAGTGTAGAAGGCAGGAAGGCTCCCCTCCTGTCAGTCTCTTCCCAATTCATGATGAGGGCGAGGGCTTCGCCAATCGACATCGATCTCCCTTCACAGTCGACGTCGAGGTACATCAACGTGTGGAG
>CAYWPD010000035.1:16518-18594 GCA_964460055.1 uncultured Candidatus Bathyarchaeia archaeon
TCCTGAGAAGTTGGATTGGCTCCTGTCCCAGCATGTTGGAGAGGGTGCTGATTGACATATCCCGCATATAGTTGGTGTAGGTCTCGATGAAAATGTGATCCGCGCCCTTTGAGGACTCCAAGCCTCTCAGAGTTAGTCCATACTCGTCGTTGAGTCCCAGACCCACGAGAATCAACCGTGACAACTTTCGTACGTCCACACGCCAAGAACACTCGTAACGTATTTATTAAGGTCTGCACAAACCCATGCGCCGGATCTCTCGCTCATCAAAAAGAGCGGGCCTGTAGCTCAGTTAGGTAGAGCGGTGGGCTCTTAGGCACGTCACAAAGGATCGGAGATACCCATAGGTCTGGGGTTCGATACGGATCTTCCGCGAAAATCCCCACAGGCCCGCCAGCGATTTTCCTGCATAGAGCACGGAAGAAGTTGGACTCTTCTTGATCAAGCTTCTATGGCAATACTCACTCTGATGCTTGGATCAAGAAGCTTTGACACCAATTCTCTGGAGATATCTGCAGCAGCTTTGTTCGCGCAGATCATCAAGGTCCTTTCGCAGACGTAGTTGCCCTTGCGTACTACAATGTCTTTAGGATGCGTCAAGATCAGCCGGCTGCTCCCAATCCCTATGACTGTTTCTTCGAGGTCTCCAACCCGTAGGCTCAACTTTATCCTCGCTTCGTCTTGCCTAATCCTTTCTATGAAGGCGGCAGTGAAGTCTGGAAAGCCTTTGTCTGAACCCACAGCTATCACGCAGTCACCGGTCTTTGAGAGGGCTGGATCCCGTGTGATCTCCAAGGTTGACTTATGTCTGGCAGTTATGTTCCTGTGTCCTTTCGCAGTCATAGTCTCTCTCATGGGCGTCAGTCTCGTTGACTGCTGATGTCGCACAAATCGATATCTACGTGGCTTAGCTCTTGATTTGTAGTGTTCGGTGCTCCATTTGCTGAAGGAAGGAGATCAGCCTCTCAGGAGAAGCGCGCTCATTAATATGCTCAAGGCAGAGGGAGTTTTGAAAAGTGAAGTCGTCTACCGGGCGATGTTGGCTGTACCGAGAGAGAAGTTTCTGCCCGCTGAATCCTCCGGGCAAGCATACATTGACTCGCCCCTTCCAATAGGATATGGACAGACCATCTCGGCTCCACACATGGTCGCGATAATGTGTGAAGCGCTAGAACTACGTGAGGGACATAGGGTGCTAGAGATAGGGGCTGGGAGCGGTTATCATGCGGCGGTTGTCGCGGAGATAATCGCACCCAGTGGCTCTAGAAACCCGGGGCATCTGTTCACGATAGAGATCGTCCAAGAGCTCGCCAGATTCGCGGAGGAAAACCTCAGTAGGCTTGGATATTCCGAGAGCGTCACGGTGATCTGCGCGGACGGCTCGCAAGGTTATCCCGACTTTGCTCCCTACGACAGAATCTACGTGACCGCTGCGGCTCCAGACGTACCGAGACCTCTGGTCGATCAGCTCGCGAACGGTGGCATCCTCTTGATTCCAGTGGGCCACCGACATTTTTTCCAAACGTTGTTACGCTTGGGGAAGGACCAAACGGGCAGAATTTCAGAGCAGGATCTTGGGGGAGTCGCATTCGTACCTCTCGTTGGCAAGCATGGTTGGAGCGTATAGTTCAGTCTGGCCTCGAATCATCCGAAGAAAGAGTCCAAGGTCTTTTTCTCTCTGGTTTCCTTGAAACCCGACTTCATCTTCTCGATCGCGTTCACGACCCTTTCTTTTGAGAAGTCCCGTTCGTTGCAAAGGAACTTGACTACGGCGTCGAGGTCTGGAGATCTCCATTCAAGGCGATAATCGTCCCTGACTTCCGGGTTCAGGAATATCCTTTTGATCTTGGCAAAGTCGTTCGGACTGGCGGCTTCTCTAAGTAGATGGTCCAGCTCTTGTTGCGACGTTGTTTCCTTCAACATCTTCAGCGCCTTCTTGGGTCCGATACCCTTTATCCCATCTGGATTGAAATCTGTCCCCACCAAAACGCCGAGGTCGACAAGTTGCTCTCTGGATATTCCAAGCTCGGCAAGGACTCTCTCAAGCTCGATCAGTTCCGGCTCGATCTCAACATA
>CAYWPD010000036.1:0-16764 GCA_964460055.1 uncultured Candidatus Bathyarchaeia archaeon
CTTTTGAAGATATCGTGGAATTGCGTGAACGTGCCATTCAATTTATGACACATCCAGGTGACGTACGGAGCGCCTACAGGCGTACCACTCTGAAGGATGCAAAGAGCTGCGCGGCAAGGATGCGTGTGGAGTTGAAGCGGATAAATGGGGAAATCACAAGGCTAAACACCCTCATAAACAAGCATTCCTCCAGGGTAACCGCCCTGAGGCGTTGCCAAGAGCAGGCTAGGCTGCTCGTCACCAGAGTCGAAGAGATGCGCAAAATGGCTGAGAAGAGGAAGGAATTAGAAAGCAGTTTACAGTCCCTTGAATCGGAGCGGGCCGGCGTTGAAACCAAAATTGAGCGGATCAAGTCTACGGTCGAATTCGAGGATTCCCTTAGGCTAAGAAGAGAACTCTCAATGTTAGAGAATAGGCGAATGGAAATCACGTCTGAAGTCCAAGATAGCTTCTCAGCTTTGATGAGGCCTCTTGGCAAATACTGCTACGCCGCCGAGCCAAGCAAGGAGAGGAGGAGCATCCTCGACTCCTACATAAACGAAACCTCAAGGGCCCTATCCATAGTAAATGATCCAGTCATCCAAGAAATCTTGGATGACTTAAGAAGGTTCATCCTGCAAGGCCGCATCAAGACAAAGAATCCCCAGAAGGCGATATTGAACACGGAGAAGATGATGGCTGAATTGCCTGAACTTAGACAGGAGTATAGGAGGCTCACAGGACAGATAGAAAGTCTTCAGTCACGGGTGAAGACGGCGGTGGAGGAGGATTTTGAAAGACTGGAGGCAAAATTGGAGGAGGTTAGAGGAGCCATCAGCAGGGTAAAGCTCAAATCGCAAGAGATGAAAGAGGCTCAACCTCAACTGCACGCTGAGGTTAACACAAGGGTTAGCCAAGTTGAGCGGGAGATATATGAAAGCTTTGAAATACCCGTAAGAATTCAGCTCACCTCTGATTTGAACGAATGAACTGATATCTCGTCAGCCGCAAACCTCATGAGTTCTGACTGTAAGCAGCCGAAGCGTCAGTCACTTGGGTTTTCGTAGCCGTGGCCAAAAGACGATGAGCCGATTGGTTTCAGGTCAGTTAGTATACTCGGTCAAACTCTATCTTAGTGCACATCTCGTGCGATGTCTTCGTGGTGGGTGCATAGAGTTAAAATCAGTCCCCTCTGATGGAGGTATTACGTTGCTGGAGTAGCAAAGCCAAGGCTTTATAGCCTAGAAACTTAACGTTCAATGACTCGACTCAATTCGCAAAAGGACCTGAGTTCTGGGTCGCTCTTTCGAATCCGCCTAGAAAAAAGATCGGGAGTTCACACAGACCTGCACTCCAGCCCAAATCGTGACTGAAAGGAAGATAAGTTGGTAAACTGGACATAACCCGCGCTATCGGGGATCGGGTTTGGATGCTCTAAGAAAATCACATCGTCCCTTCAAGAACAGAATCTCTTGGGATGTTTTCCAAGCTAGGCTCAATTCCCTTGGAAATAGGAAGAAATGGAGCTTTGTGCGTGCTAGTCTTCTATATCAAGAAGCTCTAAGATGCCGGAAGTGTAACCCCAGTGTTTCGATGCTGGTTCTTTGTTCTTGTGCGGAATCAATGAAGGTGGCCGGCGGCAAAGCAGGTTGCCGCAAGAACTTCAAGGAATTCTTTCTTAGGTATTGTCCTCAAGGTCTAAGGAACCCGCCGATCGAGTATTACCCCCTTGCAAGCCCTCCACCGGTGGCAGCTCCTTTTGATAAGGCCCTTGATTTCATCTATAAAAAATTTAGATGCCTATACATTCATGAGGGAATAGGCCATCTAAGGCCTCTTCCACGAGGCACGACTTGGATTTACGCACCACTTTTAGACAAGTATGGCAAGGAAATCTACGTTGTCGATACTCTGAAGATTTTGGACTGGTTCCTAGCGGTGACCTTCGAATGTCTTAGCACGATTCTCTAGCGCGCTCTTTCTCTTTCCCTGCATCGAGTTTGAAAATCTTGACGGGCGCTATCTGATCGGATTGGTCTTGCCCTTCACCTCTTGAGAATGGCATGGGTAAAGCATGACAGAGCGCTGGGCTTTCGAGTTATTTCGGTCTGAGGAGCTTTGTGGCGAGGTCTGGTAAGAAGCTGAGTCTTGGGCCGAGGTAGTTTCTGATGAGCTTTATGTCCTCTGGTTTGGCGGCTTTCAGTGCTCTTGATGCCAGTGTGTAGGTTGCTGCACCTAGCAGGATGTAGGCTGGTAGGAGTAGTCTGTCGTAGCGCAGTGTCTCTGCGGTGATGACTGTGATGGCTATGAGTATGCTTGCGGCTGCGCTCTTGATGAGGGCCTCGGAGTCGAATCTGATCTTGATCTTACCATACTCTTCAGGTGTAAGCCTGAGTCGCTCAGCAGTAGCCATCACTTCGCCTTCAGCGCCAGACACTAGTTTGCCCGCCTCAGTCAGCAAGACAGCCACGAGCGAGTCCATGCTCTGCAGCAACGACTCCCATGCAGATCTGAAAACCTCTATCCTCCTGACAGCTGGCAGAGCCCGAATCGGGCCTCTATGACCATATGCAATTTCGACCGCTCTCCAGCGTCTTGCGAAGCTTTGTCGCGATCCTCTCCAAGATTGCAGCTAGGTAACGACTTTTCACAGATTCAAATACACGGAGGACAGAATTGATCAATCCGCGTTCGATGTTTGAGAACTCAGAGAACCATGCGTGTTTTCTCAGTGCCTTGCTCTTGATGGAGAGCAGCATTTTGCAGGACATCAAAGGCGGATACCGTGTCCCGCTTTGGTGAGATTCTATATGAGATTTGCCAGCGGTCAGCAGCGGTTTCGCCCATGTGTTGACTATCTGTTCAAACACACGCATGAATTGCTGACCTCGGCTCAAGAAATACAGAAAAGCTGTAAGAAAATAGAACTTAAATGGCGGGAAAAGGCTTGTCGCGAATCTCCGAGGATTATTTGGTATTTCAGCAGGAAAAGATTAACACTTAATGAAAAGAATTAAAGGTTACCAGTGCAAATAAGCTTTGTACGGCCTTCTAAGACGCTAAAACAGAATGGTGGGCCCGAGATGGACAGCGGTCCTGAGAATGCTCGTCAACCTAGACAGTTCAAGAACCTCATACCTACAGGAGTGGCAGCTCTTGATGAGAGCTTCGGAGGAGGGCTTCCCAGTGGCTCACTCATCCTCGTCGGAGGAAGGGCGGGAACAGGAAAGACCCTCTTCGCATCACGCTTCTTGTACGAAGGAGCTGTACGATATGGGGAGGCAGGCATCTACGTCTCATTCCTCGAAGACAGAGCCGCCTACTATGAGTTCATGGAGAACTTTGGATACGACTTCGCCAAGCTCGAGGAGGAAGGGAAGTTCCGATTCGTCGGGTTCCCAACACTCAGAGAGGAGAGCGTATCCACAATCCTCGCACAGATCATCGAAGAACTCCAGAGAATACAAGCAAAGAGGCTCGTCATAGACTCCTTCAGCGCGATAACGACAGCGCTAACCAAGAGAACAGAGCCCAGAACGGCTCTCCACCATATCTTCTCAAAGATAACCCGAGGAACGAACTGCACAACAATTCTGATCTCTGAGAGACCAACCGGATTGAAACCCATCGGACTTGACCTAGGAGAGTTCGTGGCCGACGCGATCTTCATCCTGCGGCACAGAGAGTTTGACGGAAGGCTCCTAAGAATCCTCGACATACAGAAGACCAAAGGCCACCGAGTAGTCACGCCGAGGATGCTCTTCACGCTGAACGATGGATTCGAGATCTACAATCCGCTAAAAGAACCCCCAGTCACACCAGGCGCATACGAGTGGAAGACCATCCCAGACAGTGATGGCAAATTCTCCACTGGAAACAAGGACCTCGACAGCCTCCTTGGAGGAGGATACGAAAAGGGAAGCTACGTCCTACTCGACATAGGAGAGAACGTTCCAGACTCCGTCAGACACCTACTGACCAACCGGCTAATGTTGAACTTCATCTCTCAATTGCGGGGAGTCACCGTCGTTCCACGACCGGACAGCAACGCACGAAAGATAAAGAACGCCTTGGCAAAGCACATCGGCGAAGACAAGATCAGCACATTCCTCAGAGTATTTGAGAAAAGGCCATACACGACTGAAGAGAATATCACAGTACCGTACGAAGGCGTCGACGCTGAGGTGGACTATGACTACTACGTCGAAGCTTGGAAAGAACTGAAAGAGCAGACCGAAGGAAGGCCGATACTGCGAATACTGGCAGAAGAAACCGACGAATACATGTACGGCATAAGAGGAATCTTGGCGAAAGCCCCGCAGAGCGTGACAAGAACAGCAATCCACGGAGACCTTTCACTAGCAATCGCAGGGCCGCACCTAGAATGCACAAAGTATCTCGCACAGCTGGCGAACACACACCTCAGGGTAAGAGAGTACCGAGGCTACATCCTGCTCTACGGAGTAAAGCCGAGAACAGACATACACATCGCAGAGATCGACCTCTCAGACGGCATTCCGGATCTCAGATTACACACGGTAAGATAAGACGGAGAGCTTCGCCCTAGCGATTTCGAAACGGCCCAGCCAAACCCGAGCACAAAAAGATTTCACCTGAAAAAAATGAACTTGCAAACCGAGAAGGAACGGAACCGAGAGTAGACTGAGAAAGACCGAGAGCGCGGAGGATATAATTGCTAAAGCAGGATGCATGAGAGCTCCGAGTGTTATCGATTGCCGGAAAGTATTACCGAACTTTCTAGGTCACCGGCCTATCAATGGGGCGAGGACTTTTTCTTCAGCGTCATCCAGATGATTGGCGTAGATCTCTGGGTCGACGGCGAAGACGGGGGCAAGATATTGAGCGCGGAAGGAGTCGCGAGGATAAGCATCTCTCTTCCACGAGACCTCCTAGACGAATTCGACACAATCGTAAAGAGCGCGGGTCAAGACCGATCCAAGGCAATTCAACAGTCAATGCGCAACTACATAACAGAACATCGATGGGATGAGAGTCTCAAGTCGAAGGTATCAGGAGTCATAGTCATGCTGTTAGACCATGACACCCCAGGCCTAGAAGACGAACTGACGGATATCCAACATGACTTCTTGAGACTGATAAACTCCACAACACACGTCCACCTAGACGAACGCATCTGCCTGGAAACACTCGTCGTCCGAGGAAAAACGTCCGAGATAAGGTCACTCATCGAGGCACTAAGCTCCAAAAGAATTCTGCAACTGCGACACATGATCGTGGGCTAGTGATACCAACCGAGACCCCAGACTGCGAGAGGACTGGCAATCTCTTGGTACACCTCAAGATCTGAGAACATGTGAAACGCCCTCCTACTGCACGGATTTCAAAAAGTCGAAAGCTAGGACGAGGACGCTGAGCGAGCTATCAGAGACGAGGCCGCGAAGATCCCGGTAACAGCGAACAAGAGGACGCCAAGAGATTGGAACGCTAGGACGAACCCAAAAGCCGCTACTGCAACCCCCGTAATTATCGGGCCAGAGGCCTGCCCAACATCCATGATCGTGCTTAGGAAGCCCATGGCCGAGCCATAGATCTCCTTCGAAGTCAGGTCGGCGACGTAGGCCGCGGTTGAAGAGGTCACGACGGAAAAACCGAGTCCATAAGCAATGGAAACCAGAGCAAGCGCCGCAAAGCCGCTGGCGAAAGGGCTCAACAAGAGCGGCAGGCCGCCAACCAGTAGCCCCACAACGATCACCGGTCTCCTCCCCATCTTGTCTGAGAGGCGACCCATGAACGGCTTCGTAAGAACAACGCTAACAAGCTGTACTCCGGAGATAACTCCGATCAGGAAATCGTTCATTCCCAGTGACTTCGCAAATAGGACCAGAAAGAACTCAAACGAACCATACGTCAGATACTGAATCGCTTCAACCAGACTTGTCACAAGTATTCGTGTATCCGAAGCCAACCCTCTCCAAGATCTCGTTACGCCCCGAACTAGAGATCTCTGAGTGCTTGGCGCCCGCGTCCCAGAATCAGTGCCTACATCTCTCGGGATTCTCGTCCCGATCAGAAGGGCCGTGACGGCCGCAAGCCCCACCGCCAGATAGACCGACCTGAAGTTCGCCACATAGAGGATCGACCCCCCAAGAAAAGGGGCTATACTTCTGCCGACAATAGTCGCCGAAGAAAAGGTGGAGATCCTCTCCCCTCTTTGCGCGGGATACCTCTCTGCGATCACGGCGTTCGCCACGGGCCCAAAGATCGCTGTGGCAAAGCCATGGTAGAATCTCACCAATGCGAGCTGCCAAGCGGCATTGATGAACAGATAGAGGAACGGTGCCGAAGCAAAGATCATCAGAGAAGCCAAGATGACCCTGCGTCTGCCGAAGATGTCTGAGAGAGAGCCGGCTGGCAGGCTGATGATTATCCCAGGGATGGTTGAAGCTGAGGCTATCAACCCAAGCTCCGCCCCGCTGACTCCTAGAGACTGCGCAAAGAGTGGTAGGACTGGGTTCTTCGACATTGTGGAGCTGAGTATGGCGAAGGCTCCGATGGCGCACATCAGGGCGAAGAAGCGTCTGCCCTCTCTATCCGTGGTCTTCGATTTAGCAGGATCCTCTACGGCCATCGGTTGTTTCCAGCTAGAGGGCGGTTGAAGCTCTCTGAGTGGGCGTACGTCTTACTTACTTCTTGCCTTAAGTTCAGCGTAGAGTGCGTCCATCACAACCAAAGCCTTACTCGCTGTCTCATGATCCGTTCTTGAGGTCCGCGCGAGTCCTCGCAGTATGTAGCAGACTCCGGCGGTCTCCTTCAGCTTGAGCTTGTCAACATCCTCCCCTGCGTCTATCTCAAAGTCTCGGAGTATCTTCTGGATTTGGAGGACGATGGGGTCTTCTATATGGTATTTTTCCACCAGCGTGTCGAAGGTTGTCCTGACGCCTTCGACGGGTTTGATCTCAGCTTTGGGTAGGGTGAAGGCTATTGCTTCGCGGGGTATATCTGAGTCTCTTGAGATGAAGTCAAAGACCGCTTCCTTGTCGATGAAGGTCTTGATCAGCCAGATGGATGCGCAGCGGTCTACGTGCGGCTCATGTCTGGTGACCCAGCGCAAAAGGTATCACGACCAAGTATAGGGGAAAAATGAGGTTATTTGAGGGGCTTCTTGATCTCAGTCCTCAGGAACTCGTATCTCCGGTTCCTGTCCATCTTGCTGAGCCTCTCTTTGTGCCTCTCACTGATTATTCGGAGCTTGCAGTAAGCGTAGAGCGAATCGTAGAGATGTTTGTTCTTCTTCAACGCGTCAAAGTCGTTCTTGACGATCAATTGGGATCCACGTGCAACCGCCTCTAGCCCTCTGCCTTCTGGCACCAAGTCCTTCGCGTCCGTGTCGGCGGCTCTCACGATCTTCGCCAGCTCTAGTACGGCGGGGTCTTTGATCTTGTACTTCTCGACAATCGCGTCGAAGGAGTCCTTTTCTCCGTGATGGGTCAGCTCCGCCCCTTCAACGTCAAATGGGATGGCTTTTTCCTTCTTCGCGACCTCGAGGACTTTCTCGCTTGGAACGAAGATGAACTCAGCCTTCTTGTCTATGAACTTCTCTATGAGCCAAGGACAGGCGATCCTTTCAACTACAGGGTGCTCCCTAGTAACCCATTTCACAACAATCTGCTCCTAAGTAGAGAATCTACCTATGCGTCCGGCTAGATAAACGTACCGTGAAGTCGATCCAAGAACCTCTTGAAGCTCTCCATGAGTGACCCAGGCAACTCTTCTATCCTTCCAGGTAGACCGCGGCACCGCATCTGTGAGGCAGGAAAGCGTAGAGCCGTTGGCGCAGCCTGTCGAAGGTGAGCGTGTGCGCGCCCCCTTCCGTCCCTACTTGTTCGGAGAGAGTCATTGATCTGGTGTCGACCACTTCGATGACGCCCGGCCTCTCGATAGCACAGTAAAGCCGCTCATACTGCGGATTGCACCAAATCACATCGGGTGAGCCTGCGATCGGAACTACCTTCAGTTCTCGCCCGGTCTTCAAGTCCAGCGTGACGATGGCTTTGCCGTCGCATGCGACGAAGGCTCGGCCTGCTCTGTCTAGATCTAGTCCGTGCGCACCTGTGACTGAGATCGGAAGGAAGCTGCTCTGAACTAAGGTGTCAGCCTTTAGAACGGAGATGCCGGATGGATTATTGATGTTCACGAGAAATCGTTCGCCTTCATGGTCATATGAGCACCATCTTGGCCTACCTGGTAACTTGAGTGCTGGCTCTATCCCCTCGGTGTATGGGTCGAGGAGGCGTGCGTTGTTGTCTTGCACGTCTGCTATCAGCAGACGTTTGCGCCTGTCATCCCATGCGAGTCCATTTGGTTTCGACCCCACAGTGAATACGCTCGCTACTGCGAGTGAATTTGCATCTATCATGAGGATTCTTCCACTGGCTCTCGCTGCGGCAAAGACGAGTCCTTCATCCTGTGCGCACAGGACGCCGCTGGCTTCTGGACAGTTGCCGAGAGTTGTGATGTGGTGAAGCTTTTCGCCGTCGATGACCTCAACAGTGCCGTTTGCGGTGTGTGCGACGAAGACCCGTCCGGTTTTCAGGTGTACATCTGCGTGGTCGAATCCGCCTGCTGGATGGTGGGGAAGAGCGACGTATGAGAGGTGTTTCAGCATTGTTTGACCTGCCTCTCACTTGGAGTGAACTGTTGATGTGTTGGATTAGCAGATATAAGTTTGGCCGTGTTAGAGTCGTGGCGAGGTGTCTCATCTGTCGGGGCCGATGCGGAGAGGTATGAGGATAGGTGTTGTTCCCCTGTGGCTGCTCCTGCTTCTTTCGGAGAGGCCGATGTATGGGTACGAGATCATAAGGGAGTTGGAGAAGAGGTTCTCAGGGTATTGGAAGCCGAAGACGGGGACTATCTATCCCGCCTTGGAGAAGCTGGAGAAGAACGAATTGGTTACGAGTAGAATCGAGTTTCGTGAGGAGGCGCCGGATCGCAAACACTATGCTTTGACGGAGAAGGGGGAGGTCGAACTCTCTCAGACGATGTCTCACTGGACGAAGATGACGGAGGTTCTGGAGAGTTATCGCGAGACCCATGAAGCGATCTTTCGGCACCGGGGCGAGATGATGAAGGAAGACGTGTCAGCCTTGTTGATCGGACTTGGTGATTCGCTGAGGGGTAGATCTTTTGATGTCGCGAAGTTGTTTCCTTCCTCAGACAGGAAAAAACGCGTTCGTATAGCGCCAACGGAGCCGATCGCAATGAAGTTCCTCTATGCCAAGGAGGATCATAAGCTCGAGATTCACATGGAGCTGGAGTGGATGCCCAAAGCAGGATAGGCTGAACGATCAGAGGGCATTGTGCGGAAAGCGCGCGAAAATCTGAAAGTTGAAACCATCGACTAGACTCCGGGCGCAGCCTTCCATATAAGCAGCCTATCCAATCGTCGAAGTCTCTCAAGATCTTTGCCCTGCCGCTCGGCCAAAGCAACTATCTCCTCCGCGGTCTGGGCATCCTCTCTGGTCCTCTTCCCCATCTCAGCCTGCAATCGACTTCTGTACCAGAGCACTATCTCGGCCAAGAGACGCCGATTCGATAGTGTTGTCAACTCAGCTTCGGACTCGCGATTTCCCAGCCTAGCCAGGGAGAGAACTCCGATGAGGTTTTCTACATCCTCGGTCTGGAGGTGACCTCTCCTCTCCTCCTCCAGATAGGTCGCGACGCATCCCTCTATTGTCTCGAGATTTCGTGAAGAGAGATCAATCCAAGGCTCCTCAAGATCACGAATGGACACGTCACTTACGGCTCCCATATCTCTCACATCCAACATACGAAATTATATCCGCTCAAGCCTCGGCGGAAGGTTTAACTCCCTCGATAATGCCGCTCCTAATCACGATCTCTCTGTCGCGCCACTGAATCGTCTGTGAGCCATAGATCGTTGTCCTCACGTCGACAAAACCAGCTTTCCTGAGCGCCTCTACATACTGATGCTCAGTCAGCGCTCCTCCAATGCACTTGCACCACATGCCCTCATCGTTCTGTAGACTCCTCGGAAGCACCTTAGCAGCAATCTCATCAGCATCCACGATGCGTCCCCCGGGCTTGAGAACCCGGAAGGCCTCACTGAAGACCTTGCTCTTATCCGAAGTCAGGTTGATGACGCAGTTGCTAATCACTACATCAGCAAAGTCATCAGGAAGTGGAACACGCTCCAGATCGCCCAGCCTGAACTCAACATTGTCATATCCTCTCTCGCGGGCAGTATTCGTCGCAGCCTCAACCATCTCAGGAGTGAAATCAACTCCGACGACCCTGCCATAATCTCCAACGAGGCCAGCCGCCTCGAAAACGTCGTGACCAGCTCCAGAGCCCAAATCCACAACGACATCCCCCTCCTTGATTCCAGCCTTCTCCGACAGAGAGAAGACACACCCAAAACTCGGCACCAAGCTCGGCCCGCATCCTACACAATATGAGGAGCTGGCAACCGACCTCTTCAGGGCTTGGGAGTAGTAACGTCGAATCTGAGACCTCTTGCTGAAGTCTCGCTCAGCATCCTTTGTGCTTCCAGGTTTCTCCGAGCAACAGCTGGAAACAGATGAATCCGCTTCAGACCGAAGCTCACCCACTTTTCGCAGATGAAATCCTCCTGAGGATCAGATCCCACAGCAGGCTTCAAACCGATGGGATGACCGAACGGCCATAAAAGAAGATCGCTCAGACGACCCTACATCTTATTACCGTTCGGACACAGTCACTCTCCGACACATCATGTTGGACAAGGTGAAAGTCGCCGCTGCCCAAATCGCACCAGTATTCATGAACAAAGAAGCGACCATCGACAAAGCCTGCAAAGCCATCGAAGAAGCTGGCAAAGCCGGTGCGAAACTCATAGTCTTCTCCGAGACCTTCGTACCAGGATACCCCTACTGGAGAGGACTGCAGCCAATCTCCAAATGGTCGGACCTCATGGTCGAATACCAGAAGAACGCCATAATGATTCCGAGCGGAGACACAGAGATACTTGGAGATGCATCCAGAGACGCAGACATAATCTCGGTCATAGGTTGCACAGAATTAAGCGACCGAAAGGGCAGCGCAACCCTCTACAACACTATACTCTTCATCGGGATCAACGGCCAAATACTTGGACGCCACAGGAAGCTGATGCCCACACACGGCGAAAGAATGGTCTGGGGCATGGGCGACATCAACGATGTGAAGGTCTTCGACACCGACATCGGCACCATCGGCGGCCTCGTCTGCTACGAACACCACATGACACTCCTCAGAGCTGCGATGGCTACCCTCGGCGAAGAGATCCACTGCGCAGTCTGGCCAGGATGGTGGACCATGAAACGCCACCCAGGAGAAAAGAAACGATACAAACAAAGCGACGGTCCACCAGACCTATGCGACATCGAATACGCCATCAGAGAATACGCCTTCGAAACACAGACCTTCGTCATAAGCGTCAGCCAGTATATCCCGGAAGAGGCGCTCCCGAAGGAGAGCCTAGACTTCAACGTGGCCGCAGGAGGAAGCTTCATCGTCAATCCAGCTGGAGTCTACCTCAAGGAGCCAGTCTTCGACCAAGAAACGATCGTATACGCTGAACTGGACGCGGACGACCGACGACACACCAAAGCATACTTCGACGCCCTCGGACACTACACACGATGGGACATACTCCGACTGGACATGAGAGGAGAACCCCACGAACCGCTCTCCACGAAACATGTCCAGAAAAAGCCAGACCAAAACGCGGTGAAAAGACTGGCCGAAAAATATGGGATCGAACCGAAGAAACTCGAGAAGATAGTAGAAGACCTCTACACTTAGACTCAGCCAACTGAACTCACTTTGGGCAGATCCGCCTCGATCTATTCGGCCCAAAACTCCTCAAATGACACCTGCGAAGGCACCTTACTATAGGGACACACAGAGATGCAAGTGCTGCAGTCCGTTCCATTGTCGCACCAAAACTGATAGCACCTCTCAGAATTTACGTACCACTTGAAAGCTCCAGGATTGTTGCTGCGGCAGGCTGGTGTCCAACTGGGCTCGGTCTCCTTAGAAATAGCCTCGACCTCACAAGCTTCTGCGCACCGTCCGCACCGCCCGCAGAACTGGGTCACACCAAAATCTATGGGCTCATCAGGCTCCAAAGGAAGATTCGTCAACACCTTGCAGAGCCGAACCTGAGGACCGAACTGCGGCGTTATCAGAAGCCCGTTCCTGCCCAGCTGGCCCAATCCAGCGTCTATCGCCAAAGGTATACTGAGGGCCAGGTCGTTACCAGCTGGAACAGCCGAGTAACCGAGGTTGCGGATGAACTCCGCTAGGCAAGAAGCGGTGAACGCCATCATAGAATAGCCGACACCTGTGGCCGCGGCGGCTGGGCAAGCAGGTGAGAGAGCTATCCCAGTCCCGTCCATCGCGATCGCCATCACCACGGCGTACTTCACATCTTCCGGCAACTCAATTGGTTCCAGATCAGACCTTCTGTTCAGGTACAGCCAACGACGATCGAGCTCTGCGACGCCGACTAGAGATGCGCCGTAGAGCTTCGCGGCCTTCTTCAGCCTATTCGTTAACTCAGCTTCGTTCCCCACCACGTAACGATCGCGATACCATCGATCGCCCATCAGGCTGGGCCCCATGGGCCTAACAAGCCGCTTCGCGCTGAAGGCCTCGGTCCAAACATCATGAACTGTCCACGAAGCCTCAGCCAGAGCGTAGTCAACTCGATCGTAGCCGAGCTTTGTCTCAGCGATGTTCTGCAAGCCTTGCCTCTCCTCCGTCCGCATAAACCCGGGCCACGAGCGGTCGTTAAAGATACGGTTGAAGATGAGGTTGCGCTGATCGTACCGGCTCAGCCTAGAGTCGTCCACCTTGTATCTAGGTTCGTCGACCCTACGTACTGTCGATCTCGGTTTTGGGGCTCTCTTGGGGCTGAAGCTCAACTCTATGCCACGAAAATTGAAGACAGCTCAAATCTTGGCTAAATCTGTTCCGCCCATGAAAACGGCAGAACTGCCTTCTCCGAGGTGACTATTTATGGGATATCTGCAAAGATATCTTGAACAGTCTTGGCCCGAATACGCCAGGTATTTCCATTCGCAGCCTTCGTCGACCAAGAGCTGTTCAAGCTGGCCTTGATTCTCAACGCCATAAACCCGAAAATAGGCGGCCTACTCGTCCGAGGCGAGAAAGGAGCAGGGAAATCCGTCCTCGTCCGAGCTCTAGCAGATCTGCTTCCGGAGATCGAAGTCGTCAGGGACTGCCCCTTCAATTGCAGTCCGGGCGATCCAACCAACATGTGCGATACATGCAGGTCAAGATACGAGAAAGGCGAGGACTCAGAAACCGAGAGCAGGAAGATGCGCGTCATCACCCTTCCCATTGGAACCACAGAAGACCGCGTCGTGGGAACGCTGGACCTAGAGAAGGTCCTGCGTGCAGGCGTCAAAGCCCTCCAGCCAGGCATATTGGCAGAAGTCAACCAAAACATCCTCTACGTCGACGAGATCAACCTCCTCCCGGACCATATAGTCGATAGTATACTCGATGCCGCAGCTATGGGATGGAACACCGTCGAGAGAGAGGCGATCTCTGTATCCCACCCGTCAAGATTCCTGCTCGTCGGAACAATGAACCCCGAAGAGGGAGAACTACGACCGCAACTCTTAGACCGCTTGCCCATATCCGTAACTATCAAAGGAGTTGCGGACGAAACGCTCCGAACCGAGATAGTGAAGCGAAATCTCGAATTCGAGCGTGACCCTTCTGGCTTTGCGGACAAGTACGAGAACGATCAGAGGCAACTAATGGACCGAATCATCAAAGCTCGTAGCCTACTTGCGAGCGTAGTCGTGCCGGAATTACTTCTCCGAGCCGTAGCCAAGATGGCCATTTCACTCCAAGTTGACGGCCATAGACCGGACATAATCATAGTCAAGGCTGCAACGGCCATAGCTGCCTTCGAAGGCAGAACAACCGTCGAACCCTACGACATGCAGAGGGCCGCGATGCTTGCTCTTGGTCATAGAACTCGAAGAGGAGGCTTTGAGGAGCCTGCGTCACCTCAAGATATTGCCGCCGCATACGACAAAGCGTTAGGGGAGGTAAGGCGCGAGGAGGGAATGCGAACCCAGCAGATGAGGATGGAATCTCAAAGCCCTCGTCGTGCATCTGGAGGCTCGAAATCCGTCGGCGACCCTAACGCCAGTAGAACTATGGATGCAAGCACAAGTCCAGCAACACCGAAAGCTCACCAGCGGCTGGATCGACTCGCCCAATCCATGAAAGACTCTGCGGAGCGACTTCTCTCATCGATGTCAAGAAAACCAAGCCAAGATGCAATGAGAAAAGACAAGAAAGCCCAGCAGCTAGCCGACCGAGGTCAAGTCGGGTCGAGCTCTCCCCTAAGACCGAAAGGGGCACCACTCAGTTTGGGAGAGAAGATTCTCTCCAAATTTAGACCTTCAAGCTCTCACCTAAGATTGCCCGTCGATCGATTCGTAACCCGGAAGCGAAGATCGGTCATAGCCAAAAGAGCACCCACCATAGTCACCTTGAAGAGGGGACGATACGCTTACTACGAGACACCGTCACGGCCATCCGATGATGTGGCTTTTCTTCCCACCATTCAATCCGCGGCCATCCGTGGCGGAGTTGAACATGAGAGAGTCAAAGTCGAGGTCTTGCCCGAAGATCTCAGGACGAAGGTGCACGAGTACAAGGCACCGTCACTGATAGTCCTCCTACTAGACTCGTCCGGCTCCATGGTAGGCAACTTACCCCACGCCACCGAAGCGATCCTCGCCCTCCACGAGGACGCATACAAACACAGGGATCGCGTAGGCTTGGTCACCTTCAAAGGGGATGGTGCATACGTCCTCCGCCACCCAACGACGAACCTCAAGCTCATAGAAGGAGACGTGGCCAGAATCGCGATGAGCGGATACACACCTCTAGCCGCAGGCCTACTGAAGGCGTGGGAAGTCGTTGTCCAAGAGACCAGGAGGAACAGAGATGTCATGCCCCTCGTCGTACTCATATCGGACGGAAAGGCAAACGTCTCGCTCAAACACCGAGGACTTATTTCGGCTACCAGCCACGCGATACGTCACGCAGTTGAAGCATCGCACCTCTTGGCAAGGTATAAGATACCCGTCGTTGTCGTCAATCCTGATCATGAAGTCTCTCCCAGTTATCGCTTCAACCCCTTCTACTCAGCGGTTTCAATGCACCCTATCCCTGGCTCAAAGCTAGCGATGGAGATAGCTAGGATAACCAAGGGCACATACTACGGATTTCGGGGCGGAAAAATGGTGCGCCTCCCACAGTACGGATCACCCCGCCAAAGCACCCTCTTTCAGAGAACAAGCGACCTCTCCAGCCTCCATTAGAGCCCCGAGCATATCACTACGATGGACAAAGTCTCATCCTACTACCGGTCACCAGCAGAGCCCCAGCCCCTCCTCCAAACTTTAATGTCCGACAATGGGCCGTCCTCCACATGGGTTGTAGAAGTGATTCACTTAAAAGTGGTCTGAATAGAAGAAAAGCAGCAAACAAATCATTGATCTTCCATGAAAGTTCTAGTGTGCGGGGCTGGCATCCAAGGCAGTCTTCTCGCTGCCACGCTGCATCGCGCCGGAGTACACAGCGCGTTGCTGGCACGTGGGAAACGATTGGACGATATCAGAGAAAATGGAATTCGCTTGTCATTCTACCCATCGCACAAAATTCCAGTCACTCACCTGCCAGTCATCTCTGACATCGCCGAACGCGCGCCTTATGAAGTGATTCTTGTCACCATGCAGAAGCAACAGGCTATTGCCATTAGCCCGACAGTCGGGAAGTATGCAGAAAACGCCGCTGTGGCATATCTGGGCAACAACGGCACTGGTGTCGCCGACTATCGAGAGTTCATTCCGCCTAGCCAGATCGTCCTAGCTTCCTAAACATCGGCGGCGTTCGGACTGACAACCAAATGTAGCTCCTTGCGCCCAAGCCGGTCACGGCATACCTTGGTACAGCCTCACCACAATCTAATCATGCTCTACAGAAAGTCATCAGCTTGTTCAAGGGCGCTGATTTCCGGCTGGAACTCCCATCGAGCATTGACGCTTGGCTCAAATGCCACTTGGCGATGATCCTTCCACTGGCAGGTGCAATCTATGCCGCGAACTGTGACAACTACAGACTAGCATGTACCCCGGGACTGCTTAGACTTATAGCACGAGGCCTCAGAGAGTCGTTTGCCGTGCTTCGTGAACTTCACCATCCTGTTCTTCCCAGAAGACTCAGGATCGTGACCAGAATCCCTGAGCGCCTCACAGTGCGCCTGTTAAAGAAGCGACTGGCCGGGAAAGAGGCCGAGATCGGACTGGCGGGACATGCAAGAGCTGCGCGAGCAGAAGTGCAGCATCTTGCTGGGGAATTCAAGATCATGATGGAACAGGCAAAGATCCAGACTCCCCATCTGGACTACCTCATGCGTTTCCTAGATCCAACTGTGCCGCTCGTGAACGAAGGGACCGATCACATCTCGCTCGACAGACAGTCTCAAATGGTGGGCTCGGCGGAACTAGCAACTCTGTAGCTGTGATTGGCGCAGTGTTGTCCATGCTGAGTCAAGAATTCAATTCGTGATGAGATCCAGCCATAAACATAGTCTTGCAATCAAGACCGTGGGTCCTTGAGTACACCTGTTATCCATGCAATCCAAATCTGGAGATCTTGAGTAAGGGAAACAGTGTCCAGAGGCAAACCATCTTGGACACAATCCACAGC
>CAYWPD010000037.1:0-8740 GCA_964460055.1 uncultured Candidatus Bathyarchaeia archaeon
TGATAGGTCGGGACAAACTCGTTCTGGTAGAAGACACCCATGGGGATTCTGTCCCCCCACTCCTGAGCCCTGGTCAAGGCTGCCACCGTCTTTGAAAACACCTCTTCGGGTGAATGCACTACACCGTCGAAGCCAGTCTCCTCAAGCTTGTACAGCCTCGGGGTCGGCTTTCCAGTCACGGAATCTGTGCGGTCTTCTCCTCCATACCACTCCTTTGTGTTAATGTTGTTGTAGGTCGGGCAGGGCTGCTGAATCACAACCACAGCCATTCCACGGTGCCGAACCGCCTTCTTTATGGTCTCCTTCAGGTGGCGGACATCGTAGGCGTAGCTTCTTGCAATGAAGGTGTAGCCTGTCGCGAGAGCCAACGCTATCGGGTTGACCCCTTCGTTGATGTTCGGTTTCGGCAGGGACTTGGTTCTGAGCCCTAGCCTGAGCGTGGGCGACGCTTGTCCTTTGGTCAGGCCATAGACACCGTTGTCGTAGATGAGATATGTCATATCCACGTTCCTTCTGCCCGTGTTGACGAAGTGGCCTGCACCTATTCCAAGCCCATCACCGTCGCCCCCGACCACTATCACCTCCAAGTCCGGATCCGCGAGCTTCGCTCCTATAGCGAACGGAAGAGATCTCCCGTGCAACGTATGCACTCCATAGGCGTTGATGAAGTGCGGGGTCTTGGCGTGGCAGCCGATTCCTGAGAATATCGCCACTCCGGAGGGTGGAAGCTGCAACTCCGACAGAGCCATCTGCAAGGCCGCTAGAATGCCAAAGTCTCCGCAGCCCGGGCACCAGTCGGCGAAGACTGGAGTCTTATAGTCTGCCAGTTTAAGAGCCATGGGTTAACACCTGCCTCCTCGGCGCTTTTCCAAGCATAGCCAGTTTCAGAGCGTCGTGTACCTCGTCAGCCGACATGGGTCTGCCGCTCCACTTGAGGATGTAATAGTCCATGGCGACCCCTGTCTTCTCCCGTATGATACCCGCGAGCTGCGCCGAGTAGTTTCCTTCGACAGCTATCTTCGTCTTGGCTCTGCCGAGCACCTCGGCGATATGATCTCTTGGCAGTGGATGGGGCATGCGAACCTGCAGGAAGCCGATTCTATGGACCTCCTGTCGTAGTCTCTCCATAGCCTCCAAAATGGCGCCCTTTGGTGAGCCCCAACTCACCACGACCGTTGAGGCATCTGCGTCCCCGAAGAAGTTGACACGCTCTCGGGCTGGGATCTCTCTGTCTGCCGTCTCAAGTTTCCTCATTCGCTTGTCCAACATGCGTGTACGCATCATCGGTTCTTCACTGATATGCCCCAGCTCGTCGTGTTCGTCACCCGTATTCCAGAAGACCGCGCCGGGCGTTCCCAAGGCAACTCTGGGAGAGATGCCGGACTCGGTAATCTTGAACCTCCTATATTCGCCGCCCCTGACTTCTTCTTCCGAGAGCAATTGTCCGCGCTCCAACATAACTGAGCTGGGGTCAAACATCCTGCAACTCTTGGTACTATTCGCCAATGCTTTGTCGATCAGATGGATGACCGGCGTCTGATAGCGCTCCGCATAGTTGAAGGCGCGTGCCGCATCGTAGAAGCACTCCTCTATATCTCCAGAGCACAGGATGATCCTCGGAAACTCGCCGTGGGAGGCGTGCAGGGCGAACCTCAGATCGTCCTGTCCGTGTCGGGTTGGCAATCCGGTTGAAGGTGCGCCTCGCTGGTAATAGTTTATGACGACTGGAACCTCGTTGTTCCCAGCCCAGCCCAGTCCTTCGACCATCAGCGAGAATCCAGGCCCTGACGTGCTCGTCGCAGCTCTGGTTCCTGTTAGAGCCGCTCCAGACGCCATGTTGATGGCTGCGATCTCGTCCTCTGCCTGCATGACGATCATGGATCCAGTCGCTCCTTTGATCGGGGAGTTGTCGAGTTCGAATATCTCGTTCTCTTCGAGGTACTCGCTCTCGTCTGCAGCGGGCGTTATCGGATAGTATGTTTGCAGTCGGCATCCTCCTACAAGCTTTCCCAAGGCTACCGCCTGGGTTCCCTGCAGAAGTATCCTCTCCTCATCTGTCGGAACCGGCTCGAGCTTGAACCCGAAGTCGCCGAACCTCTCTTGGGCATAGTCGTAAGCTTTGTTCAACGCTCGGAGGTTCATCGAGATTATGTCAGGCTTCTCACCGAATGTCGCCCGAATGGCCCTCTCGATGTACCTCTTATCGTAGCTTACCAGTCCGAAAGAAGCACCTAGCGAGAGGACGTTGATCATTCGGGTGAGTCTGCTAAGCTTCGGTTCACCGATCTCTCTTGCGATCTCCGCCAGCAGGTCGTGATATGGGACTGCGTAGGTTCGCACGTTGCTGCTCTTCACGGTTTCCAAGAGGTCGCCTACAGTCTCAGGCTTTATGCCCTTCTCGTCAAGGATTCTCCCAAACTCTTCAAGAAAGGGCGCTGGCCAGGTTGGGATGTCGAGTATCCGGGTTCCAAGCTCTCCAGCATCGCAGATTACGCCCCCTCCGGGGGACACCTCCCAGACATGCCTCACCACACTCTCAGCATCAAAGGTGCAGAGCAGATCTACACGATCTACATCAGCTGCTACCTCTTTCCTTGACACCCTGACGTGGAAGTAGCTGTGCAATCCCTTGATGTTAGAGTGGTACTCCCTCTTTCCGTAGATGTGGAGACCTCCATAGCAACAAGCCCGGGCAAAGATGTTGGCGCCGGAGTCGACCCCGCTTCCCTGCGGTCCTCCAGCCATCCAGACAAACTCATCCCTAATCACGTTTCATCATCTTCCCGTAGGATAACGTCCAGCAAATTCTCGCGGCAGCACTATCCGCCTGTGACCGCTCTTGTCCCTACACAGCAGTTGCAGAGACCGGTCTCACCGCAGTAAGGACATACGCACCTGCAGTCATCGATCAGGTGGCCGCAATTCTCGCAGATTGCCTCTGACAAGCGAACATTACTTCCTCCATACTATCCTTCAAATGGCGGCTCGACAAGTTAAGTGCTTTTCAGGAAGCCCTGCTCGACATTCAAGGCGTCTGAAAGACCAGAATCCGATTCTATATCCCGACAACCGCGAATCCGTAGGCGAATCCGCCGAGAATGCTCGCGAGGAGAGCGAGAGCTGCGTAGGTTCCGACGACCTTCCACCCCACGATTCGAGAGGTTGCGAGCATGTTGGGGATATCGTAGGGTTGTCCCATCAGGAACGAGAGGGCGGCGGCCTTGGACATGCCTAGGTTTAGCAACCCGCGCGTCAAGACAACCTCGACCAGTGTAGGGGTGTAGAGTGGCCCTCCAATTACTGAAGCCAGAAATATGCCTGAGACGCCTGTGAGATATCTGACAACGACCTCCTCCGGCAGAAAAGCTTGTACGTAGCTGACCGCGACTATCCCGAGAATGAGGAAAGGCAAGACTCTCCTTGCTAGGAACCACGCTGATTCGAGGCTCCTCATGAGCCTTGCATCCAATGGTTCTTTGAATCCTGACTCCTCGTCAGAGGTGGCTTGGACTCGGCCTTTTTCTTCGATTGCTCTTCCCCAAGCGGTTTTGGAGATGATCGCTCCGATCGTGACCGCGGCCACAACCGAGACAGCTATCCTTGCGGTGGCGATGTTCCAGGAGATCATCTCTCCCGTCAATAGTATGGTGAGGATGTTGATTGCTGGTGCAGCCAGTAGGAGCGCCATGGCAGGGCCGATTCCACTTCCTGCAAAGAGGATGCCTCCGAAGATTGGAACCATAGTACATGAGCATACTGTAAAGAATGGCGCCACTACAGACGCGAACAGGTAGGCTGATGCTCTCTTGCTACTTAGATACTTCATCACTTTGGCTCTGGGCATGAACTCCGAGATGAGTCCAGCGAAGGTGAAGGCGAATAGCAGACAGATCCACGCGTGTGAGATGTAGTCCCAGAGATAAGCGAAGGGTATCTGCCACCACGGTAACTGTCCGAACTGAGCCTGAGTCATTGTTGGAGCTAGGGAGTAGGAGACTATCCGCGAATATACGAGGCCGACCATGACCAGAGCTACGTATGTAAGGATGACGATGGTTTTGGTAGCGCGGAGACTGTTTGAGTTCACTTTGCCAGCCACGTCTTGATCTCATCTGAGCTGGGAATCCTGCCCTGACTCATGATCCTTCCATCTATGATGACGGCTGGCGTGCTCATCGCTCCATGGTTCCAGATTTCTCTCGGATTCTTGACTTCTACGACATCGGCTTCGACCTTCAACTGGTTGAGTGCCTCAGCGACGTGCCTTTTGGTCTCGATGCATCTGTGACATCCTGGTCCTAGAACTTTGATCTGCAGGTTGCTCACCTCCTTGCGGCGATCCTATCGTCTATCACTTTCAGCAATTCTTCGCGCTCGGGAAATCTACCACAGCTCAAAAGTTCGTCATCCGCGAATAGGAATGGAAGGGGTCTCCCTTCTGCGATGGCTTTTCTAACATAGGGTGGATATTCGGCCCTCCTTGTAGTCACGACGTCCCTCCTGACCATCGCCACATTGGATCGATCTCTCAGAATCTCCTTGACGATCCGACTCCGCTTTATGAGGTCGTCTCGGAACGCGTCTGCCTCTTTGTCTGAGACGCGCTTCGGCGCCGTACAGGAGCAGGTGAATGGGTCCGATTCATAGATCTCAATTTGGATCTTCCGAATGGACAAGCTATGTCGCCTCCAGTCGTTCGATGAGGTCGATCATCTGACGAAGATCGTCCTTCCTCTTGATTCGGCACATGAGCATTCTGCCTTCCTTCCATGTCTTGAGTAGGCCGCTCCCTTCGAGTATCTCGATGTGGCGTGACATCGTCGAGATGTCCTTCCTCAGCTTCTCAGCTAGGTGGCAGACGCAGTCGTCCTTCTCCAAGAGTAGCCTCAGCGCGTCCATTCTTGTTTCGCTGTTCATCGCCCTGAGCAATACTTGCATAGTTGCGCAACAATGCAAGCATCCTCATAAGACTTTCTACTCGCCACGAATGGCTAGTTTCAGGAGAAACATTCTGCCGTGCAGCCGTGCGCGCCTAACCAAGGTTAATATATCGCACTCGAGAAGTCGGAGAAAACATTCCTTAATTTCAGGTGAATCGGTTTGGAATCTGAGAAGAAGATGCTCCTCGACTTCTATAAGGAGCAGGTCGGAGCTGAGCTGGCGATCGTCAGATCCGTAAACAAGTCCCTCAAAGGCGTCAAGAACGTGGTGGTCACAAGCGTCCTCAAAGGCATAGCGCTTGACTCGCAGAAGCACGCAGCATTCTACCGAGCGCTCATAGAATTGGAGACAAGCCATCCTGCGTTGTCCGAGGACGAGCTCAACAACCTCAAGAGAGTTGTGAAGAAGCACGTGGCAGATGAGGAGAAAGCGTTGGCAGCCTTCAAGTCCACGATGGCCAAGGTCAAGGATGAGAAGGCAAAGCTGCTCCTAGAGTCTATCCTTGCAGATGAGAGGAGGCATCATCTGACTCTGAAGAAGGTGCTCGATACAATCGTTAGAGGTGTGACGATCACCGACCAAGAGTGGTGGGACCTCCTCTGGTCGGCGGTGCCCTTCCATGGTGCTCCGGGAGAGGAGCGCGTCTAGAAGAAAGATATCCCCTCACTTTTTTGTGATAGCGCGAAGCGCAAAGTGGCCGATTTCGGGTTCATCATCACGTTTGATGAGCTCACTGCACTTGGAGCGATCGGCTGCCTGCATTCGAGGTTGCTTCAGGCAATATTGTCATCAGTTCTCTGGTGTGGGATGACTCCCTTGGGATCCTAAGCCTCGCAACTTCTCCGCAAAGCTTCTTACCCTAAGGTAAGAAGAACCTGATCCGAGTGAACAACGCTCATGACATACGTTGTTGGAACGGACATCGGAACCACCACGACGAAGACAGTTGTGGTTGACGTAGAGACCGGAGATACCGTTGCATCGGCAGCATCCTTCGAATATGCTCCTGACTCACCTAGGCTGAAGTGGTCTCAGCAAGACGCAGATGTGTGGATGCGAGCGTGTTTTGACAGCATCAGAAGAGCGATCGCAGTTTCAGAGCAGAAGGGTGTGACTCCGAATGATGTCTCAGCCCTCTGCATTTCAGCACTCAATCCGGGGAGCGGAATACCGCTTGACCGGGAGCTGAAACCAATCTACCCTGCAATCATCTGGAACGACAGTAGAGCTGTCGAGGAAGCCCGAGAGGTCGTCGAGAAGATTGGGTTTGGCAGGCTCGCCGCGATAACTGGAAACACATCAGACCCCTACTTCGGATTCACGAAGATGCTATGGATGAAGAGTAAGGAGCCCAAAGTCTGGGAGAAAATCGACAAGTTCGCAACGCCCAATGGATTTGCGGCCTATCTCCTGACTGACACGCTCCTCTACGACCTCTGCTACGCGGGAAACCTTGGAGGAATCTTCGACATCAACCGTCTGGACTGGTCTCAAGAACTTCTGGGCGACATGGGTATATCACGGGAGAAGCTACCTGACCTGATACCATGTGACCAGATAGTGGGTGAGATCACCTCCCGGGGGGCAGAATTGACAGGTTTGAAAAAGGGGACACCGGTTGCAGCTGGAGGTGACGACGCTCCCACGAGCGCTCTGGGCAGCGGCGCGCTCAACGACGGCGAGCACAACTTCATGTGCGGCACGAGCGGCTGCTGGAACATGATCCAAGATAAGAGAGTCAGGCCTTGGAAGCTCACAACCAAGCTCATCAACTACCCCTTCGTCGTCGAATCGCGCCACAAGCTCGAAAGCTTTGGAGGATCCAAGACGACTGGACACTGCTTCAGATGGTTTGCGAATCTCACAGGAGTCAGAGAGAGTTTGTTGGACGTCGAGGCGGCGTCTTCGCTGGCCGCCGAGAAGGGAATCGTATTCATACCGCAGATGATGGGAGAGAGAACAACCGACTGGAATCCATCAAGATTCGGAAGCTTCTTTGGCCTCGCCGGACTTCCCTCCAGAGGAGAACTCTTCAGAGCCATACTGGAGAGCGTAGCCTTCGACTTGCTCAGACATGACGAGCCTGCAAGAGATGCCGGAATCGAGCTGTCAAGGACGATGTTGATCTCGGGCCCGACGGCAAAGAGCGCGATCTATCGAAGAATCCTAGCCGACATCACGGGCTACCGAGTTCTATACTCTCCTAGGAGCGGTGAGGCTCCGACTGGAGACGCTTTGATTGCCGCTCTCGCAAGCAAAGAGATTCATAACGCCAACATGATCAAGAAGTGGCTTAGACTTGATGAGGCCGAGGCAATAGAGCCGGACGAGAGATCCCACCAGCGATACGGGAAGTACTTCGAGAAGGTGTGGCTGCCGAGCTACAGGGCTGCTAAATCGATCGACGACATGATAACCGCTTGGATCACAGGCTAGACTCCAAGAGTTTTATCCAGTTGGATCGCACTACTCACAGGTAGCTAGCTTTCAACAAGTTGGAGGTAACTACCATGGCTCGGCTGAAGAACAGCGTTGGAATTTGGGCCTTCGGAACAAACACTACACGTTTCATGCCCCAAGGATACCATCCCGAATATGCGAAGGAATCAAGCGAGGAGAGAGCGAAGAGAGCGTCAGAGGGACTTGGGATATGGGCAGACGGATTTGAATTCCACTATCCCGGGGAGATAGATGAGAAGAGTCACAGGAAGATAGAGTCCATACTTCACGATAACGACCATGACATCTATGCGATAGCCCTCGGCGCGCATTCCATCCCGAGATTCGCTAATGGCTCCTTCGTCAACCCGAAGAAGGAGCTCAGGAAGGAGGCGGTGGAGATGGCGAAGCGGGCGGCAGACCTCGCCTCCGTGCTCGACGCCAGATTCATAATTTGGCCTGGAAATGAAGGGTACAATTACCCGAACCAAGCTGACTACGAGAAGATCTGGAACGACTTCATCGACGGCGTCGGAGAGGTCGTTCAACACGCCCATGATAAGGGTGTCACGATCTTCCTAGAGGACAAGAACAGCGAGCCGAAGATGAGGATTCTCATGCGTGACCAAGGCATGTCGATCTTCATGGTCAACGAGTTCAAGGAGCGCGGCTACGACGTCAGTAGAGTTAAGATAAACATGGACTGGCAGCACCTCTTGATGAGAGGCGAGAACCTGCCTGAATACGCGAGGCTGCTACACATGAAAGGCCTCTTGGGGCATCAACACGCCAACAGCGGGTGGGGAACCTTCGACGACGACAACATGGTAGGAGCCTCATTCATTGAGCAGACCCTTGGGCTTGCCATCGAACTCAGGCTCTGCAACTATGGCGCTGGCGGGGAGAGAATAGGATTCGATCTCTTTCCTTACACCGAAAATCAGGTGGAGGCGGTCAAGCAGAGCATACTCAACTGGGACTGCCTCGACTCATTCGCGGAGAAGTTGACATCGCCACCTGGCCTGTACCGGAAAAGGCTTCTGAAGGCCCGGCGGGAGATGGATGCGGTCGCTGTTACCAAGATCGTCTACGAAGCAGTCTTCGGCCTTAACGAAAGCTATGTGAATAGACTGAGAGAAGAGAGGATCGCAGAGAGGAAGGCGAGGAAGTAGTAGATGACGCAGATAGAGCTTGGGATAAACAACTGCTTTGCAGTCAAGAGATGGCCGAAGGCGAGCGAATGGGCCGAGATAGTCTCCTCGACGCTCGAGCTTGACACAGTCCAGCTCTCATTCGACCTTTTGGATCCGAGAGCCGAACCAGATCACCGCAGCGAACTCGCCAAAGAAATCAAGGACGC
>CAYWPD010000037.1:8840-11390 GCA_964460055.1 uncultured Candidatus Bathyarchaeia archaeon
GGTGCAAAAAGAACCCTCTTAGCTTTAGAGATCATTCACCCCTTCGAGGTGCAAGAGGAAATCGTACTGGAGGATCTGAAAAAATCGGTCAAGTACCTGAGAGACCGCATCTGAGACGACAGTCCATACATCTGGCATTCCGCCTCAAATTTCTCTGAAAAAGCCTGTTTACGGCCTGCATTCGCAAGAAGTGCGACATTGATCTCTGCCTCAAAATGGATCAACGCATCCTACAAGTACCTGATCCTACTCGCCGTTGCGGTGGGCTTTCTCCTTCCTGAACCGGCATTCGCCCTGAAGACGGCCACGCCGTTCGCAGTCGCAGGCATAATCTTCTCCCTCGGACTCGTTATCGGCAGAGAAGGCTTCGGAAAAGTTGCCGAGCGTCCGGCAACCCTTCTAACTGGGCTCACCTTAACCTTCATCGCAACCTCCTTGACGGGGGCAGGAGTCGCCTCTACATTACTCACACAGAGTCCGGATCTAGCCTTCGGACTGGTCCTAACATCCTCAGTTGCATGCGGAAATGCTGTCGGGACGTGGACTGCCTTGGCTGGAGGAGATATACCTTTGGCTATCTCGATCCTCAGCACGTCGACGGCCCTCACTCCATTCATGACGCCTCTGCTGGCGTCTCTGCTAGGAGGCCGATACGTTTCCTTCGATCCAGCAAAGACATTTGCAGATCTCAGCCTGATGATCTTGCTTCCGCTGGCAATCTCTAGACTTGTCGCATCGAAACTTTCGTGCCATCCGAGAGATCGCGAGCAGATCCCTATGGCGTTCTCCTCAGGTCTGGCGATTCTCTTGGGGTACGTTGTGGTGGGGAACGCTTCGCAGCTTCTCCTTTCGAGCTTGCCCCCACACGTCTCGGCGCTTCTCGTGATATCTGTGGTAATGCAGAGTGCGACAGGCTTCCTGATTGGATACTACGTGCCCAGCCTTTTCTTAGGAATCGACAGAGGATCTGCCATAGCGATGGCCTATGCGACGGGCTCGAAGAACAACTCGATCGCGATGGCGATTGCGCTGGCTCAGTTCGGCCCATTGACAGCTCTCCCTCCAATGGTCTACCTGCTGACGCAGATCGGCTTCTCAAGCTTGGCACTCAACAGATTCCAGAAGCAGATAGGCTCTTCCTTGAAAGGACAGGATTCCAAAAATATGAGAATTTGGTGATTTCTTCCAGTCATTTGAAGGTCATTTGGTCGATGCGCTCGTCTCTTGGGCTGCCTGAGGCGTGCTTGGCTTACCTCGCCGCCTAACTGCGACCGCTATTATCACGATCACGACCGCTCCGCCGAGAGTTGCAAGCCACAGCATTGGGATCCCCACGGAGTATGATTCGGTTGGATTGAAGAGAGAGTTTCCCATCCCATCGATCGCCTGAACGTAGTAGCTGACGCTGGAGAAGACGTTTTGGCCGGGTATCGTTGCATGATAGAGGCTGTCTGAGACGTGGCTCATCGGAACCGTATCATAGGTTGCGCCGCTGACCGAATACCAAAGGAGCACCTGGTCTACGCCGGATTCTGCGTCGATGACATTTGCTGAAACGGTCACCATGTCGCCGTGGAGAGGAGAGGTCGGCGAGATCGAGACGGCCAGTATGGTGGGCGGCGTAGCATCCATTCTGATTGTTATGAGCTGCTCGGTCGGCTGCTGGGAGTTCTCAACCCTGTCCGCAGCTCGAGCTGTCCAGGTGTGATTGCCCTCTGCGAGAGGAACGACTTTGCCATATGTCGGGCCGCCTGCAGGCAGTGCCATCAGGGTCATTTCACCTTTCTCGGCTCCATCCAAGATGAGGATGACTGTTGCAAGGCCGGATCCTATGTCACTCACAGCTGCCTCGAAGTTGAGTGTGATGTCCAGAGAGTTGACCCAGATCGTTCCTCTGGGTTCCCGAAGGTCCACCGAGGGTTCTGTCTTGTCCAAGAAGAGGATTGTGGTCTTCTCGGTCTCGACGTTGCTCGCCTTATCGGTGCTCAAGTATCCTACGGTGTGTGCGCCATGTGCGTAGGCGGCGAGTGTGAATGGGTCTGAGTATAACGACCAGCCTCCAGAGTCAATTCGGTACCGTGTCTCTTTCACACCGCTCTCTGTGTCTGATGCTGAAAGTATAAGTCGGGTGAGTCCACTCACATAGGTCGTGGCGGCGTCGGTGTAGTTAGGCGCCCCGACTGTAAGAGATGTGGAGGGTGGGTTGGTGTCAGGTATGACTTCGACTGAGGATGTGTCGGGCGTCATTCCGGATGAGATTACTGTAATCGTCCACGTTCCGCCTGAGATGTCATAGTAGTCGAATTGTGCGTAGCTTTGGCTCGCTGGAATCGTCACTGAAGTAATCTTTGTGGTTGAGTCGGGCTGTCTGAACTCTCCGCTGGGCGAGCTCGTATAGAGTGATATCGCCAGTGCGGAGGGGGCAATCGCTAGGTTGCCAAAGGCGTCTGTGATCTTGGTGGTGAAGGATGTGTATTGTCCACCTGAAGCGATCGTCACACACTCAGGGGTGAGGATGAGTATGCTGGGCGTGGCGGCTCTGACTTGTTG
>CAYWPD010000037.1:11490-15299 GCA_964460055.1 uncultured Candidatus Bathyarchaeia archaeon
ACCATAAGCTTGGGCCTGTAGTTCGAATCCACATACTCTCGCGATCTGAATCTGGTTTGATAGGGGCTGGGGCTGTCTTCCACGAGGTCTCTAATGAACCAGCCGTAGTTTGGCCTGTAGTTTATGGAGTCGCGTGCGACAAACCGCTGCACGTATTCTTCTACGTCCCACTTCATCCAGTCGGGTGCTGTCCCAGTGGCTGCAGATGGGTAGGTGGGGGCAGGGAACCAGTATGGGATCGGCTTATTGTTCCACGTTATTGTCATCTCATCCCAAGAAGCGGATGGCGCGAAGCAACCATACGTTCTGGAGACAGATGGCTTTTGGAAGGCGTAGAGGGATAGCTCAGACGCAAGTATCTTCGCCCCCGGAGGAATGGCGGTTAGGTCGAACCTCACAAATACACGCAAGTTCATTCCCGCAGTGCCGACTACCCAGCTCTGAACGAGGAGTTCAGGGTCGTCTCCATAGTTTGCGTCGGGAACCACCTGCGTTACAGGCACGTCTGCGGTGACCGTAGGGTTCACGGTCACGCCTCCGCCGTCCGGCGCCCTTACCGTATTTGAAAGCGTCAGAGCTGACAGCAAGAGTATGGTCGTCAAGATCAGTTTGGGCTCTAATCGCTTGTCTTCCATGGCTTTTGCTTCGCCTTGGAATTAATATAAGAGTTGGCGTCACGTCGGCGTAGGGTAAGTGCTCGGATGAGCGTTCAAGAGTTGAGCTTGGAGAGCCGATGAGGAGCAAAGCCGCGCGTTCACCTAGTCACACCACTTCTCCCTCCAAAATGTCTTTGAAGTTTGACACACCAATAAGGCGGGATAGTAGGAAGAGGCATAACGCGGGTGTCAGGAGGCTTCGTTTGGGATTGGCAAATGAAGCTGTCTATGATGTCGTCATCGTCGGATCCGGGCCAGCGGGGCTGACCTCCGCCATATACACGAGTAGGGCAAACTTCAAGACACTCGTTATTGGGGGCGCTCTCTGGGGTGGGCAGCTGGTTCTGACCTCGGAGGTTGAGAACTTTTCAGGCTTCCCGGAGGGTGTCTTAGGGCCAGACCTGATGGATGACATGCGTAGGCAGGCTGAGCGCTTCGGGGCCGAGCTCATCTTCGAAGATGCTACTTCTGTGAACCTATCGTCCCGGCCTTTCAAGGTGAGCGTTAGGAACCAGACCTATCAGGCTAAGGCGATCATCGTAGCGACTGGCGCTTCACCCAAGTGGCTCGGCTTGGAGTCCGAGGCTAGGCTCATCGGCAAGGGCGTGGCGAGCTGCGCGACCTGCGACGCCGCCTTTTTCCAAGGGAAGAAAGTCGTGGTTGTCGGAGGAGGTGACACTGCGCTGGATGAGGCCTTAACCCTTGCGAAGTTTGCTTCGGAAGTGAAAGTGGTACATAGACGCAGTCAGCTCAGAGCGACGAGGATCATTCAGGAGAGGGCGTTCAAGAACGAGAAGATCAGCTTCATCTTGGATACTGAGGTGAAGGATATCCTAGGTCAAGAACGGGTTGAAGGTGTTCGGTTGAAGAACGTTAGGACCAGTGAGGAGTCCGAGCTGCAGATTGACGGAGTATTCATTGCGATTGGCCAGGAGCCTAACACCGAGCTCTTCGAAGGGAAGATCGAACTCGACGAGAAAGGGTACGTTCTTGTGCGGGATGGATCGAAGACGAGTGTGGAAGGAGTATTCGCCGCCGGAGACGTTCAGGATTTGAGGTATAGGCAGGCGATAACGGCTGCCGGAGAGGGATGCAAAGCTGCCTTAGACGCTGGTAGGTACTTGGAGGAACACCCATAGGGTAGATGGGAGGAAGACTTGGTTGGTTCATGTCTGCTGTCTGAATGAGGATTGCAGAAGGTTGATTCATCTGGACAATTCATCATATTGGAACTTCAAGGGCGAAATAAAGTGTCCCAGATGCAGAACAGTAACTGAAGTGGAGATCAAAGATGGGGTTCTGGTTTCGTTGAGGAAAGTTAGCGGCTCCAAGAGTCCTTGAACTATTCTGCCCGAAATCGGGAATGAGCATATAACTAGCCCGCTTGTATTGCACCGAGAGGATGAGTGCTCCGATGTGTATGCTCGCCGGTTACATCTCGGATGGAACGAAGGGCAGAGATATTGCGGGTTTGCTCCTTGAGGCTCTTGAGCTCCAAGAGCCTTACTGGGGAGCCCATGCGACCGGAATCGCCACCATCAATGATGGTGGACTTTGCTTAGAGAAGGATAAGGGTCATGTGGCGAGGGTTCGGAAGACGACGAAAATTGAGTCGCTTGAAGGAGCTATCGGGATCGCCCACAGCAGATATGGCATCGGCTTCTGGAGGCCTGAGCTGAACACAAAGGAGAAGGCACATCCCTTCTTTGACTGTAAAAAGAGATTTGCCCTGATGCACAACGGGGACATCGCCAACTACAAGGAGATCTGGGCGGAGCTTGAAGGAAGGGGACACAAGTTCAGCTCACGGTCAATGGAGAGTGACGGACCCGCGATCACGGATAGCGAGATTGCGGCCCACATGCTTGAGGAAATGCTCGATGGGGGCAAGGGCGTCGGCGAAGGGCTGAAGCAAATATGTTCCAGATTTTCAGGAACTTTCCTCCTCGCCGTCATCCACAGGGACTTCCCAAAGACGCTGTGGATAGCCAACTGGCATCAGCCTCTGGCCGTCGCCCAAGGAGATGGCGAGGCGCTCTTCACGAGCTATGAGATCGGCTTGACAGGTGTGAGGGGCGAACTCACCAGGGTCTTCTATCCTCCGAAGAACTCCCTAATCACTCTGAGTCCCAACTCTGTCGAGGTCAGGCCGCTTCTCCCTGTGAGAGGAGTTCCCAGAGTAAAAGTCGATATTGAGGTACTAGGGGAGGAAATCATCCAGATCCTTCAGAGGAAGAACGAGCGCGACTTCAGTCAGTTAGACCGCGACCTTGGAAATGAGGGATGGGGTAGAGCCTTGGGCATCTCTCCAGATGAGTCTGCAGCGCAGAGAAAGGATGGGATCGATATCGTTAGAGAGTATATCGAGGCTCTGAATCGGCTCGTTAAGCAGGGCAGGGTTTTCCAGCGCATAGCAAGAAGGCCGGAGGCCGGGATCGAGGATACGCCGAGATACTCCTATCGGCTAGCCTAGGTGTAGACGCCAGAGTCCGCGTCTGGCTGAAGGCGCTCAACGCTATTGCAGGGGCGAGAGTCAGCTTAAGTACTATATGGTTGAGAGTTATCTCGGGCCGCCCGAATGTTTGAGGGCTTGTTGAGATCACTCGCCGAAATAGATGCAGATATGGAGATCGTCGACAAGGCCATACTCAGAGGTGTTGTTCGCCTGCTGGCGTGGGTGAAGCCGAGATCCCGTACCTTGGCTGTCACGTATCTGCCCTCAACCATCTTCACGACGCTCGCCATGGCCTTCAAGACGAACTCCTACGCCTTCCCGCTCTTCTTCATTGGAGCCTTCTGCTATCCCATATGGGTTCGAACCATCCCGGAGATGATCAGGAACATCAGGCACTCCGGGAAGGAAACGCAGAGAGAGTAGGCTCGATCCCGAAGCAACCACACAAAAGGGAGGAACTGGATCGGGAAACCGGCCGCAAAGAAATCCGGTTATGAACCTCGGGCTCTTCTCGCCTCGTTACTGCTTCCTTTTCTCTCTTATTGTGTAGTAGAGCGCTCCAAACGCGAGGCATGCTGCGCCGATCTCCAATGCTGGTAGTTCTACGAAGATCAGCAGTATCACGCATGTCGCCAGTCCAGCGGCGGGTAATGCCTTAGGGTAGAGTGCCGCGTCGCTGCCCAGTCTCAGAGCTGAGA
>CAYWPD010000038.1:0-6640 GCA_964460055.1 uncultured Candidatus Bathyarchaeia archaeon
TGGAGAATTCCTCCCACTTGTCGGCGACTAGGCTCCCGCACGTGAAGCATCGCACGGGTATCATCAATCTGCTGACCTCGTGTTATCTGTACGACTTCTGTTTCCTTCTCCTAGCTCCAGGCCCACCGAACTTCTTAGGTTCGGTTCTTCTCGGATCTCCAGCCAACATGGTTCTATCGTGTTCGGTGAGTCTGCGCCTGACTTCGGCGCTCTTGGTCCACTCAACTATGCCTCTCGCAAGCGCTGTTCTCGTAGCCTCCGCTTGACCCATGAACCCGCCGCCGCTGACATCCACATCGATATCGGCATCGCTCCAAGATCCATCTGTAAGCCAGAGAGGTTCCATCATTTTCGTTCTGGAAATCTCGGGAGAGAAGATCTCTATGGGAATGTTATTGACTCTAACTCTGCCCTTTCCAGGCCTGAATGTTGCGCGGGCTATTGCCGTCTTCCTCTTGCCACTTATCATAATGACTTTCTTTTTTGCTGTTGGAGCTCTCTTCATCTTACGTCGGCCTGCCTATTTCCCTGATTAGATCGCCCACTCGGAGATACGGCCCTCTGAGGCGACTGGCATTGGCCTCGGATGGCTTTTCCAGTTTTATGCCATCAAACTCTTTCGGAAAGCCTCTGTAGACTTTCAGCCTCTTAAACGCCATTCTGCCTCTCGATTTCCGCCACGGGAGCATTCCCCGTATAGTCCTTCTCACGAAGGTATCGGCTCGCTTAGGGTGCTTTGGCCCAAGGGAGGGATTGGTCAAGCCTCTGATCTCAAGGAATTCGCGTTTATCATCCACCTTGGAGTGGCCCGATAGAACACAATGCTCTGCGTTCAGAACTGTGATCTCCTCTCCATTCAAGAGACGCTTGGCAACAATGCTGGCCATCCTTCCGAGTATGAGATCACTCCCGTCTATGAAGCTGCTTTTCCGCTTGGGTTTGGCCAATCTACTCATCAAACATCACCCGATGATCTTCACGTTTCTGCCCTCTGGGTTCTCCTTCACAAGGGATTCGATTGTGAGCACTTCGCCACCGGCTCGGACAATTTTTTCTCTGGCTGAGTTGGAGAAGGCGAGGGCGGACACCCTTAGAGGGTGAGTCAGATCTCCTGCGCCGACGACTTTTCCCGGAACGATCACGGTGTCGGATGTCTGGGAGAATCTGCTTATTCGGCTCAGGTTGACGGCGACAGCCTTGCGGCGGCTCTTGTCGAGGTTTTCTGCGATGGCTTGCCATAGTGGGGTATTGCTCTTGGACGATTCGCTCTCGAGGACGCCTATAAGCCTCAGAAGCTCAGGGTTTCTTCTACTCTTTTTTCTAGTCAAGCTCTCTGACCTCAGACGCAAACTCCTCTGCTTTGCCGTTCAAGATGTCTGAAGCGCGAAGAACGACTTCCTCTGGGCTCATGAATCCTACCGATTCCACATTGAATATGAGGCCGTCTTTCTCCCACTCTACGGTGATCGCGTCATTTGGGCACGCCTTCACGCAGTCGAAGCATTCGATGCAAGAGAGGAGCCTGGCCACCTTCGCTTTGCCCGAGGACATCTCAAATACGCCTTTCGGACAGACTCTTACGCATTCTTTGACGCCCTTACACTTCTTTTCGTCGACTAACACTACTGGCACGAATTTGTACGCGCTCACGGCCACGGCCTGCCACTTGGCGTGCATCTTTCCTGTCCCGAGTCTGGCATAGGCTTCAAGCTTGACTTTTTGGCCCGGGGCCAGCTTGACAATTGGTATCTTGTCGGTGCTCGTAGAAGTATGTTGATCGGTCGGCTTGAGCTCGCCTGAGTAAACCGTGCGCGTCTCATCAGTCGCCTCGGCTTCTAAGGTCAGAATAGATCTGCATTTGGAGCATCCCAGTTCATTGCTGCAGTCGCACTCTTCAGGAAACACGAAGGCGTCTAAATCCGTCCTGAGAGGCACGAGTCCCAGTCTATGCGCAAGGATTTCATCATGTATTATCGAAGAATTCTCGATCATTACGACATCGTCGATCGCCATACATGGGACTTCTGACAGCATCGTTCTTCTCAGGGCGTTCGCTGTCTCTATCGAGATGCCACGAATGATGAAGGAAAGTCTCTCCTCCTCTTTCTCGAGGAGCTGGATGTCCATGGGATCCAACCCATTTTTCTTGGAGGATATAGGGTTTCTCGGTCCACAGAAGCATGGTCATTATTTAACTCTTTCCAAATAGTGCGTTGACAGAGCTAGGCTACTGTCTGTGGAACTGCCCCGATTCGATCGAATCTGTTACTGAAGGATCAATGTATAAAGTTGGTTGAGCCAGAGTAGGACCTAGATATTGGTGTTACACTCGTCTTCCTCGTCTTCCTCCTGGACGACGAGTACCGTCGTGCGGTATCGGAGTCACCTCTTCGATCCTTCCGATTCGAAAACCGGCTCTTGCCACTGCTCTGATAGCTGCTTGCGCGCCAGGTCCTGGGGTCTTAGGGCCGGAACCCCCGGGCGCTCTCACCTTAATGTGGATGGCCGTGATCCCACGGTCTTTAGCGGCCTGAGCCGCGCTGGATGCCGCTTGCATCGCGGCGTATGGAGAGGATTCGAAGCGATCCTGTTTCACGAACATCCCACCCGAGGTTCGAGCGATCGTCTCTGCTCCACTGAGGTCTGTAATGTGGATCAACGTATTGTTGTACGAGCTGAAGATGTGAACTATTCCCCATTTCTCAGGTCTCTTTTCACTCATGAGTGCTTCACCGCTGTCGGAATGGCGCTCAGCTCTCTTCTTATTGGGTGTTCGATCTTGCTCAACGGACTGTCTACTGCGTACCCCACTTTGTCTTCTAATGATTTGGGGAGAATGAAACTGGGGGATGTGACTATTCTTCCATCGACTTGGATGTGTCCGTGAGTTATAAGCTGACGCGACTGTTGTGATGTCTTGGCCAGTCCAAGTCTCTGAACGACCGTCTGAAATCTCCTCTCCAAGAAGTCTTCGATAGACAGATCTAGGACATCGTCAAGTGTTCCGTCTCTTGGGATTACTCCCAACCCTTTCAGCCTAGAGAGCATCTTCTCCTCCACGAGTATCTTTTCTTCGCCGGTCTTGGCGAGGAGAGACCTTGCCAATCCGCGATATTTTGAAAGGATCGCGTGGGTGCGCCATAGCTCGTGTTTGTTTCTCAAGCCGTACTGCCCGAGAATCTTGAGTTCCGCGTCCAGCGTATCCTTTCTCCACGCGTAGCGGGGAGTCTCGAATTTCTTCTTGCGCTTCTTCGGATCTCCCATCCATCATCACGTCTTCTTCTCTCTGGCTGTCGCCGCGGCCGCGGCGACAAGCTTCTTCTTTACTCCGACTGTTCGGCCTGTCCTTCCAGTTGTTTTGGTTCGTTGTCCCCTGACCTTGAGTCCTAGCGAATGCCTGACTCCCTTCCAAGATCTCATCTGTTTCATGAGTTCGATGTCTGACTTGACGCCAAGGGTGAGGTTTGCACCCACTTGGTTCGCTGCATGTCCCGATTCTAGCTCTTTCTGACGGTTCAGAGCCCATTCAGGTACTCCGTGTGCAGATGGATTCTCGAGCGCAGTCTCCAGCCGCTGGACATCCGCGTCGGTCAGATAGCCGAATCTGAGGTTCGGATCTAGACCACAGACCTTGATGAGGGCGTTGGAGAGTGATACTCCTAGGCCGCGAATCTTGGCTAGGCCGTATGCAAGCTTCTTCGATCCATCTATGTCGGTTCCAGCCACTCTGACTATGTGCCTGAATTCAGTAGACAAGTTGGGTTCTCCATACCCAGAGCTAACTACCGAAGGGCTTTCAGACTTTATTTAAACGTTGTCTTCAAGCGGCTTGATCTGCTGTCTGGGAAGGCTCTTCCTGTTTTCGTTCTCTGCTACGGGGGTTTTCCGATCTGATCGATCTGCTTCGCCTGGACGTTTTTCGAGTTCCAAGGGAGGACGGCGGTGTTTATGGGCTTTGATGCATGTTTCGCAGGGTTTCCCCATGCTGTCACAATATCGATGTGTTGAGTGCAGAACAGGGTGCTAGGGAATTCCGATACACATGGAGCCATCCCTTTTGAGTTCGAGCGGGCATCCTCCGCCGCATGTTCGTAATTGTGGGCAGTCCTTGCATTTCGGCTCGACGTACTCTCTCTTTCTTATGTTAACTGCGAGCGGATGGTTCCAGATCTTCCGCCATTCGTCTGTCAGGATGTTACCTAGGGGCTCGAAGTAACTTTGACAAGGATAGACGTCGCCATTGGGTCCGATACAAGTGTTAATCAAGGCTGCTGTGCAGGATTTCACGCCTAAGCCTAGGCTTACTGGGTTGAAGTGGCAGTATTGGGTCGGCGTGTACCATAGGAATTTCAGCCCCAGTTTGCTGGCCTTGTCTTGGACTTTCGGCAATAGCTCTGCCAAGGTCTCGTGTGCTACGACAAACTCGTCTGCTATCTGACTGGCTTTCCCTGCGTAGATCAGAGCGTTGCATCCGAAGCCAGCCACTCCAAGCTCTTTTATGAAGTCCACCGTCTCCAAGAAATCTGAGACGTTGTGCTTGCTCAGTGTGGTATTCGTAGTGGCATAGATCTGGGTCGGGATGACGTTTCTTATCCCCCTGATGGTCTCTTCCCAGCTGCCCTTTGTCTCCGTCATTAGGTCGTGTGTCTCTGCCCTATAGGACTCGAGGGTAATCTGCACAAAGTCCAGTCCGGACTTCTCAAGGTTCTCAACGTAACTTCTGTCGCTGAGTCGCCTGCCGTTTGTGATCAGTCCTGTGACCATTCCTCTGTTCTGCGCATGAAGCATCAGTTCGGACAAATCATCGCGGAGGGTAGGCTCGCCTCCGGTGAAAGTGACTATGAACACGCCGATTTGGTGTAGGTGGTCTATGACTGTTTTCCATTGTTCGGTTGTGAGTTCCCTCGTTGTGTGTGGCCCGCCAGCATAGCAATGGATGCAATTGTTCTGGCATCTGAAGGTAAGCGCCAAGTCTGCACGAAGAGGCGCCGTGAGCTCCTGTGTGAAAGGCTCGACGCTCTTGACGTCCAGATAGGAAATGGGGCAGACTTTTTCAGTCTGCGCCAAGGTGCTGATCGTGTAGATGAGCTTCTCATGATCTGACCTTGCGGTACTTTCGTCCACTCTGTACATGCGCTGGATCTTCTTCAGAGCCGAGTCCGTCGACATCCCCTGCATGAAGAAGTAGGCATGAGCAGCGGCTGTCTCGTTCAGATAGAGTACTGTGTTTGCATTGATGACCAGAAGTCCTCGGTTATCAGGCTCGACACGAAGTTGAAGTGCGAGACCAGTGAATTTTCCTCTTCCGCGGTACGTGTAACGGCCTTGTGGGATCCTTCGTTTCCCGAAGATTCCTCGTAGCGCGCTCACAGGTTTACACCGTCCTTTCTAACCCACGCCTCCACTTGCGCAAGCGCAGGCACATGAGACGCATGCGCAAACGCATGCACACGACGCGCACGCGCAAGCGCAACCAGCTCCGTGGCGGGCCGGTTCTCGGGAGGTCTTGGGTGGGATCCTTACAGGGATGAGTGAATTGGCGAACTTCTCAAGATTGGCTACGATGTTGTTCGATGTTTTCTCGACTGCCGTCGCGATGTTGTTGGCGAAGTCGGCTCCGGGAATCTTTGGTGGCTCTCCCGATCTGGCCGGATTCTCGACGTCTGGTCTGTATGTTGGGTTTGGGAAGTAGTGGTGGTATCCATACCAGTACCATAGCCAGAATGGACTCGGCTCGAAGGCTTTGTCACGGAAGGCTGACTGGGTGCGCGACTGATAGCTCGGATCGAGGAGAAGCCATAGGAGTTGCTCGTCGAAGGCCTTCGAAGCTAGGCCAGGTGTGTCGGCTTGCTCTACCTGTTCCCATGCCTTTGCCACGATTCTTCTATAATAGTCGATTGTGTCGCGCCTGCAGTACCCACGCATCTTCTCTTCGACATTCTCTCCTAGGGAGATTACCGTCTGTGCTAGTTTCTCTTCGCGTAGAGTTCCATCCTCGCTGATCGCGTCCAAGAAGTCTATCTCGTAGTATCGGAGAGGTGCCTCGGGGCTTTCGCCTTCCTGAGGCTGCTGCACGACTTTCAGCTGGAGAGCAGGGTCTGTGGCTTTAACCCAGACGGCTCGCTTCTGTAGCAGGCCGTAGAGGATTTCAGTTACGATCTTCGTCGGCCCTACTTCGAGTAGGTAGGAGGCTTCCACCGCTGTTAGTCCATGTCTTATCCCCAAAGTCTCCACGCTGACCGAGGGTGCAAAGTACGCTCTCTTACGAGCCGTGTAGACGACTGCGCCTATGGCGGTGATCGAGACTCCAGCCACCAAGAGAGCAGGTAAGTTCTGTCGAAGAAAGGCAAATAGGCCGGTGGGACGTGTCTCGTAGTCCTGCACATATTCCTTGGGGAAGGAGACACCGAATTCGAATCTCTGATTAGGAGAGAGATCTTGCCTTTCCCAATATACCGATAGTCGGCCGTCTTCTGTCGAGATGTTGTCCCAGTCCACTGATGTCTTCAGTCTGTCGGTGGTGACTCCGAGAGGCAGAACAATCAGGACACGCAGGTCAAACACCCTTGCCTCTTGCCACCAGGTTGGAACAAACTGCATGCCGACGTTGCCCGGGTTCTCTATGTCTTCGTATATCATG
>CAYWPD010000038.1:6740-14147 GCA_964460055.1 uncultured Candidatus Bathyarchaeia archaeon
ACAGCAGATCGATACTACCATCGGAGTCTATCCAGATCTTGGCCCATTCATGCTCGATGTGATATGATCTCTGTGCCGCTACACCGACTACGGACATCGCTGATACAGTTATGACGATCAGCCAGAGCACTAGGGAACGTGTCTTCACCATTTCGGTTCCTCAACAAGCTCCGAAGTTCGCCCACAGTAGGAACACGTCACGTAGGGCAGTCCAGAAATAATCTTGATCTGGCTAGCATCTAGGGAAGCCGAGCAGTTGGGGCATTTGAGCGTAGCCGTCTTTATCTGTCCGGAGACTTCCAACCTTTGAACTATGGTCTGAGGCTTTTTCGTCAAGTAGTATAGTATTCCGAAGCCGACGGCGAAGAAGATGGCAGCCACTACCAATCTAGTGGCCTCATAGACTGAAGCTAGGGCGAAGATACCACCAAACATGAAGAGGACGGCAACTGCGACTACGCCAAGTACCGTTTTCAGGTTCACGAACACGCTTGAAACATTTCCGGGTAATTTAGCATTGTCCCGACCTGGGCAAAAGGCAGTTTTCCGTGGATTTCTGACCATAGAAGACTGGGCGCTCGAATAGAGATGATCTCTCATCTTTCACGAGGGGCCGTGTGCACATCGGGCAGCAGCAGCTGAAATATGAGGTGAGCCTCAACAAGAGGATTATGTGAAGACTGGGAGGCCGGATGCAATGGAATCTGGAACGCCTCCAGGGCAACGATATGTTCGAAGATGGGTCATTTACTCGGCGCTGGGAACTCCAGCCTTGGATCTGCGGCAATGGAGCCTCAGAATCACTGGACTTGTAGAGAGGGAGATGAATTACTCCTATAACCAACTTGTTGGGAGCCCGCTTATGGTAAGCCTCCGACAGGACTTTCACTGCGTTACGGGTTGGAGCATCCCGGATGTGCTGTGGGAGGGCATCCCGATAAAGGCGCTGACAAAAGAAGCTCTCGTTAAGCCGGAGGCAAAATGGGTCCTATTCAGGTGTGCAGACCGATATACCGCACCGGTTCCCGTCGCAGACGCTCTGGCTGACAATTCGATCATAGCCTTCAGAATGGATGGGAAGCCTTTGAGCTTGGAACAGGGTTTCCCAGCGAGGCCAGTCATACCCCACCTTTATGCTTGGAAGAGCGCGAAGTGGCTCACCGAGGTCGAGTTCATCAGAGACTATGCGGACGGCTTCTGGGAGATACGAGGTTATCATGAACGCGGAAATGTCTGGTCCGAGGAGAGATACAAAGCATAGGTAACCGTCGAACGCGTTGGCGCCGGGGATGGGATTTGAACCCATGCGGGCCTTGCGGCCCACAGGCTGCCTAGTCGAAGACTCCAGGCTTGAGCGATCTGCTGCTCCCTACCAGATTTCCCGCATATCTCTAGGAGACCCCGGCCCGACTGGACTAGTTCGATAGGGAGAATTAAATCTGTATCTGCGCCGAAGACTCTTCCGAGATTTCAACTGCCGGAAATTCTTCACCTGCCTGCATGTCTCATAGGTTTATTTCTGCGTAGATCAGAGAACAACTGAGATTCTGAGGTCGAGAGGGATGGCTCAGGTTAGAGTTCTGGTGAGCGATAGCATACATGAGGACGGCATAAGAATGATGGAGAGAGCTGGCCTGCAGGTGGAGAGAGATTTTGAGATCTCGCCTGACCAGCTAAGGGCCAGAATCGGCGAGTACCAGGTGCTCATCGTGAGAAGCAGAACAAAAGTGACAGCGGAGGTCATCAAGAGGGCGAGTGCTCTGAAGATAATTGGCCGCGCAGGGGCTGGATTGGACAATGTAGATCTCGACGCAGCGATCAAGCAGGGCATCAAAGTTCTCAACACTCCTGACGCTCCTGCCAACTCCGTTGCCGAGCTTACTATAGGCCTCATGATCTCTCTGGCTAGGAGGATTCCGTTGGCAGACAGAGGGATGAAGGAGGGGAGATGGCTCAAGAAGGAATTGACTGGAACAGAGTTGAGGGGGAAGACTCTCGGAATCATCGGTTTGGGCAACATCGGAATGAGCGTGGGAAGAGTCGCGAGAGCTATGGGAATGTCGATCCTCAATGCAACGCCACGACCGAAGCCTGATCTGCTGAGGGAGCTGGATGCCAAACATCTGCCTCTGGACGATCTCTTGAAGCAGGTCGACTTCCTGACCTTGCATGTTCCCTTGTCGCAGGAGACGAGGGGAATGCTCGGTAGAGGTCAGCTGAACCTCATGAAGCGAAGCGCGTATCTGATCAATACGTCGCGAGGAGAGATCGTCGATGAGAAGGCGTTATTAGAAGTTCTCCGCGAAGGCCGAATTGCTGGAGCGGCTCTTGATGTCTACAGCGTGGAGCCGCCGACAGACTATGAGCTGATGAAGCTGCCTAACGTTGTGTGCACTCCACATATAGGTGCCCAAACTGAAGATGCACAGGTGACTGCTTCGAGGTTGATAGCCCAGAAAGTAATCGAAGCAGCCAAGGCGCTGTGAACGAAAAAGTTATGAACCGCCTAGCCTCCTCTCATCCGGCTCCATAAGAGTGCGGAAGTCAGAGCTGGAAGTCCGAGCCTTGAAATCGATGTACAGTCAGATCTCGAGATTCTGGAAGGCTCAAAGCGACGAATACATCAGAGCAATGAGGTCACGTGCGATAGAGTGGCGCAAGGCAGAGTCGATTACGAGGATTGAGAGGCCTACAAGGCTCGACAGGGCTCGCAGATTGGGATACAAAGCCAAGAGAGGACTTGTACTAGCTAGAGTCAGGATCAGGAAGGGTGGACGCAGGAAACAACGACCAGTTTCCGGCAGAAGACAGAAGCGGATGGGAGTCAACAAATTCTCGCCAGCTTTGAGTGCCAAGTCGATTGCAGAATCTAGGGTTGCGAAGAAGTTCCCAAACTTGGAGGTTCTGAACTCCTACTGGGTATGGGAAGACGGAAGCCATCGTTGGTACGAAGTGATCATGAAAGACCCTGCATTATCTTAGTCCCCAACATGAGCAATGTTGCAGCGGACACATGCTCGGGCCGTTGTTTCTTGTGGGGAACCTGCCTTTCCGGTTGACGATAGTGCCGTCTCGCAGGGAAGCAGCAACTTGTCCAGAATCTGGCTTAATCATCATTCGAGTCGGCAGGCTCTTGGATTCTCTTCGATCAACATCATATGCACTAGGTTTGGCATACAGGGACGCTAGACGTCTTTGAGCCGCTCGAGCGCTATTGTTCCTTCGCACTCGTGCCGATTTTGACCAGTTTGGCAACCTCGGCAACTCTTCTTCCGAGGCCTCTGGAAGACTTTAGTCCGAGCTCATCTTCTCTAACAGCGTCTAGTACGACGCCTCTCTTGGGGTGAAGGACTCCGGCTCCGCCGTAGAAGCATCCGTAGCCAGGTTCGTCGATCCCTGCGCTGGCCAAGATCATGTGGTGGGCGTAGAAGCAGTTGTGTATGGCCTGAATGGTGGTTTCCTGTCCGGCGTTTCTGTTGGCGCCTACTGAGATGGCGCCTCCTACCTTGTTTCTGAGGGCAGATCTTAGCCGGATCCTCTTGGCGTAGGGTGTCAATGGTTCAGTGCGATCAAGGAATGCCTTAGTTTGAGCAGTTATGCTTCCTACGTAGACCGGGCTTCCTACTATTATCCCATCAGCCTCTATCAGCTGTTCGTAAGGCATGTCGTCTTTGTGCTCTAGGCAGATTCGCTCTTCAGCTTCCTCGGCGTAGAGGCACCTCATACAGCCGGTGCAGGGCTTGATTGTTATGTCGGCTAGATGGATCACTTTCGCTTCAACTTCACCCGTATCTCCGGCCGCTTTGAGGGCCTCTCTGATCAGTATCTCTGTGTTGCCGTGTCTCGGACTTCCAATTACGCCGAGCACGTTTACCTTCATCATTTCCCATCTCTTCAAAGCTTCTCTTCACCCTCACGATATGAGCTTCGCGTTTGCTGCATGGCCGTTGCAAAGGGCTCTCGTCAGCGCCTACGTGTGGAAGATGACCGCAGCTTCGTTCAAGCGCCTGTCGACAGGTACTCCTTAATGCATGTCCTGCGTAGTCTTCTAGCGATCTGCTTTGGCAGAGGCATTGCACAATCTGGCGGCCGAACGGGAGGAAGGGAATCTAGAGTACAAGCTCAAGATTGACTCAGTCTCCGAGGCTAGGCTCGAGGAATTGGCCACGCAGATGAAGTATCGTCTCATGGAGGGTGGCGGGGAAGCCTTCTATGAGCTGGGCGTCTCGAATGATGGCTCCCTCATCGGGATCTCACAGGAGGAACTTGCAAACAGCGTGAAGAATCTCGAAAGAATAGCCGAAAAGATCGGAGCAAGAATCATGCCAGTCAGGACGATCGTTGGGCGGCGGGGTAAGATCGAAGAGGTGCTTGTCCGAAGATCGAGGGCGGCCGACTTCCCGATATCTGTCTACGTCTCTCTACTCGGGAATGCCGACGCCGGGAAGTCGACCTTGATCAGCGTACTGACCACGGGAGAATTGGACGATGGAAACGGCAAGGCCATGAGTAAGATTTGTCGGTATCTGCATGAGTTGGAGATGCGTCGAACTTCATCGGTCTCCACACACCTCCTAGGGTATGATGAACTGGGAAACGTGGTAAATTATGACCTTTCAAATCCATCGAGCGAGGCTGACGTCTATCTGGGAAGCACCAAGATTATCACGTTCGTCGATCTGGCTGGTCATGAAAGGTACCTTAGAACCACCCTCAAGGGTGTGATGGGGTACGTTCCGGACTACGCCCTTATAGCCATCTCTGGGAGCACCGAGTTGCCTTCGATGGCCAAGGAACACATGGGCCTCGCTGTCTCACTCAGAGTCCCTTTCTTCATCGCGGTCACGAAGGTCGATGTTGCTCCGAAACTAATCTTGGAGCAGACCATTAGGGACGTGCAGAAGGTGCTCAAGCTTCCTAACGTCAACAAGATCCCCGTCCTTGTGCGGGATATTGACGATATTGTGGTTTGTGCGCGACATGTCTCAAGCGGTAGAATCGTCCCAATCTTCCCAATCTCCAGCACAACAGGAGAGGGGCTGGAGAGACTGGTCTTCTTCCTGAATCTTCTCCCGCCAGTCTACAGGTGGAGAGACCGGCTGCAGGAGGACTTTCTGATGTATGTTGATGACAAGTTCAACGTTCCGGGGGTCGGTGCTGTGATTAGCGGGCTTGTACTGCAGGGGAGCTGCGTGGCCGGAAGCGAGATGGCAATCGGCCCCTTCCCGGATTCTAGGTTCCGCGATGTACGAGTCAGATCTATTCAGGTTAACAGGGTTTTCATCGAGCGTGTCATTCCGGGACAGGAAGTCACGTTCGCTCTGTCTGGGATAAAGTTCGAAGAGATCAGGAAGGGGATGGCCATCGTCGGGCGAAAGGACGTTTCAAAGCCGAACTGGAGCTTTCTTGCCGATGTGCACTTGTTGCACCATCCTACGACCATCAAGACCGGGTACCACGCAACATTTCATGTACAGACGATCAGGCAGGCTGCGAGATTTGAGTGGCTAAGCAAGGAGCCGCTCAGATCTAACGACCGCGCCAAGGCACGCATACGATTCCTCTTTCGACCAGAGCATGTGATGAAGGGTCAGCAATTCGTCTTCAGAGAAGGCCGAACAAGAGGAATAGGTATCATAACCTCAGTCGAGTGACCCGACTCTAGTGCCTATGCTTGAATCTAACATATCCGTAGAAGCTGTGGGCTAGTCTTTCTTTTCATCTTTAGGTGTTGGGCCGCCGCTCTCAGGAGTCTCCGTAGACGTGGCTGCTTCCAATTCGATCGGCTTGGGTGGCGGAGTTGTAGCCATGGTCCAGCCGATCCACATTACTATGCCCAAGACGGCCACGACTCCTATCAGAACCGGGACTGCTACTGCCCAGAAGTAGAACGACGTGAAGAAGAGCCAGTACAGGTAGATTACCATGATCAAGATGCCAGCAACAAATAAGAGCCCGCCAACGAGCTCATCCTTGGCCAGACTAGACCACGTCTCCTATCCTAACCCGAAGAGAAGCCTTCTCCGTCTATATAAGAGTTAGAGCGTTGAACTCGTCCGACGATATATGACCCCGCGGGTGACTCTGCTATGGGACTACCGCTACGATGATGTCGTTTACGTTGGTGCCCGTGGGCCCTGTCAGTATGAGGTCTCCAATTCTTGAGAAGCAGCGAAAGGAGTCGTTGTCTTCTAGGAATTCTATGGTTTTCTCTAAACCGCCTATCCTTGATGTTGTTGCTCCATCCACAATGGCGCCAGCAGCGTCCGTAGGTCCATCGACTCCGTCTGTGTCCATGCAGGCAATTGCGATCCCGTCCGTTCCTGATATCTTAGTCGAGGCAGCTAGTGCTACCTCTTGGTTTCTTCCGCCACTTCCCTTTCCACGAACCGTTACGGTCGTCTCTCCGCCTCCGACTACTACGCCTGGCTTCTTGACTGGGTTGCCTGTTGATCCAACTTCGAGCGCGATTGCGCCTATGAGAGTGCCTACGTGCCGAGCTTCGCCTTCGATATGGGTTGATAGAAGTAGCGTGTTCATGTTCTTCTTTCGGGCTTCGTGGACTATGGTTTCGCATGAGATGCGGTTGCTTCCCACGACTGAGGTGTGTACTTTACGGAAAACCTTGTTGCCCGGCTTAGGCGTCTCCTCCAATTTGCCGCTCTTACCGGCCAATAGAACTCTGCGAACTCTGGGAGGACATTTTTCCCAGATTTTGTACCTTTGCATAACCGTGATCGCATCTTGGTATGTGGAGGGGTCTGGAACTGCTGGGCCTGACGCAATCGAATCGAGAGGATCTCCCACGACGTCTGACAATACCAAATTGAGAACGGTTGCAGGGTAGGCTGCCTTTGCCAGCTGTCCTCCCTTTATCGATGACAGGTGTTTCCTGACGATGTTGATATCGTTGATCCTAGCGCCTGACTTGATCAGCAGATCATTGGTCTCCTGCTTGTCCTCGAGCCCGATCTCCGGTCTCGGCAGTGGCATAAGACTTGAACCTCCACCGGATACCAGACATATCAATAGATCGTCTTTCCGAAGGTTGCTTGCCAGTCTCAGTATCTCCTCAGCCCCTCTGCGCCCGGACTCGTCGGGAATAGGATGACCAGCACCGTTCACTACGATCCTGTTCAATCTGGTTCGGTCAGCTATGCTGTGTGGGACGTTGATCCGCCCGTGAGTGATTCTCTCCCCTAGGACTGCCTCTAGCGCCTCGCTCATGGCTGCGGTGGCTTTCCCAGCTCCAACAACTATGATTTCTGAAACGTGCAAGAGATTGATCTTGAAGTTTCCCAGGCGAAGTAGGTTTCCTTCGAGGAGAACGTGTCTCATCACAGCATCCTTTGGATTTGCCGCTTTCAACCCTGACTCGAGAAGTTCAAGCGCGATGGCTCTGGCGGC
>CAYWPD010000039.1:0-13998 GCA_964460055.1 uncultured Candidatus Bathyarchaeia archaeon
AAGTATCTAGGTTTGGTCTATGTATTCTCTCTTCTTTTCTATGGTAGTTTGGAGTGGTGTTCGCAATCAAGCGAAAGGTGTTCGAGATCAAGGTTGGTGGATTGATAAGATGGAGAAGGGTAAGTGTCAAACGTGTGGAGAGGAAACGACGCTGTGGCAAGTCGGGGTCCGTGGCAAGGATCTCGGAAATCTTTGCGAAGAGTGTTCGTTAGATGCAGCTCGCCAATACCAAGCAATGAGAGCAATAGTAGTTTTCGATACGCGATACGGCAGAACGGAAAGGATTGCAAGATCGCTTGAGACGGGGCTCAAGAACGCTGGCATTGAGACCCTCTGCGTCAATGCACGAGATGTGGATCTGAACTCGCTAAAGCAATACGACCTGATTTTGCGCGCCTATGGGGTTCGCGCTTACCTGGGCAGGGTAGTGCCTCGAGGAGCGGTCAGCCCTCCGCGATAAACTGGCCGGTTCACCATGCTTCTCTGAGGATCTGATGCGCGCGCTGATCATACAGAAGTCTTATGGCTTTGGCGTCACGTAGTCGAGGGGCTCTAACCCTAATGCTCCGACTGGAAAAGGCTCGTGGAGAACGTTGAGGCTGATCCAAATATCTGATCTTCACTGCGGTTCAAGGTTCAGGGGAGATACCTTACAGCAGGCTAGCGAAGAGATAAACTGCCTTGACCCTTCCGACTCAATGCCATAGAATAGAAATTCCATGCAGAAGTGCTAGCGGGCGCATCTGAGTATTGGTTATCCGGGGATGATGATGACTCGGTCGGGGATAGTAGTGGAGGATAACGGAGTATATGGGAGATGGCTGAGCAGGTGGGGCGGCTGCGCTGTTCGCCCTATAAATACGGGGGGTGGGGGTTCGAAAAATCGAACGCTCGCCGAGGTTGAAAGCCTACCGGGGACAAAGAACGCTCCTATCGGTCTTTCCTGTTTCTCAATGGAAAACCACAAGATACCAGTACTGAAAGCTTCTTCCTGTCGGAAGACTTGAGCGTGCAAGCGAAGCCTTCCCTAGCTATCCCTGTGAGAATAGCCTCCCCTGAGATAAAGGCCCGGAAGAGACTCGGCATGGCCTTCCCATCCGCAGGGGCAGCACCTATCTGCATCGCGATGCGTAGCTCAGAAATTTGCGGAGAGAAGCTCGCCGAGAATGTCTACTAGCCGAAATAAGCGCGCTGCGGGCTTCCTCAAGGTCATTAAAGTATGGCAAAATACCAGATAATTCTCAGGCGTCTCGAGGCGATTCTCATCTCAGAATTTTGCGAAAAGTCTGCTGAGCCGGTCTGCCAGACGAGATAGGCTCGACCCAGACTTCTTCAAAATCAGTAAACCGTCGGCAAACAGCGACCCGACACAAGAGGTTCGAGATCAGGTTAGGGCCCCCGCTGATCGACGCACCAACGCCAGAAAAAATTGCTGGGGATCACTGCAGCCCCTTCCGGCCCTCCTTGATGACCTCGGCAATTCCAACGGCCTCTTCGAGCGCCAGAGAAAAATTTCCAGAGCTAAGCCGAATCCGAGCCTGATTCAGCCAAACGCGACCGTTGCAAGCTCCATTGACAGTCCGAAAATGCAACATTGCATGGACAAAGTTGCAGGATTTCATGAATGAAAATGAAGATCCTGATCAAACCACTACCATGGCCTTGCTCGCAATCTCGTCCAGTATCCTCGCCCATCATGCTCCGTCCCTTCAGAGGAAAACCCCATGATATGGTGATTGAAAGAGCTACTTGGCTTTGCATGCCTGCTTGCTGTCAGCCTGCGCGGTTGCTTGCAAGCCCAAATACACGGTGTGATATATATCTGAACATCATACAAAATGTGAGGTTGTGATATGAATGAGAATGAACCTGTTGCTCAAGAAGCTCCACCTGGAGAACAGGGAATTCACAACATCTGCGGAGCTCAAGGGATACTGCAGGTCCATGGAGATCGACTGTGAAACGGCGATCAGATACCTTGCTGCAAGGGGCCACCTAGTGAGGATCTTCAGGGGAATATTCTACGTGAAGTCTCTTGAAGAGGTGGAGCTGGGAAGGAGCAGATACGACCATCTCGGGCTCGTGGCGAGAGGTTTGGAGCTAAAGAAAGTGAGAAAATGGTACTTCGGCCTGCACACTGCGCTCAAGCTCAACAACATGACTCACGAGCACTTCACGGTCGAAGACGTGGTGAGCGATGTCTTATTCAGGGCAGCGCCCATAAGCATAGCAGGCTACAGATTTAAGTTCTACAAACTCTCGCCCTCGCTGCTCGACTTCGGTGTAGAGAGAAAGAACGCTGCCGTCAGATATTCTGACCCCGAAAAGACCGTCCTCGACTTCATCTACATCTGGAGATACAACGGTATGCCTGAAGACAAGATAATCGTCGACATCAGGGAGTGGGCAAGAAGAGCTTCGGAGGAGAAGCTGATGAGCTACGCAGAGAAGTATCCGAAGAGTGTGATGCGCATTGCTGAGAGAGTGATAGCGTGAGGCTTGACTTTGTAAACGAGATCGGCAGGACCCTTAACATCATGAGGAGAGACTTGATTGAAAAGGATCTCATCCTCCACCAGATACTGCTCGACCTCTCGAAGAACGAGTTCTTTGCATTGAACTTCCTGTTCAAAGGAGGAAGTTGCCTGATAAAGTCCTACTTTGGCTATCTGAGATTCTCCGAGGACATCGACTTTACGTGGAGGGACCAGAGCGTATTTGACGGAAAATCGCAAAAACAAGTCCGAGCCTTCCTGTCCAAAGTGATCGACGAAACCGGAAGCGTTTTTGAGGGCATCGCTGCTCGGAGAGGCTTGGATTTCAAGTACGACAAGGGCGACACCGACTACATCGAGTTTGGCGGAGGCAACAAGACGTGCACACTCAAAATCTGGTACGCCTCTGAAATAACGAGGCACCGCAGCTTCCTGAAAGTTCAAATCAACTTTCCAGAAAGCATGTGCTTCCCTTCGAAGAGGAGGAAGCTGAGAGGGCTACTCACGAATGGACATGCTGAACTCAAGGCGCTGTTTCCAGAGTACGGCGAATATTCCAGAAAGATAAGTTTCGACGTTTATGACGTCCGCGAGATACTCAGCGAGAAAGTCAGAGCCCTCCTTACGAGAGAGGGAACAAAGGCAAGGGATTTCCTGGACATCTACCTCATTCGGAAAAGGTTCGGCATCACACCAGCAGATGTAGAGAGTTGCATAGTTGACAAAATCAACTTTGCCCTCAGAATCTACAGGAAGTACCGGACCAATCTAAAGGAGAAGATGAGGCTTCTGAGTTCCGGAAAACTCTTTGAGTGGGGGCAGGAGCGGGATTTGCTCCTGTCTGAGATAAATGAAAGAGATTTCTACACGTTCCTCAAAGAGTTCCAGGAGTTTCTAAGTACGAAAATCATCAATCAACTCAACCAAAGACCCTAGCATTGAACAAGTCGAGTTGAGGCATAACATCAAATGATTGTCAAGTCTACCCATCAGCAAGCAGGTTGGGCTGGCTCTTTGAGATGGCCTCGCTTTGAAAGGAAGGTACAAGGAGAAAGATGCTTAAGACATCCACTTCCTCCTGAGGATTCATATTATCCCGCTTGGAAGGGGCCCTCCGATCTAGGGGCTTCTGAATTTCTCTCTAATCTCATCTAGAGCTTCGATGACCGTAGGCTCGTTTATGAAGCTGAGCATCTGTTTGGCCTCTCTCTCTGGGTCTCCTTTTTCCAGCTCCCGAGGACGAAACGACAAGGGAAAGGGTTCAGGGAGAAGCCTTCGAAACGTTAAACTTGTTCCTCCAAGGTCTGGGCTAAAACTATCCCTGTAGTTCATATAGTATCCTCAAAAAGGATAGCGCACCTCGTAGCGAGGCTATCCGCCGTGACTTGGCAATCGAAGACCCCATAATGCGAGGACTGAAACAGGATCCAAGCGGCGTGAGCACTCGCCTCCATGTCTCCCCTGCTTTCTAGGCGAGGTGGGATCCCCTCGGTCCAGTCTTCAATCCGTTTTGAACGCCTCGCTGACGTTGAGGCCTTGACCGGCAGCTCCACCGTGGGCTTGCCAATAATCTCGTCGAGCATCCCCGGCCACCAAGCCCCGTCGAAGCCATTATCAGCTACGGGCGCACCATGAATATGATAGTACCGCAACCGGACAAAGGGTGAAAAAATGAGTGTGAAGGAGATACCGCTGGACAAACTCAAGCCATCACCGTTCAACCCGAGAACAGACCTCGGAGACATAGACGAGCTGGCCGCGACGATGAAGCAGATAGGCGGCGTGATCGAGCCCATAACCGTCCGACCCGCACCCGGCCTTGAGGGAGAATACGAGGTCGTCGTCGGCGAACGCAGAGTCAAAGCCGCCAAGAAGGCCGGACTGAAGACCGTCCCCGCGAGGGTGAAGAAGATGTCGGACGAAGAGGCGATGGGGCTGCAGATCGTTGAAAACCTGCAGCGAAAGGAGCTAACTCCTGTGGAGGAGGGTAAGCTCTTCCGAGAGCTCCAAGACAGGTTCAAAATGCCCAAAGAGCGGATCGGCGCAATCATAGGCAAGAAAGAGCAGTACGTCAGCGAACGAATAGCACTGCTGGGGCTCCCCGAAGAGATCGCCACACGCGTCGTGACCGCTCCCGGAGGCGAAGCACAGCCAACAACCATGACCTTCACAAAAGCCTTGGAGCTAACCCGCCTAGAACCAGAGAAGCGCACCGTCCTCGCAAGAAAGATCACGGAAGAGGGCATGACAACCGAACAACTTCGCTCAACCGTACGCAAGGCCAAAGAAGTCGAGACGATGATCGCACAGGTAAGGAGAAAAGAACTCCGCGAAAAGCTCGAACAAAAGTACCTCCCACGAGTCTTCGAAGCAAGCGTGATGCCCAAAGAAGTGGACACAGAGATCAAGACCGCCCTCGGAATGCCGACCGGACCTAGGCCAGCGGAGCAATGGTCCCAGATCGAGAAGCATGTCGGAGCGCTGCAGAGATCCTACATGGATAACAGCACCTTACGAACCTGGGAGAGCGGAGACAGACGGTTCATCCAGCTGACCGTATGGATGGACGTAGGAGCCAAGATACCAACACTTGTCAGAGAGGATCACCCGGAGAGCAAGTTCATAGACTTCGCGGAGGCCGACAACTACGCAAAAGAGCGCGGCGGATACTGCTCCGGCATAGTCGAGATAGCTGGCAAGAGATACTGGGCGACATACGTCAAGGAGAAGGGCAGGTGACCCTCAAGCTTCAACGGATGTCAGCTACCACATGATTTTCTCTAGTCGGATCACTGAGGGAGAACCATAAAGAACTGGTTCTTCGATTTCAGAGGAAAACCCCAAGATACCGGTGTCATGAGAGCCTCCCACCTTTCAGATGAGTGCCCGGGGTCGGAATGGAACTTAACCCCCTTAAGTACAAGCTTGATCTCCGGCTGATCGTCGAACCTCGTCCAAGAACAAGAAGTCGTGCAGATGGCGACCGAAGAAAGCAGCCCGGTCATACAACATTACGAATTCCGTTCCCCGAAGGTTTGCGCTATACTGTATTGGCAAGAGCTCCGATCGGCGGTCAAGGAGGGCCCCTTCGAGACCTCTCTTCAGGTATCGAAGTCTGCGCCGACGGTCGACCCAAGAGACCACCTCTGAGAGAACTTCCGTCGTAGAAGGCGATAGCTCCAAGACGAGCAAATGAACCTCGGACAAAGGCCAAGCCGGGGTAACGTCAGATCTCCGATCTTCGTAGAAAGGAGCACTGTCCAAAGGTGAGTGGAGGGTATTACGAAAAGTGGGGGGAGGGGGGGTGGGGTTCGAAAAATTGGATATCTCAGGTGCATCTAATCGCTCCGCTAAAAGAGCAACAATGGTGACTGTTGCGGTCAATTCTGGCTGAAATCAAAACCCCGCGATGCAGTGTTCAAGGTCGATCTAGATGCAACAAAGATGCAGGTATGAGAGTTCATTGGAACCTACGATTAGCGGCCACAATACGCATGACGTCAGAATGAGGTCTACCCAGTACTCTTCAACCTAAGAGAGTTTTAGAAAATAATGGCGCCTTGCGCTTCCGTAAACTCAAGTGACCGAGACAGAAGTACGTGGGTCTATCCCGTCGAGCCGGGAGCAGGAGCTGGTTGCTGAGGATGCACCTCCGCCTTCATCTGAGGTGTTGAAGGTTTGCTCAAGCTCTTGTAAAAATCGTCAGTGAACATGTTGAAGTAGTCGATCTGCTGATACACCCTGCCCCGGTTGAACTCCCTCTGCAACCCACACGAACTACACCGAACCTTGACGCTGCTGTGAGACATAACGACTCCAACGGTCTCCTTGCCGCATGATGGGCAGTAGAAGATCTTCGGAAGATGTTTCTTGGGAATCTTTACAACCTTTCTCCTTCGCCTACCCAACGAATCCACCGACTGATAACGAAGGTACAACCCACCGAGATAAATGGTATGCTCACCATACTCCCCACGCCCGTTGCCAGCTACCAAAAGTGATAAGTGGAATCCATTTCATCACAGTCGCTGACGGAGAAGGTCAGATGCTCCAACTTCCTCAACCCCTCGACACAGGCTTCCACCAAGATCTCTCCAGACTCTGGGGAGAGTGGGGCGTAGACTCCGAGGTGGGAAGACTCGTCAAAGTCCTAGTCCACAGGCCGGGAGACGAGGTAAACTCAGTCGCAGACATCACGAAGTATAGATGGAAGTCCAGGCCAGACCTCGAGAAGATGCAGAGGCAGCACGACGACTTCACCAAGATACTCTCCGAGAACGGCGTAGAAGTCATCGAGCTCGGCACAGTCGGCCCAGAAAAGGCAGACTCAACCTTCGTACGCGACTCGATGGCCATGACACCCGAAGGAGCGATCGTCTCACGGATGGCGATGGAGACCCGGAGGGGAGAAGAGAAGTACATCGCAAAGAGGCTGGCCGAGCTAGGCGTACCGATACTCCGCACGATCCACGGCAGGGGAACCTTCGAGGGAGGCAACCTCACCTGGCTGGAGCCGAAGACCGTCCTAATAGGCTGGGGACACAGAACGAATCAGGAAGGGATCGCCCAGGTCGAGGAGACGCTGAAGCTGGCAGGCGTGGAGCGCGTCGTGCAGCTCCCCGTCCCGACTGGGTACCTCCACATAGACGGCTTCGTCAGCGTCATCAACAAGGGCGTGGTCCTCATATACCCCAGACAGTGCCCCCAGTACCTATCCGACCTCCTGAGGGAGAAGGACCTCAAAGTCGTGGCGAGCTACGCCGACGAGGAGAGGGACAACTTCGCCTTCAACACCCTCGCAATCAGGCCCGGCCGCATCGTCTGCACAACAGGCAACCCAAAGACCGTTCAGATACTTCGAGGCGAGGGAATCGACGTCATCGAGACGGATGTCTCCGAGTTCATGAAGTGCGGCGGAAGCGTCCACTGCATGACCCAGCCGCTGCTACGCGAGAGACCCTGATCAAACCATAAGCAAGACAAGAACCATCTCCTCAAACACTGCACAAAGATGATTCAGCAGTCAGGCGGGGGTGAGACCATAGGCGAAAGGATGATCTGCGGCATCGACGACTCCGGGAGAAGACTCCGGACGAGAGTCTCCCGAAGGGCCCCGTCATCGGGCCGCTCATCATAGCAGGCATACTCATCCCCCAAGGAGAGCTGGAAAGGCTCGCAGGCCTCGGCGTCCGTGACTCCAAGATGCTCACCCCCGCAAGGAGGGCCTGCCTCGACCACGAGATAAAGCAGGCCGTAACGCGATACGAGTACGTCATTATCGAGCCGCGGATCATTGACGAGCGCGTCCGCTCCAGAAGGAAGCTCCGGAAGCTAAACTACCTCGAGGCCGAGGCTATGGCAGAGATCATTACCAAGCTCCGGCCCCACGTCGCCTACGTCGACGCTTCAGACGTGGACGCTAGGAGATACGGCAGAGACATAGAGGCGCTCGTGCCATTCAAGCTCCAGATCGTCTCGGAGCACCACGCAGACGCAAGATACCCTGTGGTCTCCGCTGCCTCCATCCTAGCAAAGGTGGAGAGAGACCGCTCAATCTCACAGCTCAAGGAGAAGTACGGAGACTTCGGATCAGGCTACGCCTCAGATCCGCGCACAATGAAGTTTCTTGAGGACTGGTACCATAGGAAAGGTACATTCCCAGAGATCGTCAGAACCAGCTGGAAAACCCTTGACACGATAAGAGAGAGGGTCAAGAGAGGCCAGACCCGCCTCCAAGAGACTTCAGAACCCAGGCTCTGAGAAGCTTACCTCCTCATCCTTCGGCACACTAAACCCGACGGCCGTAACGGTTCTGAAGCGCCGCCGCAACTCCTGAACCTGAGGCCGATAAATCAGCGTCAAACCTCCACCACCTTCGGCCTTCCGCTCTCCAGACTCTTCCAGACCCAATATCTTTCTGACGACGAAGTGCTCGGCGGATCCGCCGAAGACCTCGAAGGCACCTCTGCCCAGATCTGTCCTACGCATGATCACTATAGGCAGCATCAGCCTAGACTGCATCTCAGGCGGGACGATCCCCTCCAGCTCCACCAGTTCGCTCCTCTCGATGGGTAGAGGCTTGCCATCCACCGACTCAACCGAGGGCTCCTTCTCCTCGAGCAGCATGCTCAGAGACTTCCTGCCCTTCGGAAGGTGCAGGTTGAGTTTCCGTATCTCCTCCCTCAGATACCTCTCCAGCGGTCCTTCACGATGAGCCAGCTCCTACACCTCCAAACTTGGCTCTGACCATCAGGTGATCCCTGTCAAAGGGGTCTAGCTCAACGGTCTCCTCTATCGTGAATCCCCGCCCTGCTAGAATTTGCTTCTCCCTCGAGAAGACGTCGGAGATCGGCGCAGTCGAATCTATACTCCTCGCCTTCACGAAGAGAAGGATCTCAGAACCGCTCTCCAGATAAGCATCCGCATTGTCGGCGGCGATCTTGGCCTGCTCCGGCTGAGCCACATCACAGTAGATCGAGGTGACCCTGCGCGCAAGCGCCCTATAAGACTCGGGCCGCCGGGCATCTCCCAGTATCGGCACCACGTTCGACCTATGAGCGCAGACCCTCTCGAGCAGCTCTCTCATCACCCTAGGAGCGAACTCCACCGCATACACTCTGCCCTTCGGTCCGAGGATGTCGCTGACATGGCTGACAGTCGTGCCCGAAGCAGCTCCCAAGTACAGCACCGCGTCGCCCTCGCCGAAGGTCATCGAGCCTACTCCCTTGAGGATGGCGGCGGCCAGCTTGCTCCTGAAGGGATCCCACATCCTATACTCCTCGCCTTTCCACAGAACTGTTCTCTCACCGTAGACTATGTGGCCGGGCGCTAGACTGAGCGTCAGGAGTCTCGTGGAGCCGTCTACGTCTCTGGATGTATAGACTCCGGGGTGCTTCGGATGCTTTCGAACTTCCACCTTCCCCACCACGTCTGGCCAGTCCGCTGAGAATGATGCCGTTATCGGGGTCTCAAGGCGTGGAGCTATATGCCTCTCCGCGCAGGCTTCCCGCGTCTCCTCCTCTCCTTCCCTCTCCCCGGCTTCTCAGGCTTGGGTCCAGGCTTGGGTCTAGGCTTGGGATACTTCTCCTTGACGTCCTGAACCCTCTCCTCGAACTCCTTCATGAGCCTCGAGCCAGCAAACTCACCCTTGAAAGCGTCTATCCTAGCTGCGATCGCCAGCTTGCCCGAGAGCGCCCGAGCGATCTTCCCCCGCTGCCACCTCTGAGACTGATGGATAAGGGGATGCTGGAAGATTATCCCGTGCTTCGGAGGCTGGCTCCCAGTCTTGAGCGACCTGAAGAGAGCCCTCTCAGCGCCGAGTATCTGAACCGTACTTGCCGGAAGCTTTGCCAAGCTCTCTATCCCCCCGGCCAGAGCGATCAATCTGGCCCCGAGCGGAGCCCCAGCCAAAGCCTTCATGTTCGGCGCAACCTCATCCATAAGTCCATCGACATAGGTCTCAAGCTCTCTGCGAGTGTTGTAGACCTCCAAGGCGACTCCAGCGACGCCCGATATCCTCTTCAAATCCTGCTCTCCAAGCGGAGCTCCTGTGGAGCGCTGGGCCAGCTGAGAGATCTGATCCGCCTTCTCAGGCGGGATACCCATAGCGACGAGGCCTTCCTCCGCAAACTTGTCCCTGGACTTGAACTCCTCTATCATCTTCAGATACGTCTCATGCTTCTCGATCTGCGAGTCAAGTTCGGGAAAGTGGATTCCATACCACTCTCTGACCCGGCTCGAGAACAGGTTTGCAGTCCTGTCCAAATCGTCTATCGTCTGGATCGCCTGGACTATCAGGAGATCCCTCTTCTTCGAAGCCTCCCTCATCTTCAGGCTTGCAAGAGCGGCCGCCACCCGGGCGATCAGCGAGGCGCTCTCATCCTGGGATTTGGTGACTCTCCGCTCCACCAGAAGGGTCTCCAGATTGGATCTGACCCAGTCCCCTATCTCCTCGGCTCCCTCCATAGAGTATTCGACACCCGTCTCCTCCGCCGTCTTCACTCCGAGCTGCTCGCTCTCGAAGGCGAAGGTCTTGAACCCCTTCTTGCGGAGACTCTGAACGAGGGTGAGCAGCTCCGCGGCGACTTTCCCATCCTGCGTAGCGGCCAGTGTCCCTGCGACGGCGTCAAGGTCGCCGCGAAACTTCTCGAAGTCGACGACTTTCTTCTCCTCATCCACAGCGAAGAATCCAGCGACGCAATCGATAATGAAGACCTTCAAAGATCCCACTCCAGAGAGATCAACATCGCTGGAGCTTCCAACGTTTATAAATAGAACTGAGAGACACCCAATCCACGCGGAATGAGAAGACTTGCCCAGCGGACTCCAGACCAGGATCGCCAGCCTCCAGCTCAGAAACCCAACCATACTAGCCGCCGGAGTACTTGGAATCGCAGTATCCTCACTCAGACGCTGCGCAGAGGGCGGAGCAGGCGCAGTCACCATGAAATCCGCCGGAATCCAACCCCGCGAAGGATATCCGAACCCGACACTGGTCGAGGCGGACTGCGGAACAATCAACGCGATGGGCCTACCGAACCCAGGCATCAAGGAAATGATAAGCGAACTCGAGTCCAGCCCACCCCTAGAAGTCCCGGTGATCGCCAGCATATACGGCTACTCAACCGAAGACTACACACAAGGAGCAAAGCTCGCCAGCAGCAGCCGAGTCGCCGCGGTGGAGCTCAACGTCTCATGCCCACACGTCGAGAAGGTTGGAAAGGAGATCGGACAGAGCCCGGAACTTCTCGCAGACATCGTAGCTGGCGTGAAGAGAGCCACGACGAAACCGGTCTTCGTCAAGCTCACACCCAACGTCACAGACATTGTAGCCCTCGCAAAGACGGCTCAAGACTCAGGGGCGGACGCACTCGTCGCAATAAACACCGTCCGCGCGATGCAGATCGAGATCAACACTGGTAGACCGCTCCTCGGAAACAAGGTCGGAGGACTCTCCGGGAGGGCGATAAAGCCAATCGCAGTCAGATGCGTATACGAGATCTCGAAGGAGGTTGACCTGCCGGTGATCGGATGCGGCGGCGTCCTAGAAGCCTCAGACGCCCTCGAGTTCCTGATGGCGGGAGCCTCGGCCGTCCAGATCGGCACAGGCATCATGATCAAGGGCACGCAGATCTTCCGCGAGATATGCCAGGGAATATCGGAGTATATGAAGACCAAGGGCATAGGGAGTGTGGAGGAGATTGTCGGACTCGCCCACAGATACTAGAAAGGTCAGGGTCACACCGATCCTCGAAACCACCCGAGAGACAGAGAAAGTAGTCACCATCAAGTTCAAGGACGAGCTCTGCGGCCAAGCGAAGCCCGGACAGTTCGTGATGGCCTGGATTCCGGGCGTCGACGAGGTTCCGATGAGCCTCTCATACATAGAGGCCAGCGGATTCTGCGGAATCACGGTCGAGAACATAGGCACAGCTACGGCTGCACTCCACTCAATGAAGCGAGGCGACGCAATCGGAGTCAGAGGGCCCTTCGGCAAACCCTTCACAGAGACCACGGGAAAAACACTCCTCGTGGGCGGGGGATGTGGCATAGCTCCCCTCGCACCGCTCGCCGAGAAGCTCGCACACTCTGGATCAGACGTAACCGTAGTAGTTGGCGCCAAGACCCAAGCCGAGCTTGTCTTTCTAGATCGCCTGAAGAAGTCCATGTCCAAGTCGAAGGCGCGGATAGTCGCCGCAACCGAGGACGGAAGCTACGGCTGGAAAGGAACCGCGACAGACGTCTTGGAGGCCACCCTCAAGGAGAGACGGTTCGACAGGATATACACGTGTGGACGCGAGCTGATGGTCAGGAAGGTCTTCGACATGGCGGAGAAGTACTCAACTCCAATTGAGGCGAGCCTCGTCCGCTACATGAAGTGCGCAGTAGGGATCTGCGGCCACTGCGTCCTCGACCCGCTCGGCCTGACAACCTGCACAGACGGTCCAGTCTTCGACAGCGAGGTGCTCAGAAAGATCTCCGACTTCGGCCTCTGGTACAGAGACGCCTCGGGATCTAAAGGGCCCGTCGAGACCTAGCGAGCTCAAAACGCTTAATATGCTCCGCACGTTGTTATGGTCGGAAGATCCCTGAGAATAGGTGAAATTCATGCCGACACATGGGTCGCTCACGAAGGCAGGCAAGGTCCGCTCTCAAACCCACAAGATGGCCCCCAAGCAGAGAAAGCCCACCATGCCGAGGAGCGTGAACAACCGCCACTACGAGAAGCGAGTGATGATGAGCATACAGCCGGGGCAGAGAGAGATCCCGAGGTCCAGGAGATAGTCCGCCAGCTAGACCTGCTTGGAATCTCGATGTCTGAGACCGCTTGCAGAGCTATCATAGAGCGTCTTCTCTCAACCGAACATCCAGACTCGAGAGCTCTGGACATCACAAAGGTAGACATCTGTCGAAGGCTCGGCCTGAAGTACCTCCCAAGCAACGCCGAAATTATTGCTAATCTAAGGGCTGACGAGAAGCCCGCTCTCCTACCTCTCCTGCGCAGGAAACCCGTCCGCGTCGCTTCAGGCGTGGCCGTCGTAGCTGTCATGACGAGTCCATCCTCCTGCCCAAAGGAATCACCATGCACGTACTGCCCAGGCGGCCCAAAGCAGGGAACCCCGCAGAGCTACACCGGCCACGAGCCCGCCGCCATGAGAGGCTCACAAAACCAGTTCGACCCATACCTACAAGTAACGAATCGGATCGGCCAGCTGCAAGAGATCGGCCACACCGTGGACAAAGTAGACCTGATAGTGATGGGCGGAACCTTCCCCTCCACCCCGATCAGCTACCAGACCAACTTCATCAAGGGCTGCCTCGAAGGAATAGTCGGCGAACGCGCCTCCAACCTCGACGAGGTCAAGAAGAAAGCTGAGACGGGTAGAATACGCAACGTAGGCATAACCGTCGAGACGAGGCCAGACTGGTGCAGGCAGCAACACGTCGACTCCCTACTAAACATGGGCGTTACCCGGGTCGAGCTGGGAGTCCAGAACATATACGACGACATATACCGGATCGTCGATCGAGGCCACACCGTCGGCGATGTGGTTGAAGCCACCCAAGTTCTGAAGGATTCAGGGCTGAAGGTATGCTACCACATGATGCCCGGCCTACCGGGATCGAGCCGCGAACGCGATCTCGAAGCGTTCAGAACCATATTCAGGGATGAGCGGTTCAAGCCAGACATGATCAAGATCTACCCATGCCTCGTCCTCAAAGGAACCAAGCTCTACGACGAGTGGAAGAGCGGCAAATACTCACCATACGACGCTGAAGAAGCCGCAGAGCTGATCGCTGAAGTGAAACGTTTCATTCCTAGATGGGTCAGAGTGATGAGAGTTCAACGGGATATCCCCGCGACCCTCATCGACGCCGGGGTCAGGAAGAGCAACCTACGCCAACTCGTCGAGGAGCGTCTCAAGCGCTCGGATGAGAGATGCCAGTGCATAAGGTGTAGAGAGATCGGCATAAGATGGATCAGAGATCACGTCGCTCCAGA